>JBAQFZ010000059.1:0-72260 GCA_049287525.1 Halobacteriota archaeon | reverse complement strand
CCCGCAGACTAAAATCCAGACGTAGTCTACTGGCGCCTCAGGATTCTCTTCAAGCGTCCTTGCCCCTGTTGGGTCGCCTGCCATTGCACCTGGTATCAATGCCAGTATCATGCTCAACATCACGAGCACAAGCACGATACTCAATTGCCTTCGTCCTATTGGTGTTTTTCTTCCAATTTTCACTATTTCCATTTTTTCCCGTTTTATTTACCCCCTGCTCTGACTTTGCGTGACGCACCTTATTAGACTATTTGAGAACTCGGCATAAAATTTCACAAAAAATATGAAAAGCGGGTGGCTGTAAAAATCTTCCCCGCTCTCGCATTTTTCCTTTTCGCATTTTCCGCTATACCTGACCCCTCCTCGCTTCTCCACCATTTTGCTTTTGATAAACGAAAACAGAATTGTTAAAGGTATATCGAAAAAAAGGACCGAGATTTTTTCTTCTTTCGTATATTTCGGCATTACCCAAAAACCTTAACAGTTTTTCAGAATCTAACTCGGTAGAAAACTGTCTCCGAAGCGATTGCAATCTCCTTTCGAATACCTTCTTTAAAACGCCATCTCTAAGTTCGAGTAGATTAAACACCATGATGCCTCCGTTCTTCAAAACTCGCTTCGTCTCTGATATTGCCCTCTCTACGTCTGAGAAGTGCGATATTGCGAGTATGCACGTCACCGCATCGAAGGTTTTGTCTTTAAATGGGAGATATTCTCCGTCGCCATATATAAACCCGATTTGCCCGTTCTTTGCTTCTGCTGTTTCCATCTTTAACCTCGCATTCTTCAGCATTCCCTTTGAGATGTCTATTCCATACACTCGTTTAAATTTAGTGACGAGTTCGAAGGACATGTTTCCTGTACCGCAGGCAACGTCCAATGCCGCATCACCTGATTCGAGGTAGTTGAGTATTCCGACATATAGGCAAAACTCAAATAGCCTTTTTAAAAAGCCGAAGCCAAATCCATCATAATATTTCGATATCTTGTCGTAGTGCTCAGCAACCTTCTTCTTCCGCAACCTTCCTATAATTTCCATCCTCTTGCAGATTGATGAGCATCCCAGAGTCTCCGGTATAATCCATTCGCAGCTAAGAGCTCATTGTGACATCCTCTTTCTACAATTCTTCCTTTATCCAGAACGAAGATCTGATCTGCGGAGACAATTGTAGAGAGTCTATGAGCAATAACAATAACAGTCTTATCTTTCGTCAAGTCATTGATTGCTTCCTGAATTAGGTTCTCGTTCTCCGGGTCTATAAAAACTGTGGCTTCGTCCAGAATGACGATTGGAGCATCTTTCAAAATTGCCCTTGCAATTGAAATTCTTTGCTTCTCCCCTCCACTTAATTTTGCTCCCCTTTCGCCTATAATGGTATCATATCCATCGGGCAGTTCCTCGATGAACTCATGACATCTTGCTGCTCTGGCGGCTGAAATGACCTCTCCATCAGTAGCGTCTCTTCGTCCTAATCTGATATTCTCCATGATAGTATCATCGAATAAGATGACCTCCTGAAAGACCATAGAGATGTAGGAGAGCAACCGGTCAAGTTTTATTTCCTGGATATTTTGCCCTCCAATTCTTATCTCGCCTGAATTCACGTCCCAGAACCGGGCGATGAGGTTGACGATGGTGGTTTTCCCAGCCCCTGATGGTCCTACAAGTGCAGCGATGCTTCCTTCACGGATTTTAAAACTTACATCTTCGAGGACAAGTCTCTCATCATAGCTGAAAGAGACGTTTACAAATTCTATCTCAAAATTTTCCCGTTCTGCACCGTCTTCCGGTTCGTGAAGAGGGTTTTCTTCCAGGACCTCAATGATATGCCTCATTGCCTGACCCTGAGAGCTTTTGACATGGAGATACCCGTATAGATAGTGAGCAACCGAATCAGAAAAAGAAGGAGCAGCGATGATGAAGAAGACAAAGGTGCTCAGGGGTAGGAAGCCTTTAAGGTAAAGGTATAATCCAAGGGGAAGAAGGATGACGATGCTGAGTCCGGTGAAGGTGAGCAGGATTATGCTCGGAATGGTCACGGCTATCACTGCACGGATGTTTTTATCCCTGAAGTCCTTCATCGAATCCTGGAACCTGCGAAACCTGGATGCCACCTGGTTGAAGATCTTAATCACCGGCATCCCCTGTATGAATTCCACGATGAGAGAGTTCGTCCGGCGCAGGGATTCCTCTCTTGCCCTGGTTACCCTTTCTGCGATCCTATCGGCGTGTGTAAAAGCTATTAAAGCCAGAGGGATGACAGATGCGGCGGCAAACGCCATCCGCCAGTCTAAAATCATGAAGAAAGCCATCATCGTAAGAGCACATGCTAAGGACGAGAACATAAAAGGAGCTGCAGCAGAGAGGAACATCTCAACTCTCGAGACATACTCGCTCATTATCGTGTTGAGCTCCCCTGTTTGTCTCCTGACAAAGAATCCAAGAGGCAGTTTTATTATCTTATCGCCAAGATTCATCCTGATGTCATAGCATACTTCATGACCCACTTTCATCGTAAAAAGCACCATGTAATGGTCCCAGATGTTGATTCCGAGAAAGACCATTGCTAAATAAGCTGTTAACTCAAGAATCCTCCACGGGTTTACATCGGCACTTAGAAGCTCCATCAAAATCAGGTAGAGAATCATGATGGGTATAATCCTGACCGCCCCCCTTAATGCCATTAACGAGAAGATAAGTTTCAACCTTTTACGGTGCTTTCCAGCCAGGAAGAACAGATTTTTAATCATCCCCATTCCCCTACCTCCTGATCCCCCATCCGATAGAAGAGATGTGCGCCTCCCACATCCTCTTGTACAGCCCATCTGCTTTCACCAAATCTTTATGCTTACCACGCTCTACAATCCTCCCTCTTTCTATTACGAGAATCTGGTCTACATCAGTGATGGTGGAGAGCCTGTGTGCGATTATAATGACCGTTTTTTCCCTGATCAGATTACTTATCGCCTCCTGAATAAGGTCTTCATTCTCAGGGTCAACGAATGCGGTAGCTTCATCCAGTATAACGACAGGTGCATCCTTAAGAAGCGCACGGGCAATAGATATCCTTTGTTTCTCGCCTGCGCTCAGCTTTATCCCTTTCTCACCTATCATTGTGGAGCATCCATCGGGGAGCATCTCTATGAACTCCTCACAGCGGGCAGCACGGGCAGCAGCCTTTACTTCCTCCTCCGTCGCTTCAGGCTTTCCCAGCCGGATGTTCTCCAGGATGGAATCGTTGAAGAGAAAGACTTCCTGAAAAACAAGAGAGATGTAAGAGAGCAGTCTCTGGATAGGTATATCCTTTATACTGTATTCGCCGATGAGGATCTCACCTTTTTCCACGTCCCAGAACCTTGGAATTAGCCTTGCGATGGTGCTCTTACCGGCTCCAGAGGGACCAACCAGGGCGCACACAGCTCCATGAGCTACGTGGAAGCTTATATCCTGTAAAGCATATTTCTCATTGCCGTCATAAGAGAAACTCACATTCTTAAAGGTGATGTCGAAACGCGAGGGGGTTTTATCCTCAACGCAGTCAGCAAGAACCTGTGCGTAGCGCAGTTTATTCACCCTGTCAACACATTCTTTTTCCTCCAGCCAGTATCTCAGGAACTGATATATGCGCATAAACTGGGTGCCGAAGAGAGGACCGAGAAGCAGAAATAAGAGGAACATCTCTATGCTCAAAGTTCCCTGCCGGTAGAGCCATAAGCCCACAGGGACTATTGCTACAAGGGTAGAGTTGATAATCGCTTCGTAGATGGTGAAAGAAAGGGCTGTTTCCTTACTCCACTTCATCAGACTATCCCGCCATGTAGCGATGTTCGTCTGGAATTTCTGGAAAGATTCCGCCGTTTGGTTGAATGCCTTGATGGCTTTTATCCCCTGGGTGTATTCCACGATAGCGGCATTGACTCTGGACTGCGCGGTCAGGAATTTCTGCACCATCTGCGACCATTTCCTGCCTGATGAGAGGAGAAGAACGACCAGAGCCAGTAAAGGAGGAGCTGTGGATGCAAGCCCCATGCGCCAGTCCAGAAGAAAGAGAAGGATTCCTAAGAAGATGGGAACGAAGATCGTCGTTATTATTTCAGGAAGATGGTGTGCTAAGAAGAACTCCAGACGCTCCACGTTCTCGTTCATAACCGTCTCCAGTTCCCCTGTGTTCCTATCATTGAAGTAACCTAATGGCAATCTGGTCATCCTCTCACCGAGCTCAAGCCTGACATCATAGAGGATCTCATAGGCTGCTCGATGCGAGAGGTCGTAAGCATAAATAAGGACGATGTAGCTGGTGATGTAAACAAAAGCGAGCAGAGTTACAAGATACCAGGCATTTGACCGATCAGGAGCCGTGTGGAATAGCTCCAATAAAAGCAGATATATCAAGAGAAAAGGTATTACCGAAAGAGCGGAGGCGAGGATGAGAAGAATACAGGATGTAATTAGCTTAGCTTTTCGTTTACCTGCAAGCATGAGCAAATCCTTGAACATCTCTTTTTACTCCTCTACATCGTGGCGAGTCTTGTTCTTGCAGTTTATTCTAATTGCTTTATCCAACGCTTCCTTGAATTCGTTATCCACTTGTATCACCTCCCTACCCTTCTACCCCTATTATGAATGACATGTAAAGCAACAACTGACTCATATAACGGAAAAAGATAATGGACTCATCTATGCCGAATCTTTCAGGATCTATGAATACGGCAAAGGATGACCAAATCAAAGACATGCCAGCGATAGAAGCTGTAGGCAGATAAGAGATATGAAGTCCTAATAGCCAGAGAAACATTATAATACATACTGCTGATATTGTTAACAAAAATGCAACCATTGCAGCTGGCTTTGATCCAATTTGTATAGGCAAAGTTCGGGCACCCATGCTTCTGTCAACTTCAATATCTGGAAACCTCCCAATAATATTGTCACTGGTATATATGAGCATACCTATAATTGTCACAGTTATAGCCAATGACGAGATATTTCCACCGATAATAGAGCCAACTAATATGCACAAAGCAGCAGATAGTCCGAAACATGAATTTCTAAGGATACCTTCCCGCTTTAAATACCCTAAATATGAATAAATGGTCCCTATAATTACGCCTATTGAGCTTACTAACAAGCAATATATGTTCACAAGAAAAGCAAGAATCAAACATACAGTATAGAATAATAACCCATAGACAATAGCTTCTCGCTTAGATATAGTGCCTGAAGCAATCGGTCTTTCTGGATATCTTATTATATCGGATTTTATATCGAAATAGTCATTGAATACTAGCCCGCCAGCCCAGGCTAAACCTGGAATTAACGCTCCAAGTATCAGTGCAATGAAATTCGAATCCGCACAAGAAAGGAATACCCCACAAGTTCCTAAAGCGGCAGGAACAACAAGCAATGGCGGTCGAGGCAGCTCTATGAATTTTGCCAATTTTGCTAAGCGTTTTACCATTGCCTCACCTCCTCCTCTTCCGGTGCCTGCGAACATGATGGATCACTTCCAAATATATCCCCCGCAGCATACGCTTTACTTCGACATCCACCACATCGGTCTCGATATTGACATGTATTGCAGCCGCCATTTCGCTTCGTGCGGAGGGCATTCATCATTTCGCAGTTCCATATAGCTGAGAAGTCATCTTCTAATATGTTCCCCAAGGTTATAGGGAGATTAGTGCATGGAAGTATGTCACCATTCGAGCGCAATCCGAAGAAGGTTTTTCCTACTTCACAACCCATTGCACTACGGTCCCATCTGACCCATTGTGGGTCAAATACTACTACTTTAATGTTCGGCTTTATATCATGTAGTATCTCATATATAGTTTGTAAAAATGTATCTGTTTGTCTTGCTGTTAATGCTAAGTTTGCACAATCTTTTCCTCTCCCAACGGGATTTAAGCCTTCAAAAGTGATTGAAGTGGCACCAATATTTTCAGCAAAAAGTATTAAATCCAGTGCATAATCAAAGTTTTTCGTAGTCACACACGCCGCTACGTCAACATTCAGCCCCTCTTTTACACAAAGTTTTATACCATTGATAACCGAGGTGAATGACCCATCTCTAAGTTCATCATGGACTTTTGGCATAGGAGAGTCCAGGCTAATGCTCACACCATCTATTCCACTCAAAGCCATTTTTTTTGCTGTTTTTTCGTTTATCAACGTTCCATTTGTTAGTAAATGCGTGGGCATTCTTGCAGTAGCTTTATCTAAAATGTCAAATATATCCTCTCTTAAGAGAGGCTCTCCTCCGCCGATGATTAACTTTTTTATGCCAATTGTATCCAGCAGGTCAATAATATGCATTATATGCTGCGTTGGTGCAAGTGGCGCATTATTTTCGCCAGCGCTGATATAACAGTATTTACATCTCAGATTACATGATTCAGTGACTAACAGTACGCATTTCATCTGTTTACCCTCCAGCAGTGTGGATCTTTACCTAAATATGACCCATGAGCGTGTGCTGCACCTCTACAACCACCACAAATGTATTTGTAGTTGCAGGATGAACAACCCTCGAAAAGATCCCTATCTCGTAAGTTTTGAAGAACATCAGAATTGTGCCAGATATCTCCCAGTGAATCATCTTTTAAATTACCGACCGTAATTGGTAACCTGGGGCAAGGAGTGACCGTAAGGTCAGGATTAACGGTTATTGTTGTTACTCCAGCAACGCATCCACCACATATATGTGTTTTGTTTTTGTATTTTTCCACTATATCTTTTCGAAATAATAACCATAGTGGATCATTTGATCCGACATTGAACCCATTCACATTCCTGTATTCTGACATGATTTTAAAAGATCGGAGCACATCAGCGATTGATGGTTCTAATTCCATGGACTGCGGAATTTCTATAATACCTGTCACCCGTTCAATTATGCATCTATTGACATTGAGTTGCATAGCCAGTTCTATGTAATTACGCACATCATTGACGTTTTGCTTTACCAGAGTCATCCGCATTGAGGTATAGACGCCTGAGTTGACAAGATTATCAATGCTGTTCATTGCCATTTTGAACGTTCCCGCTCCACGTAACGGATCATTGACCTCAACACAGGAACCATCAAGGCTGATTGTAACGTTTGCATCAAGTGATTTTAATTTCTCAGCAGCAATTTCATCAATCATCGTGCCATTTGATGTTATATGAACTTTCAGCCCAAGTTCCTTTGCGTATTCTACAATCTCATAGAAATCAGGATGAAGCAGAGGTTCGCCACCACTTAAAATGACATGTCTGGTGTCAAACTCGGCGGCTTGTGATAATATATCCTGTACCACCTCAATTTTTAAATCTGTCCGGTCATATGAGCTTGCATAGCAGTATGCACACTGTAAATTGCATCTTCCTGTTATATGAAATATCAATAAAAATGGTGTATACTCCATTTAACTCCCTCCTATCATTTTTTGGAACTTTGATAGTGCCCAAAGCGGAAATATAACAGAGTACAATTCGTATTTTACCGGATCTATACCATCTGCAGTATGCACTCCTGGAAAGTTCCCGTCTTCCATTTGAGATTTTAATAAAAAGTCTATCCCTCTCCTTATTACTTCTGAGCGGAGGTCAATATTTACATCCATCAGTGCTAACAAGGCCCAACTTGTATGTTCTACAGTGCTTGGACCAAATATTGGCTCATTAGAGCGAGAACTGGCAATATCTTCACCCCAACCACCGTCAGGATTTTGGATTTCTTGCATCCATCTTATAGCTTTTAAAATATAATCAGAATGTAAGTTTTCTCCAACAGCTTTTAACCCATGTAACACTCGACTTGTACCGTATATGTAGCATATTCCCCATCTGCCCCACCACGCACCACATTTTATTTGATCATTCTTCAACCACTTGATCGCTTTTCTAATTATCTTTGACGATTTATCTAAGCCACCCACATCCTTCAATGCCTGGAGAACGTGCCCGGTTACGTCAGCAGTACTGGGATCCATTAGGCATAACAATTCAAAAGGCGGTTTTTTCCCGGGGTCTTTACGGCACTGATTCCTGTCAAAAGCACCCCAACCGCCGTCATCATTTTGCATTCTTATGAGATAATCTATACCATGCTTAACTGCATTACTTTTTTGTTCGATTGGTATACGGTTTAGCGCTAAAAGGGATAAGGCAGTGTCGTCATTATCGGGTACGTTGCTGGGGAAGTCAAATGACCACCCCCCTTTTTCTGTTTGAGCTCTAATCAGGAAATTTCCTGCTATTATTATTGGATTGCCCGGAGGCATATCACTTTCAGTTAGCGCTATTACTGCAAGGGAGGTTTCCCATACCTTCAGTCGGAACAAATTAAAATTGCCTTCTTGCCCCATTAAATTGCTAAGAAACTGTAATCCTTTGGTGATTGGTGCACTGCCGACGTCATGATCCAATTCATGAAGTGCATATATCGCACACATTGTAGATAACGCCAGGCATGACCAACTACCATTTTCTAACTGCAACTCGGTAAGCTTTTTTTCAGCACGATTAACGATCATTTTGTCAAAATAATTTAGTTTTTTCTTATCCTTTTTTCTCTTTAACACAGATATTATTTGAAAGGAAGGATGAATATCCTCTCCAAGCCATGATGGAGGATAAAAGAAAATACTCCATGAAAAAAGTTTCGGGAATATCATATGAAGTTTACCTAAATTTTTGCCAAATTTGACTGAGGTGAGATATATTGGAATTGGAATTCTTATATCTTCTTCCTTAGTCGAAAGGAGGATTGCTGTAAAAGGAGTTAATAGTTTGTCACCTGAAAATGTTTGAACCCATTCTCTTGCTCTCTCTGCTCTGTCTCTGCCCATATACGCCTTTACAGCTGCTAACCCCATTAGTGTATTTTGGTAATCTCCATTAGACTTGTCTGTTATAACTCCCCAACTTCCATCTTCATTTTGATGGTCAATAATCCATTCAATTAAATCCATTTTTCTCCCGTGATGAACTCCAAGATAATTTAATAATAGCAGATATGCTGCACTAGGCCAAATGCTGTACTCAACTTCACCATAAATGGATCCGTCTTGTCTCTGTTTTGTAATTAAATATTCCCTCGATCTATCTATCACACTCATTATATCCATTTGTGCATTCCCTTTTCATCTTTAAATAAAAGGGGGTGGGAGACACCCCACCACCCGATTTTTCAGTTTTTTGTAATACCCACAAACATAGGTTTATTTAGTGGTTGCTGAAGCAGCCAGCTTCCATAAACTCTTCGTAGGTCATACTTTTCACCTCCTTTTCTTTTATCTATACCTTCGCTTTCTTTCCTATCGTTTCGCCCCCTCGGGGATTTGCACCACATAATAAGGGACATATTTTCTATTTTCATGCTATCTCACTACCTGCTTGCTATCTACCACTAGCATATTATCACCTTCCATCTGGATGCTGCTCTGGATGATACACGAATACGCCGTGCCTGCTCAAGTCGTAGTCTATTCTGAGGAACTTAGTGAGGTATTCCTGATGAATCGCATTTGGATCCAAATCCTCGAATAGCTCTGGATAGAACCACTTTGCATAATACGCTATACCCACTGGATAGAGTGGGGAGAGTACAACATCAGATGCGAGCGTGTAAACGCTTCCGCTCTTCACTGCGGGAATAGCAGCAAATCCGGGGCGATTCATAATCTCTTCTCTTTTATCACGCAGTGCAGTTACATCATCTGTTCCCCAACCAACTTGACCAGCATAAGCCCCTCCCACATGGTGAATTATAACTTCTGGGGTGCGATTTATCACTTCTTCAGGATCCATAGGTATCAACGAGTAGCCGAAGCCTGAAAGGTCATCAAAGACATTTTTTCCACCAGCCGTTTCGATATCTCCGCCAAAGGTTGTTCCTTCACCGCTCGTGTAGTAATCAAAGAAAAACTCATAGTAAACTTTTGGTCTCATATCTTCAGGGATGTTACTAACCTTTTCCTTAATCTCATTTAGATGTTCCTCAATGAACTTAATAAGCTCTTCTGCTTCCTCTTTCCTATCAAAGATATATCCTGTCTTTCTTACTTCCTCGATGTAAAGCACCGGGTCGCAGAAAGTAAAGAAAATTACTGCGATGTCTGGATTTACAGAATGTATCCTTCGTGCAATTTCTTCATAGGCGGTTGGGTTCGCTGAAGAACCTCCTGTAAAGACCATATCGGGTCGAAGCTCCAGTATCTTCTCAAAATCGAGAGCAGCAGGATCGGGATCTGATCCAACACTTGGGAGTTTGCTGAGCTCGGGGAAGAGTATTGTCTCGTCTTTTATGACATCAGTAACACCAACCACGGTATCCTCGGCTTTTAGTGCCTGTAACGTCACAGCGGTATCGATCCAATACGCGATAACTACTCGCTCAACTGGCTTGTATATCGTCACCGTTCTATCTGCGCTATCACTAAGCGTAAGCTCACTTTCCCTGCCGAGAATAATCAGCCCTATCTGCGTCATATCAGCCACGCTTATTCTTCCGTCATAATTTGCATCTGCCAAATCCGTTTCCTCTTCTAACCAGCAGATTATTCTCGCCGTGTAGGTGAAGTCACGCATGTCAATGGTATTGTCTTCATTTGCGTTGCCGTAAATCTCTAAAACTGCTGTAACCTCGCTTGCACTTACTTTTTGCATTTCCTGGTTTTGATCAGCGGCAATTCCTGGTAAGGTAGACATAGAAACTAACAGCACCAGGCACAGCACGATTGCTATTTCTAATATTTTCGTTTTGCTTTTCATTTTTCCCTTTATCACCTTCCCACTTTTTTGAAAACATACGCAACTGCCAGCATCACTGCTATTGCAAACATAGCTTCGAATCCTGGAGCGGCAGGCTTTGGCGTTGGTGTGGGCGTTAGCTTTTCCTCAGTGGTTGGCGGTGCTGTTGGCTTTGGCGTTGTTTTTACCGCTGGTGTTGCTTCTTGCAATGGCGTTACACCATGTGCTAATGTTGGCGTAGGCGTTGTGACTATTGGTTCTGTTATATTTGCTTCCGGCGTAAGTGTAGGAGTTACTTCGGGTTCCTGTGTAGGCGTTGGCGTAGTTTCTTCTTCATCTTCCTCCTCTTCTGGCGTTGGTGTAGGCGTAACACCTATTGTTACCTCAGCACCATGCCAATTCGATAGCATTATTTTCCCGGTCTCATTAACAAGTTCCCCGTTAGAGAGGTTTAACTCGCTTTTCTCTCCCTCTTCTCCTTTTACCTCGAACTCCACTTCTGCTAAGTACCCGGAGCCGCTCTCACTTTCTCCAATTGTCAGACTTGCAAGCACCCGCACAGTATCCTTATCATTGTTTAAAACCCACATGACAATCGGAATATTCTCTCCGTTTATTTCCCCCTCCTTTACATTGCTTACCTTCACAACATCGGGATTAAAAGATAGGTCGAACTGTGCTGAATTGAAGTCGGTTACACTATCCACTGCTATGGTAGCGACAAAAGTATTTCCCTCTACATATTCCGGTGCATTAACCGAAACTGTAACATCTGCTTCCTGTGCTGCTGCGGGAGCAAGCGTGAGAGACGTAACCGCTATTGCCATTAAGACAAGTAAAACTGCTTTAGCCACTATTGGCAACTTCAAGGTTCCTTTGCAACTTCTTTCTCTTCTTCCTACCTCCTTATCGCATCTATCCTTTCTTTCTTCCTTCATCTCTCTTCCATACCTCTTACCAGAGTTTCATCGCCAGAATCCAATCGTTAAAAGTGCGACCATTTGCGTCTGTGAATTTTGTGCACCTCATCATTCCCCCGTCTAATTCTAATTCTTCAGTGTGATGGACCAGCGGATAAGAACCTGTTCTAATGGTGTAGTTGTAAGTTTCTCCTGCGGATAGTGTGAATGGTTCGTGGAAAACGATGTTGTGGTAATTTCCGGTATAGCCCTTCCAGGTAGCACTTATATCCATATCCAATGTGGCATTCCAAATCCTTACATATTCAGAATGCCCACCCGTCCCTGTGCATGGGTATGTGTACATCTTATGCACGGAAATATCTTTAGCAGGTGTAATTGTTCCTTCATGCGTTCCAAAGATGCTTGGATACGTTCCTTCACCCGTATCAAACACAACTGCTTTAATTTTAACTGTTACTTCATCGTGATACCATTCCACTTCTATCTCCTTCGCTTCGGTATCCACGAGCAGCCCACCAGAAATGTCCAGCTTGCTTCTATCTCCCTCTTCTCCTCTTACCCCGAACTCCACTTCTGCTAAGTGCCCTGAGCCATTTAAACCTACTCCCATTGGCATACTGACAAGCACCCGCACCTTGTCTGCGTTAACGAAATCCCACATGAATATCGGCACCGTTTCTCCCGCTATTTCACCATCCCCTACGCCAGTTACGTTCACCACGCTTGAATTAAAGGAAAGGTCGAATTGCCCTGAGTTGAAATCCGTAATATTATCCACATCTATGCTCGCATTAAAAGTCCCGTTTACATACTCAGGTGCATTCACGGTGACCTTCACAGTGTCTTCTGCTTGCAATGCAGCCAATGCCGGAACTAGAATTGCCAAAGAGCTGATAAAAGCCGCTACGATGCAGATAACTATGCCACCTGCTAAAACACTCCTTCCCATTTTTCCCCTTTTTCTCATCTTTTTAATCCCAAAATAATACATTTTTTATATTGATATATCTAAATTACAATAGAATAGATAAGATTTATACTCAACAAAAAACCTATAAAGATGTTGTAAAATGGAAGTGAAGAGACTGCTCAAGGAACTCGGGTTGAGCAATTATGAGATTGAGGCGTACCTGAAAGTAGTGGAATTGGGTATTGCCGAGGCAAGCGTGATATGCAAGGCGACAAAAATCCCGTTTGGCAGAGTGTATCAGGAATTGAATTCGCTCGCTGCCAGGGGGTTGATTGAGGTTCAAAACACCAGACCAAAGAGATACATAGCAAGAAAACCCCGATTGGCGTTTAAGACGCTATTGCAGCAAAAGAGGGAGAATATGGAAAAGCAGTTGCAGAAGACGATTGAAGCAGCATTACAGGTAGAAGAAATTATTTCAAAGAGAATTCCTGCGAGACCTAAAGAAAGAACCTTCTGGACAACCGCGGTCGGGATAGAAGAAGTTGCGGAAATGATAAAATCCAATTTTGAAGAGGCGGAGAAAGAAATCTGCTGCGTTATCTTAGACTGTGAATCTCAAAACGGGGAGTGTGTGTTTAAAGATAGTGAATATAACCTCATACTTTATGAGGTGATTAAAGCTACCGAGAGGGGAGTAAAAATAAAAGCACTGCTGAATGAAGAGTTCATAATACCAGAGCTGGAATATTTGAAAGAGCTTGGCGTAAAAGAGAAAATAATGGATAAAGTTGAAATAAGAGTGATGAAAAAAGCTATTCCTTCTTATTTTGAGGTTATTGACCGCGAAAAGGTCGTTTTAGAAGTGGCAAATCCAAAGAATCCCGCTTCAATACTTGCGATGACGAAGATATGGGATGTGAAATTAGCAAAAGAGCTGAGAGAGAAATTTGATGAGATGTGGTCAGAGGCAAAGCCATTGGAGTTGAGTTGAGAGGCTAACAAACTGAGATAGAACGAGACCACCGGATTTTATTTCTGATGCGATAAAAGAAGCTTTAGAAGTGATAAGTCTCTATCCTGATACCGAATGCAGTTCGTTAAGGGGAAAATAAATTCAAATTGCTACACGTTTAACCTATATATTTTTACTTCATTATTCGCATAAAAAGGCGTGTAGCCAGCTATGGACTGTTTAGTCCAGAGCCGGTAGTAGGTAGTCTGATTTGTGAGATCATTCATCCCAACCAATCGCCCATGCTCATCGCAAATCATCACGATAGACTCATTAACGGATGCTTGTTTGTACCCAGCAGCATAACCTATCACGGGCGATATAAAAGCATCATTTAGAAAGAGCATCAGATATACTTCTGAGCTATTGTGTTGCTGTTTGAGAGTTCGAGCTATCTGCAATCCTTCCTCAGGGTCCGTTGCCATGATGACCGATGAGACCGCCGTTACTTCATCGTCTGGGAAGTGCATCTGGTCGATTACCGACCGCCGTTGTGCGAAATACGCTAATGAATTGCCATAGTCCCACCAGTTGATGAACAGGGAATCCGGGTCCGTATTATTTTTGATGTAGCAAAACGCATCTTTCCATTCTGGTTTAATCGTATAGGAAAAACGCACAGCAGGTAAAGAACCAATAACAGGATTGACGAATGCGATGCCTAAGATTATGAGAACAGCTACTGCCACCAGCTTTTTCCACAGGAATTTTTGCTCGTTCCGTCTTGCTCTTTCCACGAGGAACGCGGCACCTATGCCGAGGGCAGTATACGCAAACATTGAGAATATGTCGATGAAATGGTATGCTCTGACTGCAGGAACCAGGGTAACGAGCAGTGCAACAAGGAGATATAATCCTCGTTCTTCGTCGCGTTTGTAAAGACCGTATACGCCAATTGCGGTCAGGGCAACCCCAATCACCAGAAATGATCCAAAAAGAGCGTCAAAGTTGCCGAGTACTGGCGCATGGAGGTCTGCCGTAAATTTATAGACCAGCGGCCCTTCTGCAAATCGCAGCATCTGTGCCGCTCTTAGTATCTCCGGTGGTCCACGTACCGGATAAAGCATTAATGCGAGTAGAGAGCCTAAAAGCAGAGTAGAACAGATGAACACCCAGGTCTTCAGCAGATAATTTTTATCGCTATTCAGAGAATTGCGGCTGATCAAAGTGAAAGCGGTGAGCAGCAGTCCGTAAAAAAACAGTATCGCATGCAGGATAAAGTAGCCACCCCATGTGAAACCCGTAAGGCCGATAAGAACTGCCGGAGCGAGGATCGTTGCCAAATAGACAGTTCGACTCTTAAAATCACGTGGAAAGGATTCCTCAATCGTCTTGAGCGCTTGCCAAGCAACCGTAACAGTCAAGATGATGAGAAAAAGGGAAAGCGCGTTGTGGAAGACGAACCCTTTCATGGTTCGGGAAATCAGAAAATAGGAGAATGAAGCAAGAACTCCCGCAATGACTCCCGCAGGCTTATTAAACAGGCTTTTTGCAAACCAGTATACAACCAGCACGGTGGCAGCCCCGAGCAAGGGTGGCACCAGTCCCTCTGAGATGATCATGCCTGGCAGCGCAAATTTGTATGGGATAAAGTCAGTTATCCAGCCCACGAAGGCGAGAAGATATGCCATACCCGGCTGATATAAGGGCGATGAGCTGAAAGGGTCCGGAACTGCCGGGTGTCCGAACGAATAGATATGCTCGGACTGTCTCGCCATGTACGCATCGTTGTCCCATCTAGTTTCCCATGCGCCACCCATGAAGCGTATTGTAAAGGCCAGGGCAAACAGCAAGATAAGAGGAAGAAGCTCTTTCTTAAACCTCTCCAACCTTGCACTCTTTGAGAATATCAGCATGGCAGTACACAAATGTTTGTTCATTTTAGTTGTATAGCTACATATCCCTTTAAAAACTTTTCGATTTTTTCCGGACATGTGCATATGCTCATTATATGTTGGAGTGGGAAATACCTTTATTTAAATATATGGCACCATATTACTTTTGATGGCTGAAAGTCTGAGTGTGGAGATGTCAGTAACAGCGAGCGATTATCGAAGTTTGATGCTCCAGATAGAGGCGCTGGAAGAAAAGGTAGCAGAACTAGAAAAGCAGAATGCTGGGTTAACAAAGCAGAATGCAGAGCTAATAAAGATAAACGAGAATTTAAAACCTCAATTCCTTCGACATCACGCCTAAGGGCGTTCATCGAAAAGCCCGGCGGTAAGGAGCTATCAAAGACCATTCATGCAAAATTCAAGGCATTAAAGGAGTTCCTCGGGAAAGACCCGCCTGCATCCATGGAAGAGCGGATACAGCAGAAAGAAGTGTGGGATAGGGAAATGGCAGATAGCGAAGCATTTTGATCAAACTTTCCTAAAGTTTGATAGCGGAGCAATTCAGCACGTTCAAAGAACTGAAGAAGCCGGTAACGTATATCCGAAACGGTCTGGGAAGCGGGTATACATGCCTCCTTTACCCTGGAATGGAGCCAACGAACAATCTCAGCGAGCAGGTTATCAGGGAGCACGTGCTTATGCGGAAGGTCATCGGTACTTTTAGATCCGAGAATGGTGCTGAATATTATCAATAGGGGCTCTGCCCCTATAACCCCGCAAGCCCTGTAAGGGCTTATACATCGCTTCAGTCTTCGCTACGTGGCGGTTACAGGGAAAGGATGTCTATGATGAACTCAAAGAATTGCTCACCAATGAACTTTGTTTGCGGTGAGCTATACAAATACCAGAAATCAAAATCGCAAACCTAAAGAAGCTTTCTGTGCCCTTCAATGACTTCTCCAATCATGAGGAGGTAGCAAAGCACGATAAACTCGTAGCTTTGGCGGATAACATGCTCGAACTCCAGAAGAAATATCACGAGGCGAGAATAGCTTTAGCTGTGGAGCTTTACCGAGAGGGGAAGATGACATTGAAACAAGCTGCGGATACTGCAAAGTTAACTCTCTGGGATTTTCTCTACGAGTTAGGAAAAAGGAAGATCAGCTACACAAACATCACCGTGGAGGACTTACAAGAGGAACTTGGCAAAATATGATCGTTTCTGATACCGGTCCCTTAGTGGTGTTGTTTAAATCGAGGTTACTTTTTATTCTTAAAGAGGTGCATGAAGAAGTTTTGGCCCCTGAGGCTGTCGCGAGAGAGTTACGGAGAAAAACTGAAGGGTCTATTCTATTCCGAAATAATCCTTGGATTAAGGCTACTGAAGTGAAAAACACCGAATTGGTGAAGGCACTCATGCTTGTGGTTGATGAAGGAGAAGCGGAGGCAATTGCTCTGGCACTGCACTCCGGTGCTAGAATATTGATTGACGAAAAAAGAGGCAGAAATGCTGCAAAGGCACTTGGGCTTGAAATTAGAGGTACACTTGGTTTGTTTGTCGAAGCGCCAAAAATAAAGGCATCATAAGAAGTGTTAAAAAATGTTGATGAGATTTAAAGTGTGTTTCGCAGCGGCGCTGGGGAAAGGAGAAAAAAGGAGGGCAGAAGATGGAAATGCTTGATTTAGAGAAGATGCGTGTAAGAGATTTGATTGTGTACTATCTGAGAAACGAAAAGAAAGAGCACACAGCACATAGAGACGCAATCATCGATTTTATAAGAAGCAGCCAACCCGAACACGTCAAAAAAGGGTATAGAACACCATCAGGACTTACTTCGTATCTAAACAAACTCAAAAAAGAAGGGATTTTATCTACCGAAGGACTTGAAAAAGGCTATTATGCCTTAGCAGAAGAGTTTGAGGATGAAGAAGAGGCTGTAGAGATTCCACCTTATTCTGTGAGTTTAGAAAAAGATTTGATAAACTATCTGGCAAGCGACCCATCGCAGATAGAAAAGGGTCTTGAACTGAAGGAAAAGGAATACGATACAAAGACTGTTGGTCGCATAGACCTTCTGTGCAGTGATAGGAATAGAGATTTTGTCGTGGTTGAAACAAAAAAGGGAAAAGAAAGCGATAAAGTAGTAGGTCAGATTCAACGATATATGGGCTGGATTAACCGGAATTTAGCGAAGAACGGTGAGAGCGTCAGAGGAATTATAATTGTGAACGAATTTGACGAAGGGCTTGATTATGCGGTTTCTGTTAATGACAATATCCAGTTGAAGTATTATGAAGTGAAATTTGTAGTAGGGGATGCTCCGCCAAGGAATCCTGTGTCTGGAAAGTTTTAATACCTGCTTAGCGAAGATGTACCCCCTACATTTCTAGGCAATCAGAGAGGTGTGTTTCCTCTTTAAGTAAATCTATCAAGCCGATTTCCTTCAGAGTATCCGTTATCTCCTTCGTCACATTGAGGTACCACGTCTTTATTTCATTACCAAACGTGACCTCCACCCGTTCTACTCTGGCAAGGTCTTGCAACAGCGTATCTGCACGTTCCCACGAATCCTCTTTGCCCGAAGCTTCTTTCAACTTCCACTGAAGCACAGATAATAGCCAATATGCCAGCATGCACACGAACAGATACGCCCTTACCCGATGCTCAAGCGAGCGAGGAGATTCTTCACGGTTATTATGCTGTGACGGCTTCCATTGTAGACAAAATGCGCGATGGGATGTTTATCATGCTTTGATACCAGCACTGCGAGGTTCACTTGGCGACGCCGGATCCTTTTGGGGTTGTATCCCAGTTCAGCGCTCAGATCAGCGACACGTCCACTGCCGTGGTCATCCACGCATACAAAATCGAGTGCTGAAAGAACCGCATCTTTTGTGATTTCCTTAGCTGAAATCCCAGCCAGATAAGGAAGATCCGTAGTGGGCACCCAGCGTTCCATTTGGGTGACACTCTCAGGGTCGATGACTCTGTTGATCACCCTGATGGACAGCAATTTCCCGGGATTGCGCGTTTTTTTCACTCGTTGATAGTTTGTCCTCGGGACCGATGTAGCGTATGAATTTGCTAATAACCTTTTTTCCTTGCCTTATGGATTTGTACTCTTCCAAGTATACACGATTGCCTCGCTTTGTATCTTTTGATTGCTATGTAGGATGGATACCCCCTACACCTATATAAAACTTACTATTCAAAAATCCCGTAAATAAGGGACTTGTTAATGCCAATAACGCATAAGAGCAGAATCTAAACATGTGGATGATGATGTGTAGGCGGTACATGCCTTGCTGTTCAGGTCTTAAAAGTTCCATCCTGGCTTTTATTATCCTCTTTGATCGGATGGTCTGAGAGTGTGAATATCCTGTCAAAACTGGCGGAGGACGCAATAGCCATTCTTTCAACCTCTTTTTGATGGAATACCATCTTACTTCCGGTTCTTTAGCAAGTATTGCTATATCGGTCCCATAATATCCACCCTTTTCCTTTTCCTTCTCCTTTAGATAGTATTATAGAACATGCTCCCGCTTTAATTTCATGAAAAGAAGGATTGTATCAATAAACTATCAATCGTCTCCAATACAATCTGGACATAAAAGTTGTAAACCTGGAACTATTATCGGAACATCTCCTATTGGCTCTCTTTTCTTGCTCAACTCGGGTCAGATTGCTGCCATAGTCCATTTTTGCCTTAATTATGCAATATCCCTATTCGATAACTATATATAAGCCTAAGCCCCATCAAGATTTTTAATTTTAAGAAAAATGGGTAAAATTATGAAAATGCGCAAAAGCGGGGCAGCAGTAATAAAATCTGTTGTGCTTGTGCTATTCCTGTTTATCGTATTGACGTTTGGTAGCGTGGGCACTGCGTCGGCAACCGCAATTTATGTGAACACAAGCGGGTGGTGGATTGCCCCGGCGCAGTTCAATGCGAGTTCAACACCGATACAATCGGCAATAAATAACGCGACTGTGGGCGACTTGATTTACGTGTACAACGGCAGTTACCTTGATAACGTAATCGTGAACAAGTCGCTGACGTTGCAAGGCGAGAACAGGGATGTAGTGATTGTGCAAGCGAACGACGCAAGCGATCATGTCGTTGAGGTGAACCAAAACCGGGTGAACATCTCAGGATTCACGTTGATAGGAGCAACGAGTTATGCTAAGGCGGGAATCTACCTTAGCGGCGTTAATACTTGCTGCATCACGGACAACACAGTAAACTCGAACAATTGCGGTATCTATTTGTACAACTCATTTAACAACACTATTGCCAACAACAACGCAAGCGCGAACAAACAGTACGGCATCTACTTGTGGGCTTCAAGCGATAACAATACGCTCACGAACAACACCGCGAACTCGAACGAATGGCATATGGGGATCTATCTTTATGAATCAGATAATAACAAGCTGATACGCAATACTGCCAATTATAATGACTGGGAAGGTATACGTCTGTATTCTTCGGATAACTGCCTGATTGACAGTAATGAAGTCTCCTATAATTTCAATCTTACTCAAGATACGGGGACCGGCATTTTATCTTGGACGTCCCGTAACGCAACAATAACCAACAACACGGCAAGGCACAATATGTATGGGGTGTATATCCATGACACGGCTTATAACAATACGGTTATCAATAACACGGCATCGGAGAATGATGTACACGGGATTGTTATATACAAGAGCAGTGACGCTTTGATTTACAATAACACGGCGAACAATAATGGGTATCACGGCATTTTTCTGGGGGACTCGCCAACCGAGAACATCACGATTTGTAATAACACTGCATCGCATAACATATATCATGGGATATTAAGTACGCTTTTTTATACTGCGGCGGCTCCTGCGAATCTGACGATTACAGGAAATACCCTGGTAGACAATGGAGTTGGGGACTATCTTGGATACGGTGTTTATCTGAAAGAAAGTTCGGGTGCCATTGTCTCAGATAACTACATCGCGGCCAACGCGGCTTTTAGTTATGCTTACGGCATCAAACTCTACTCATTCACCAATGCTTCGATTCACAACAATACTATCGTTAACAACAGTGACTACGCCATTCTGCTTGATTACGTCTCTGGTTCTGGTTCAGGTTCTGGTATGATGCCTGGTTTTGCAGGTGCCACAGTAGCAGATGGTGGCGCTTTGCAGCAGCCAATCGTAAGTGCTGATTATGCTGCGCCGCCTACTGCACTTGCGCTGCTAAGTGAGGATTATGAGTCAGGAATGCAGCCATCGAAGAGCAATTTATCTGATCTGGATAACAGCCCGGATGGTGTCAATATCAGCGAGAACCGGATTGCCAATAATGCGGGTGGTATCAGGCTGAATAATTCTGATAACGTTACGATAACGGGTAATAATGTAACCACTAACGGCATCGGTATCACTCTAATATTGTCCAATGGCAATACGATCTACAATAACTACTTCGACAACACGAACAACGCTTATGATGATGATGATGCTGGAACCAACGTATGGAATATCACACCTATTCCGGGAACAAACATCGTCGGCGGGTTCTGGTCTGGCGGTAACTACTGGAGCGACTATGCCGGTACGGATGAAGATGGCGATGGGCTTGGTGATACAATGCTACCCTACAATTCGTCTGGTGGTATACAACAAGGCGGAGATTGGCATCCGTTGACGGAAGTAGCAATGTTACTGCCAGACCTGGAGCTAATCGGGATATGGGTCTGCTGGCCAGCTAACTGCACGATTTGCTATCATGTGACGAACGTCGGAGATGGTACGGCACCAGCAGGGCATAATACAACGCTGTTTGTAGACGGTGTTGAAAAGGTATACGATTCTGTACCCGTGAATTTGGCACCAAATGCGAGCTACACCGGATGTTTCAACTACACATGGGCATACACGCCACCAGGCGACATCATAACGGTATGTGCCGACTCCACTAATACGATAGAAGAGAGCAACGAGACCAACAACTGCCTGACCGAGACATGGAAATGCGGTGACGTAAACTGCAATGAAGTAGTGGACATGTCGGATGTAATAGACCTGCTATATTATGTGGGTTATCTGGGGCAATATACAATTTGTAACGAGTGGGTAGCGGATGTGAACTGCGACAAGAGCAGCATAGACATGTCGGACGTGATAGACTTGCTGTATTACGTCGGCTATCCTGGGCAGTATGAACTGAAATGCTGTTGCATAGAAATAAGCGGCTGAATGCCGCCCATTATTTTTTTATGAAAATAGGCGAGTAGAGACTGAAGAAAAAGAATGGAGATGAGAAAAGGAAGTAAGAAACCACGGTTTAAAATGTCCGAGATGCACGGGGATGTACCTGCTGCTTTGCAACATGGTACCGTGGTAAGTGCATCAGCGCCGAGGAGGGGTGCTTTATAAATACCCAAAATAATAGGAGGTGAAAAGAAATAAAAATGAATAAAATAGCGGCAATCCTGCTAGCGTTAGTTATTGCATTGAGCATGTGTGAAGCGGTGGTAGCGTTGGAATCAAAGACAATCAATCGAGAAAAGGGTGTTTCAGCCTATGCGGATTGGGTAGAGGAATCGCCTGAGCTGTATACTTATACCTTCCTGTCGCTGACGGAGACCGACGATGGGACCGATATGTACTTGAGTATTTACAAGTATTGGTACGACTCTGAGCTGGGAGAGTGGCTGTCGGAGGATAAGTGGGGTTATAAGTTCACTACCGAGGATGTTTTTGACGTAGATAAACAACTGAGCACTGCAACTCTCTCTCCTGTGGATATAGAGTTGTTCGTGTCTGATGGGACTGTGCAGACAGTAGCCATCCAAGCTCAGTGGACCGGTGGGGGTGATTTGGAAAAAGGCATGTTCAAAATGATGTCAAAATCCGGTGACTTTATGAGCAAGTACAGTGAAAATTCAAAGTTCAGAGAGGCTACTGCCACAGGGTTTATAGGGGACTATGATCCTGGAGTCAGCGACTACGGTTCGCTGGTTGAATTCAAGTATGCCGAAATGTGGATGGAGAAGTAGGTGTTAGACATCCATCTACCTTTTTCCTTTTTTTTCCCTACTTGAGAGTGCGGGATTCCTCGTAAGCCTCTTTTTCACATTTTCATCCAATGTCTTCCACGAAATCTCTCCACTTGCTCAACTCGGGTCAGATTGCTGCCATAGTCCAATTTTGCCTTAATTATGCAATATCCCTATTCGATAACTATATATGAGCCTAAGCCCCGTCATGGTTTTTAATTTTAAGAAAAATGGGTAAAATTATGAAAATGCGCAAAAGTGGGGCAGCAGTAATAAAATCTATCCCGGGAACAAACATCGTCGGCGGGTTCTGGTCTGGCGGTAACTACTGGAGCGACTATGCCGGTACGGATGAAGATGACGATGGGCTTGGTGATACAATGCTACCCTACAATTCGTCTGGTGGTATACAACAAGGCGGAGATTGGCATCCGTTGACGGAAGTAGCAATGTTACTGCCAGACCTGGAGATCACCGATAAATGGGTCTGCTGGCCAGCTAACTGCACGATTTGCTATCATGTGACGAACGGTGGACATGTCGGATGTAATAGACCTGCTGTATTACGTCGGCTATCCGGGACAGTACGAACTGAAATGCGGTTGTATGTAGTGAAAAGGAATGGAGAGAAGAAAGAAAAGGTGATGAGAGACCAATAAAAGAATAAAGAATATGAGGTGAAAAAGAAAAGTGGACACTAAAAGAGGAAATATAAATGTAATAGCGATAGTGATGACAATGATATTAACACTATCATTGCTCTCCGGGTCAGGAGCATTTGTGGAGTTTCAGGAGTTGAATATTAGTATCTCAAAACAAGAGTCCCCAATTGAAGACTACTACGATGTGCCTATTGCCAGAGGGTGTGACTTCAGATGGTATGGCGACGGTGTTTGGTCAGAGTATCCCTGCTACGAACCTTATGACGACTTCATAGATTACTCACAATTTGCAAACTATGGTGATGGCAGCTATTATACCATCTACTTCTACGAATATGCTCCGGATGGTACCCTAATATGGACGGATTCGACATCTGACTGGCTTCCCGGTGGATATTATATAACGTGGACCGTTACGTTATACGCACCTGTTCCCGGGGGATGGGAAATAGGCGACTACAAGTTCTGCTCTAAAGTGGTGCCTGGCGACTGCGATGAACTACCGACAAAGTGCTGCAATAATACGGTCAGGCTCAGTGGCGAGCCAGATATTAACGTAACACCAGAACATCTGGACTTCGAATGCTGTGAGGAGGCATGTAGCCTTAATGCAGATATAACAACCTTGAAAGGGTCAGAATTTAACTGCACTCAGAGTGGCAGTACTAAAGCAGAAGGAGAAGTTATAGGCATCAAAAATCCCGCTGCCGTTTACTGCATGGATATGGGCTACGAATACAAAATAGAAAAGGGAGAAAAAGGAGAGCGAGGCATCTGTGTGATGCCCGACAAAGCGGAATGCGATGCCTGGGCTTTTTATCGTGGTGAGTGTGGGAGAGAGTTTTCCTATTGTGCTAAAAAGGGTTGGCTTATAGCATCAAAAGGAAAGAAGGACTGCTTTGCTACGAACTCTACTACCTGTGTGCTGCCTGATGGCACCCGCAAAACTGTTTCGGAGCTACTGAATTTAAGCGAGAAGTGTAAGGTGGGAAAGATAAAACTTGGCAAAAATAAGAATAAGAGTGTTGGCGATACGGACTTTAATAAGAAAGAAATTAAAGAAAAGGAGATAAGCCTCCCGAACCACTTCGACTGGAGGAATAAAGACGGAGGCGATTGGATGACCCCGGTTAAGGATCAAGGCAGTTGTGGCAGTTGCTGGGCTTTTTCTGGCGTAGGCATAGTAGAACCTGAATACAATATCTTGTATGACAATCCGGAGTTGGATTTCGACCTTTCAGAGCAGTATTTAGTATCGGATTGCTGCATAGTTTGTGGAGATTGCAATGGGGGATGGCATTCAACAGCACTTGAATTTATAAGGGACGAAGGAATAACTGACGAGGCTTGCTTCCCGTATATTGCACGAAATTGCCCTTGTTCTGATAGATATAGATGTCCCGATTGGAGCGATAGGCTAAAGAAAATAGACGAGACCGGGAGTGTGCCAAGCGATATAGAAACAATTAAAGATAGTTTGATAGAAAAAGGTCCGCTCTCTGTTGCTATGGGCATAGGCTCAGAATTTGGCGGGTATTTCGATGTAAATGGGGTTTACAGATGCACCGATGATAACGATGTGAATCACGCAGTTGTAATAGCGGGTTACGATGAAACAGGTGACTACTGGATTGTAAAAAACAGTTGGGGCTCTGGCTGGAACGGTGATGGCTATTTCAAGGTTGGTTATGGCGAATGCGCAATAGAGAATTTTGTTTATTATGCAAATCTTACTGCAGGAGTAAATTGCAAGACATTCACGGTTTCCAACGCGGGAAACGGTAGTTTGGTGGTGGATGACATCGGAATTCATTATCAATCAGGTTCAGGCTGGCTTGATGCCAATCCAAGAACATTCACGGTTTCCCCGGGTGGCTCAAAACTGGTGAACGTATGCGTTAATTGTACCGGTCTTTCTCCAGGTGAATATCATGGCTGGTTAAATATAAGTTCTAATGATCCGGATGAGGACCCTTATGCAGTGACTGTAACGTTAACCGTTAAATATCCAGAAGAGAAGCCAGACCTTAAAATCACGGATACGTGGCAAGAAAACTGCACTATTTGCTATAACGTGACGAACGTCGGAAATGGAACGGCACCAGCACCAGCAGGGCATAATACAATGCTGTTTGTGGACGGTGTTGAAAAGGTATATGATTCTGTACCCGTGAATTTGGCACCAAATGCGAGTTACCTTGGATGTTTCAACTACACATGGGCATACACGCCACCAGGCGACATCATAACGGTATGCGCCGACTCCAATAATACTATGGCAGAGAGCAACGAGACCAATAACTGCCTGACCGAGACATGGAAATGCGGTGACGTAAACTGCAATGAAGTAGTGGACATGCCGGATGTAATAGACTTGCTATATTATGTGGGTTACCCCGGTCAATACCGATTTTGTAATGAATGGGCAGCGGATGTGAACTGCGATAAGCGGATAGACATGTCGGACGTGATAGACCTGCTATACTACGTCGGCTATCCGGGTCAGTATGACCTGAAATGTTGCTGTAAGATAAGCGGCTGAATGCCGCTATTCATTTTATTTATAAAAAGATGGGGGAAGGCGAAAAGAAAAGGGATGAATAAGAAGCATAGGCTGAGAGAAAAAATAGAGATTTCGGTCAGATTTTTTGGGCTATCTTAACATCAATTATTAATTTTGCTTGATTTGAGCAATGTTTCAGTAGAAATTTATCCGAAAAGCTTTTAAATAGAACATCTTTATCAGAATTTTTTAAGGAAAGAGTAAAAAATCTAGGGGCGAAAGAAGAAAAGATGAAACACAAAAATGAAATAGTATTCCTTGGAATAGCTGCGTTATTTGCAATGGTTTGGATAACGGCAGCTTCCGCTCAGCCCGCAGAGAACTTGGTATGGCTTAAACCAGAGGACAGCAATGCACCTTATTGCAATACTGCAGAGGTAGAGGTGTGGGCTAATGTAACTGACGAACGTGGTTGTGCAGGTGGCACGATATACCTCTCTTATGATCCAGGGTGTGCAAATGTAACAACTTGGGAAATTAACACTACTAATTGGCTACCACCCCAAAATTCGACGTGGGATAGAAGCGTTGATGGCAGAGAGTGGATAGCGTTCATGACCCTGAGTCCGAAAAATGGGACTTTCCAAATTGGAACTCTAACGATTCACTGCTGCAACAGTACGAGTTTCTGCACCACTCCTTTGAGATTCATTGAGGGTAGTTCATTGCTATCACCACCACCTGCCTTACCACTCGATGTAGAATGGAAAAACGGCACATTCTCATGCGGGGAAAGACCAGACCTGGAGGTCACTGATACATGGACTGATAACTGCACGATATGCTATAACGTAACGAATACGGGTAATGGAACAGCTTCTGCGGGGCATAACACGATGTTGTATGTTGACGGTCTCGAAGTGGAATACGACCCAGTACCAGTAGTTCTGGCACCAGGCGATAGTCATATCGGTTGTTTCAACTATGTATGGACATACACACCACTAAGCGATAACATAACGGTATGTGCTGATTTCAATAATACCGTGGACGAAAGCAACGAAACAAACAACTGCCTGACCAATACATGGAAGTGTGGTGACGTGAACATGAACGGGAACGTGGACTTTTTGGGCGATGCGATAGGTGTGGCACGGCACTACATGTACGGCGACCCCATAAAATGCAGGTGGGCAGGAGACGTGGATTGCAGTGGAAATATAGACTTCCTGGGCGATGCGATAAAAATCGCTCGTCACTACATGTATGGAGAAGCATTGGACTGCTGTTGTTGCAGGGAAAAATAGAATAAGCGGCAAACTGCCGCTTATTATTTTTTATAAAAATAGGAAGGAGGGAAAAGATGAAAAAAGAGAGGATATGGACAGGAAGAAGTAAGAAACCACGGTTTAAACGGTCCGAGATGCATGGGGATTTACCTACTGCTTTGCAGCATGGTACCGTGGTAAGTGCACGAATATAAAAAATTAGGAGGTGAAAAGATAAAAAATGAATAACAAAATAGTAGTGCTTGGAATAGTAACATTATTATTTGCAATGTCAGCTTCCGTGGTAGCAGCACTGCCACCAAACACGGTATGGTTCGAACCAGAGAACAGCTCTGCTGAGTATTGCAATACAACAGATGTGGATATACTACTGAATGCAACTGAGGGTGTAGTTGGTTTCGACATCTGGATCGAATACGACCCCTGTTGCGCGAATATTACAAAAGCAGCACCTGGGGATTTCCCTTCGATGTTCCTTGTGAAATACGACAAGGGCGCAACGCATATAATCGGAGCATCTCCTTCCGTAAGCGATATAACAGGAGAGCGTTTAAAGCTCGCGACTATTACAATCCATTGCGAAAACGAGGGCTACTGCACAACTCTGCTGGACCTCAATGAAAGTTGTAAACTGGGGAATCAATCTTATGGCAACCCACCGGCAATATGGCATGACGGCACATTCAGTTGTAGAGACAATGAGAAGCCAGACCTAGTAATCACCGATAAGTACGAGACATTGGTGAATGATACCATAATGGTAACCTACACGGTAGCAAACAAAGGAGCAGGCGATGCCGGCGCGAGCAACACGTCCATCGCGGTAGCTGGCTTCCCGGCTGCTAACGGAGTGGTAGAAGACCCTGTACCGCCACTGGCAGCAGGCGAGAACTACACGTCCACCGTTGGCACGTTCGAGTGCCCTTGCGGTAGGAATGTAACGGTGTTGGTTTGCGCGGACTACGATAATGTAGTAGACGAGGAAGTAGAGGAGAACAACTGCTTAGAGAACGAATTCGAATGTCCACCCTGCCACGAGCCGGGTATAGAAGTAAACAAGACCGTGTGGGACCCTGTAAACGAAGAATGGGTAGACGAGATATACGGTGCCGGGATTGGCGACATCTATAAATTCAAATGCGAAGTACAGAACACCGGCGATGTTAACCTGACGAATATAAGATTCTGGGACTTGGCATCCTGCAGCTTAGAATTTGCAGGCAATATGACCATCAAAATGGAAATAGGAAATGTCCCCATAGATGATACGCTGGTACCACCTTACCCATTCAAGCCGAAGATATTACATCCCGCGAACCTCTCGTGGGACCCGTATGCGCCAATCAGCAACGGATTCAATGAGCTATGTCCTGAGCCCGATAAGAAATACCACCTGAGTAGTTGGGAAGACACAAACGGCGATGGTAAACTCAGCCACTGCGATCAGATAGACATGGAAGGCGAGAAAGTGGTAGACCAGTGGCAGGTAAAATCGGTTACCTCAGATGCACTTCAGAATGAGCCGCTAAAAGATTACCAGAGCTTTGTGCCAACAGTGTCAACACTCGATGCAGTACGTGTCGCATTATGGGGCGAACAGGGAAACGTAACAGTTGCAATCTATAATTCCAATAGGATTCCTATTGGAAGTTCGACGTTGCAATTAGGTGCGCTCGGAGACAAGAACACGCCCGTATGGGTGCAGTTCCATTTCATAACACCAGTTGAATTAATACCAAATGAAACATATTACATTGAACTTACTACGGATGGCGATTATCACTGGTTCTATTGGGACAAATATGAGCTCTACCCACGCGGTCAGGGATGGAGAGACGGCACTTCATATCCAAACATGGATTGGACGTTCATAACAGAATACTATGGAAAGACATGGTACCATGTGGAATTGCTGCCTTATACGCTCAAATTAACGAGTACGGAGCCGGATGGTGTCATGCTATACTTCGATTCAGAACGGGATCATCAGGAGATAGACCTCAGTAATCCGTGGGAAACGCAATGGGAAGAGGTCTGCTGCTGTAAGGACAGCTACGAGCTGGTGAACTGGACAGACACCCAGAACCCTGAAGAACCTGGATATGGAATACTCAGCGAGTGTGACCTCATCGTCTTAAGTAACAATAGGACAGGCGAAGCAACGGAATACCACGTGGAAGAAGTAACCATAGACCTCGTTGTCAGCCGTGAGTGGAGTGTAAACGAATACTGCCCACGTTTTGTACTTACACGAAATGGTACAATAAATGATACAATAGTTATTGAAGCGGATGCGCGTGTGGTTGACTGTGGCGCTGACCGTAATGTTCAGTATGCAAAGGGCAAATATGACGGAAAATGGTTTATGGACTGGGACGATGCGTGGATAAACACGCCAGGAAAGCCAGACCTGGTAATCCGGGCAAAGTACGAGGAATGGGTAAGTCCGGAGGATAAGACCTACAACATCACGTACACGGTCTGCAACAAAGGAGAAGCAGATGCAGGCGTGAGCAACACGACCATCACGATAGACGGAGTAGATGTGATGGAGGATGCAGTACCGGCACTTGCTGCTGGTAAATGCTACACGAACACCGTGGGTCCGTTCACGATGTCAGGCACGAACGATACCATAGTGGTGTGTGCAGATAACCAGGACGAGGTAAATGAGAGTGACGAAGAGAACAACTGCTTAGAGAACGTGTTCGAGTCAATCATACCAAAAGGCGGAATCGGTACAGCGGTTACACCAAGATTCAACACCGTGAACAGCAGTGTGAATCTCAGTATAAAAATCGTGAACACCGAGAACTTTGACGATGTATTCCTCGTTAGTCTGACCAACGAGTCTATACCAAACGATTGGAAAGCCGATCTGGCATGGTTCAACTGGACGTCGAAAGAAGTTGCGATACCCGCAGGTGGTGAGGTACTGATACCACTCAGAGCAGACGTACCAACTGGAGTTCCAGCGGGCAAGAAAGCATTCCGGGTAGTAGTAGAATCAACGCTGTGGACACCAACAGTGTTTGATACAGGCTTCCTCGAAATAAAGTAAAAGCAAGAACGACCAAAACAAAAAATAAAAAATGGAGCAAGCAATACATACGCTGGCTTATTTTTTTTTTTAAAAAAATAAGAGAAAGAAAGGTAAGGAAGTGAAGGAGAAGGTTAGGAAGGGAAAAAGGTAAATAGGAGGTGAAAAAAGTAAAAATGGAAAAAAGAACAATATTAAAGACGGTATTTGTAGCGTCTATGGTATTGGCAGTGCTTGTAGGAGCATCCTCTGCCAAGTTAGGCCACCCTGGGTTTACAATGGATGTCACACCGATAGGAGATGAAGTATGCCCGGGGGGAACCGCAACATACAACGTGAGTGTTGAAAGCATAACGACGGAAACCGAGTATGTGAATTTCACCATCGAACCAGAACAAACCGGATGGACATATTCGTTTAACCCGGTGGGGTTTGACTTACCTGCCAACGAAACGAGATACTCTATACTAGGCATAGGAGTGCCCGCCAGTGCTACACCTGGTGACTACTACCATAATGTGACTGGAAATGCTTACTACATGGGTCTGCTTGTAGAGAATAGCACATACCACAACCTCAAGACCACTGTCAATCCCGGAGTGCCCACGTATGCAAGTGTCATTGTGATACCCAAGGAGCCAAATGTACAGTATAAATGGGAGACACCAGATGATACGCCGGGTGATGGGTATACGAATGTATATCCAATCCCGGGTGAGAACGTAACCGTGGACAAGTATGTCGTTGTTTGCGACCCAGACGGCAAGGACGACATTAGCAATGTGGTTGTCAGAACGTTCAAGCCGCTCGGTGATGGCAGTGCTTGCAATTGCACCCCGTGCAACGAATCAAACTGTTGTGAACCTGGCGATTGCGTGCTGAAAGAGGAATCCGTGGCAACGGCATTGGACAACCGGACTGCATGCGATGATGCTGTGGAGGCTGCATATCGTACCTACGGACTACTCACAGCGGATGAGAAGGCGGACATCATGAAATATCTCGATAATGGCACCGGCTGGATATACGTCGAGCACAACAACTTCAACTGCTCTGACCCTGCGGGAAACTACACCGTCTGCGCTCAGGTATTCGACCACGGAGGTTTATTCGACTGCATGGCAAACACATTCGAGTATCTGTCAATAATAGCGCTTGCGATAGACTTCTCAGAGGTGGATTATGGCAATGTCACTCGGAACGAAACGAAATGGGTAACCCCTGGCAATGTGAAGAACAATGGTAACGACCCGATGGACATTGTTATAGAATCATGGAACATGACTTCAACAGGGGGTGGAGTTATACCCGCAGATAAACTGGATGCCAAGATAAACGTGATTGAACAGTGGCTTGCATTGCCACCGGGTGTATTATTTAACGTGAGTCTGCCAGGATGCGTGCCCACACCGATAGAGTTCTCGCTACACGTGCCAACCGATACACCGGAGGGCGACTATACCGGGTGCATTAGACTGACGGGAAAACACAGCAGTTAAAAAAACCTAAAAAAATAGAACTATATAAGTAAGAGTAAGCCCCTTTACGGGGTTTTTATTTTTTTATTATTAAAAGCAAATCCTGATAAGATGAAGATGGAAACGCAAATGAGAAGACCGGGCATTATGATCGGAGTGATGCTGGTATTGCTTCTTATGTTTATAGCGAATGCCGGTGCGATAGGGCTGGGCGTGGTGCCTTCCCGGGTTTTGATAACAGATGCGCTTAGGGGCGAAGAGTACGAGCATGTGATAATTGTACATAACACAGATGAGATGACCACGACGTTCAGACCGTATGCCGAAGGAGAACTCAGCAACTGGATTAGCTACTATAATTATAATGAAACGGGAAATGAGCTGACAAATATAACGGTACCCGGTAAAAATTCTACCCGGATACTACTCAAGTTCCGGATACCGGTGGATGCACCGAGCGGCAACTACAACTCGACGGTATATGTTGAGAACGTACCCGCATCTGCAAGCAGTAGTGGCGTTGGTGCACAGATGTTAATCAGAATGCCTGTTGACGTAACTATTCTTGTTACGGGTAAGCAGATTCTTACAGGGGTTGTAAACGGCATCACCTTGCAGGATACCGAGTTAGGGTATCCATTGCGAATAAAAACGATGTTCCGGAATACGGGAAATGTAGTGGCAAAGCCGGTTATCGCTGTTAATATTAGCAAAGCCGGTATGGTGATTGATAAATTCTCTAAAGCCGAAAAAGCGGTGAAGCCTCATATACTGGAGGAGATACCTGTTGAATGGGATACAAAAGGAGAGGCAGTTGGTGATTATCTCGTCAATGTCCGGGTATCACTGGATAGCAATGTTCTATATGAACGGGAGCAACCTTTTAAAGTTCTTGAAAAGGGAACTTTAACGAGAGAAGGCATTTTGAGTACTCTATCCTATGAAGGCGAACCCGCAGTTGGTGAAATGATAAAAACGATTGCAACTTTCAAGAATACGGGTAAGATAGATACAAATGCGAAGTTCATGGGTGAAGTACACAGAAATGGAAAACTCATAGAAACAATCGAGAGTGACGAGTTTGAAGTTCCGGTGAAAGAGACGACTACGCTCACATCTTACCTCAAACTGGATAAACCCGGCAGCTACCGCATAACAGGCTATGCGGTCTACGAGGGGAAGAAGACGGAGCCGAAGGAACTCCAGCTTGAAGTTCAGGGCACGGAAGAAAAGAAGGGCTTACCAGCAATAGGCGTAGTTGGTGCGCTAATCGCCATCTTCTGCGCTGTATTAATTCTATCCATGAGGAAAGACGGGATAAGATAAAATGGAAAAAGTAGTTTTAATTTTAATTGGAGTTGGTTTGGTAGTCATGGGCATAGCAATAGCAAGTGCTAACCCACAGCCAGGTACAGGTACTAACGCGGCGGACATCAGCATCAGCATCAACCATCCCAATTATAATTATACGAGTTCAGAGGGTCTTGCCGCTGTAAATGTCCCTACCCATGCCCGGGTTGTGTCGGTGAAGCAGCAACCGAAAGTGCAGTATAACTGGCGGCGGTACAACAATACGCTAGGAGAGGTGTTTACGCAGGTATATCCCTTCCCCGGTCAGACAGTGAAAGTAAGCAAGTATGCTGTTGCATGTGGCACAAACGGCAAAGCGGCTATTAAAGAAGTGGTTGTCAGAACATTCTATCCCGGTCCGGGTGGTGAGTCATGTTGCGGTGAACCATGCAACGAAACGTGTAGTTGTAACTCCAAGCTGCAAGATATGTCAGTTGCTGAACCACTGGATGACAGGGCAGCATGTGATGATGCGGTGGAAGACGCATACGCGGAAGGTTCAATCACATTTGAGGAGAAGGAGGAGATTACAGAATATCTCGAGCACGGAACTGGGTGGATATATGTGGCTCAAGATAATTTCGCCTGTTCTGATCCTGCCGGACTCTATACGGTTTGTACACAGGTGTTCGATCACACCGGTAATTATAGTTATAACACGAGCACCATCGAATATCTATCCTCAGTAGCGTTGAGGGTTGACTTCTCAGCGATAAACTATGGCATTGTCAACCGCAGCGAAACGAAATGGGTTGACGGTGACGATGACATGGCAACACCCGGCATGCCCACGATCATGAACGAGGGCAATGAACCAATTGCTTTATGTATAGAGTCCTGGAACATGACAGCAGCGACGGGAGGGCTTATACCCGCAGATAAACTGGATGCGAAGATAAAAGGGGTTGAACAATGGCTTACTCTCTCCCCGGGTGTTTTATTCGATATAAATCTGAAAGGTGGCATCCCAACACCGATAAATTTCTCGTTACATGTACCGAACGAAACACCCGGCGGTAACTACTCGGGATTCATCAGATTGACTGGACAACTAAGACCCGAAGGCGGACTTGGCGTTGCTGTTCTTCCGAGATTCAGTAACGTAACCGCGGGTACCACAGTGAATCTCAGTATAAAAATCGTGAGCACCGAGAACTTCGATGACTTGTTCCACGTTCATTTGACCAATAATAGTGACCTACCGCCGGATTGGCAAGCAGATATGGCATGGTTCAACTGGACGTCTACGTACGTTGCAATACCAGGCAGGGGCGAGGCGGTGATACCGCTCAGGGCTGAGATACCAGCCGGAGTTTCTGGACATAAAGCATTCCGTGCAGTGGCAAAATCAACGAAATGGACGCCTGTGGCGTATGATTCCGGGATATTTAGCATAGCATAAAAATAAGCCAGTGAACAACTGGCTTTTCATTTTTTCCGATTTTGAGATTCACTCTATTTCCAACCGTCTCTCTACGCGATTCTGCCATTTCCTGAGCTTGCTTAGTATCTATCGCCCTCGCTTCTATCATAGTAACGGGTACGCCGCGACTAAAAACGGTTTCATGGTAACTTTTCATCTGTCATGTTTGTTATATTATAGTCATTCCAGTAATAAATTGCAATTAATAAACCACGAGATTTCACAAGATTAACACAAGACAAGAAATCTAAGCAAGAACTCTAAGATTTTTCTCGTGAAACAAACCCTTTCCGGGCTTGCCGGGACGTGGGCAGAGCCCACGAGCGTTAATCAGTCTCACTAATTTATTTTCTTGTCCAACAATATCTTTATGTGTTCGCTTATCTCATGAAACTTACGATGCCGCTTCGTGGGCCAATAAGAAATGATAACCTTGATGTCTTTATCCAAAATCTTCACTTCTAACACCTTTCCCGCGGACTCGGTCAAAGTCCTGCCCACACTGCCGCAGCTTCGCGCCTCCCACATATCACGTAAGATAAGAAAGCCCTGTAACGCTGTTCTGCCTAATAAACAGATACCATCCGGCATTATATGCTCGATTTCACGTTTGAGATGCAGTTCTGCACAGAGTTTTATGGCGTTTCTGGTGGGTGCGGCATTTCGTCCTTCTTTTGCGCTGGGGCACTTCACAGTCGGGAGGAGAAAAAAACCAGTAGCAATAAAATCCGCAATCGTGCTTATTTCATAGTCGAGGTCAGTTCGTAAAAGTGCAAATACACTATTTCGCAGTCTATCATTTGTGCTCTCGTGGAAGAAGTAGTAACGGTTATTCAGGGGTGGTGCTTCGGAAACAAACAGTAGTTTTACGTTTTGTGGCTCTGATGTGGGTATTCGATCATCTGGACAGTTAACCTCCATAAAACCTGCCTCTTTGCACTTCGTACACCGCTTTACCGCCTTCTCTATTTCATTCCAGTTCGTATTACTAGCGGGCATCAATCATCACCGTGCATATATATACAAATAGGCACCCTGCTACTTTGGTTGGGAAAACGGAAAGAAATGGGTTGGGCATAGCAGCGATCCTTAGTTCCCAAGTGCTCGCACAACTAAGTACCGTAAGGAACGCTGGCGGGCTTATCTGCCGGGTTCGGGATGAGTCCGGGAGTTTCCCCGCCGCTATGGCCGCTATACCCAATTACATACATCTCCTTCTTCTAATATAAAGGTTGCACTAACTACACTAAAACGAAACGCTCACATATTATCTATCATCCAGAAAGAACTTCCTTCACCTGTTCCTCCAGTATCTTATTTATCACCTTTCCATCCACTTTCCCGCGTAATTCCTTCATTACCACACCCATCAGCGGCCCCACCGCCCTTACACCGTTCTCACGTATAAACGCCATCTTAGAGTTCACTATATCCACTATGAGCTGCTTAACTTCAGCCATATCCACCTTAAGCCCTATTTCTGCTATTGTCTGCTCCACACTCATTTCTGGCTCCTTCGCCAATAACTTCAAAATAGCCGGTATCGCTTCCTTGCCAAACGCATTTGCCGAGAGCTGCTCGAACAGGTTCATGAAATGCTGATTCTCCAGCAGCTCTACCTCCATTCCGTCCTGCATCAATTCGACCAGCGTATCGGTAAGAGTCCTGACCACCAGCGTTGCTGGTATGTCTTCATACGAATCCAATATCTGCTCGAAGAGCGTAAAATTAACGTTACGTGCAATTTTATCCGCAAGTTCGTCATTTAGGTGGTACGTCTCCATATAACGGGCTTTTCGATGCTCAAACGTTTCAGGAAGGTTGGATTGAATCTGCTCCAGCTTCTGCATATCTATCTCTACCGGCGGCACGTCTGTCTCAGGATACATCCTCGCGGCGCCAGGCAGGGGACGCATATATGCGCTGGTTCCGTTTAGTAACGCTCTTCTTGTCTCCGTTGGTATCCCTCGCATCGCTGCCTCTGCCCTCAGCAGCACCGCCTTCAGCGCCTTCTCTGCACGTTCTCGTCCCGCCGCCACAATCACCACGCAATCATCTTCAGCCACAGCGTCGAACACGCCCCGCAGACACTTTACTTCGTCTTCCGTTATACCATACGCAGGCAGTTCATCGGTGTGCATCAAACCCGCGCTATATTTCCTTGCGAAATCCGCGAATTCACTGCCGAATCTTCTATCCGGCTGTATCTCCACCCCGAGTAACCCTGCGAACCCACGCAGACATACCCCATATACGTTGCCATCCGCTTTTTTTATCACCCGGGAAGCCGAGTTCATGAATATGCAGGATAAATCTTCTATCCGGTGCTCGACCCTTGCACCCCTTTTATTCAACGTTTTTTTTAGCTCTATAAGCTTTAACTGCCGTATCAGTTCGTTCTCCACCAGCCTTCCTATCAGTCGCAGGTTCTGAACGCCTTTTAGCTCCACACGAGCTCCCCCTTCTATTGAGATGTTTATGTCCTGCCTGATTGTCCCCAAACCTCGCTTCACTTTTCCCGTGGACCGTAATATCATCCCGAGCTGTTCTGCCACTTTACTCGCCTGGTCCACCGTTCTTATATCCGGTGCCGTGCATATCTCCACAAGCGGAATGCCCAGCCGGTCTAGCGAATAGACAACAGCGTCACCTTCTGATTCTATCTTCTGTGCCGCATCTTCTTCAAGGCAAAGCGAGTCCACCCTGACATGTCCTTCTTCCGTCTGGAGCACACCATCGGTCGCAATCAACGCAGTTCTCTGGAATCCACATGTGTTTGAGCCGTCAATCACGATTTTTCGCATTGTATGTATCTCATCCAGCGGACTCATCTTCAGCATTAGCGCAACTTCCAGCGCGATGTCTATCGCTTCCCGGTTCAATTCACGCGGTGGCTCTTCGTCATTCTCCACCAGACACGTGCTGTCGTAGCTCTTGTATAGGAACGTCTGGCTATATTTCACCTCTTCAAGTGCTGCTGCGTCCACCTCACCCATTTCACTCTTTGACGCCCTCAAATATCGCATAAACGAGAAGTTTGACTCTTTCTTGTCTCGCAGCCGGGTAGGGCATTTACAGAATAGTTTCGTCTGCGTGTCTAACTGCTGATGTATCTCCAGGCCCGCTTTTAATCCTACCTCTTCATAACCTGCCTTCGTTGCCATTGCTTTACGTCTTATTCTTATAATATTATGAGTTCACCTTCTATCTCGTCTTCTATTCTTAATATACCGTAAGTCCGGTATCTTGCGGGAAAAACTCCGGTCGCACTACCCGGATTGAAATAGATAACATTACCGATTCGTTTATTCACTGGCTTGTGCGTGTGCCCATAAATAATGAGGTCTAAATCCGTACCGAATTCCGCACCTACGCGTTTTTCCAACCCGATTGGACTGCCGCCCTCCGCAGGATGGGTGATACCAATTCGGAATCCCTCTATTTCAAGAATCTCTTTCGCGGGTAGTTCCCTTCTGAGCTCTTTTGTGTCCATGTTGCCGTGAACACCTTTGAAATTACCCAGGTACCGCAGTTGGTCAAGCAAATTTATAGTTGTATAGTCACCGGCATGAATTATCAAATCTACATCGCGTAGGACTTCTGGAATTCGCACGGGTAAGTCCACTAAGTCTTTTGCATGTGTATCCGAGATTACACCTATCTTCATTCTTTATTTATTTATTTACTATCCCTGCCAAATATATAAATTCCAATATTTAAAATTAAAAGAACAAACAGCAGAAAGGAGATAATAGGGAGAAGAGCAATGAAAGAGAAGGAGAAAGTGGAAGAGATTATGACACGAGAAGTAATTACAGTATTGGATAGCGATTCATTACTGGATGTTGCGAGCGTATTAAAAGAGCGAAAGATAGCTGGGGTTCCTGTTCTCAATGACCGTGAAGAAGTAGTAGGTGTGATTAGTGAAGCGGATATTTTAAAACTACTGGATAATTTCCACTGGTACACGTCTATCTTTACGATTCACGACCTTATACAGTTATTTGGCGAGGATCTGGAAGATATACAGCAAGACATCGAAAAAGCGAGCAAGATGAAAGTGAAGGAGGTAATGTCAAAAAATCCCGAAACGATCTCCCCGGATGCGTTAATTGACGATGCAGCACAGATTATGCACACAAAGGGATTCAATAGATTACCCGTGGTGGATAGTGACGGTAAATTGGTAGGAATAGTTACCCGAGCAGATATTATCGCTTCGCTGTATGAGGAAGAATAAAATAAGCGGGTGGTAAGAAATGCAAACGAAGGCAGGCATTAAAGTTAAAGCGTTGATGAGAACCGATGTAATAGCATTCAAACCAGACGATAAAATACCTCTCGTGGCTGCTACTTTCAAAACGAAGCGAATTAGTGGGGCACCGGTGATTGATGACCAGAGCAGGGTTATTGGCGTAATCAGTGAGGAGGACATCATGAAATTGACTGCTTCGGTTCCATTTCCCGATATAGACCCGCTTAATCCTTTTCCGGTGTTCTCTATATCCCGCTACATGAAGAAGGTAAAGAAGATTCCGGACGACATTGATACACTGTTTGATGGCAAGGTGAAGGACGTGATGTCAAAAGACCCGGTAACTATCTCTCCCGATGACCCAATCTCTAATGCGGCACGGATAATGCACAAGCACGATTTTAAGCGTATTCCCGTGGTAGACGCCGCGGGTAAATTGGTAGGGCTAATAGCAAGAGGGGACATCATCGCCGTTTTTGTAAATAATAAAAAAAACGAAAAGATTATATAAGCCTTTCTCCTAATACTACCTCAAAATGGCAACAGTAATAGGCGAATCCGAATGGGAAATAAAAAGGCATGATAAACCGTTAAAGGATAAATTGTACTTTGAGAACCTGAAATCAGTGGTTATAGATACGAAGATATGCAGTCGGTGCTTGACGTGCGCAGCGGTATGCCCCGGCGGCGAGTGGGAGATAGTAGGGGATAAAGTAGATTTTCCAGATTATGAGACCAGATGTCTTGACTGCGGTGCCTGTGTACGGGTATGCCCGCGGTTTGTTTACGAACCATTAAGTGGTATGGGTTCCTCAATCGAATTCATTGCCGGGCGGTCAAAGCGGTTCGCAGGGCAGGATGGTGCGATGGTAACCGAACTTATCGTTTCTGCAATGGAGCTGGGGCTGATAGACCGGGGTTTATTCGTGGGCAGGGACGAGAACTGGGCGACTGAGATATTCCATGTGCGAGAGCCCGAGCAGCTTGCGAGTTCCACACTTGGAGGCACAAAATATACGTTCGCAGATGTACTCCCGGAGTTGAAGAAAGCGGTGAGGTTCACGAAGAGAGGTGTAGGTGTTATCGGTACGCCCTGCATCGTGTCGGGTGTTAGAAGACTGCAGCGGGAATATCCCCTTTTCCGGGAGAAGGTAAAACTCGTGGTGGGATTGTTCTGCACTGAAAATTTCCATTACTCGGATATTTCGCGATACCTGCAGGAGAAGGGCGTGGATTTCTCGAAGCTCGTTAAGACAGACATAACTAAAGGTAAGTTCATCGCTACTATGACGGATAGCGAAGTGAATTTTAAGGTGAAGGTACTCGAAGAGATACTCCCGAGTGGCTGCCACGTTTGCTGTGATTTCACGGCGGTGGAAGCCGATGTGAGTGTGGGTAGCGTAGGTAGTGCCCCCGGATTCTCTACGATATCCGTACGCGAAGCGAATGCGAAGAGGGTAATAGAGTTCATTAGAGAGAAGGGGTATGCGGACTTTGGAGAGGCAGACCCTGCACAACTGGACTTCCTGGTCGAGCATAAGCGGAAGAGGGCGGATAACATAAAGAAGAAGTAGCTATCTATGTATGCCGGATTCATGCATCATCATCATCAGGTGCGATGTAATCCCCATATTCCACTTTTGCTTTGATTAGCCTTTGCCTTTGCTCCTCAAACACCGTGAACACAAGTTCTGGCGTATCCTTTACTTTTGTCCGGTAGAACGCCTCTACCCGCTCGAGCTTGGCTAAATTCGCCGCCACCCTAACAGTGAACTGTTTTGTATAATCTTCTCTCTGATAGTCTTTGTTGAGTACGGTTTGGAACAGCCCCCTAAGGGCTTCGTACTCTGGTATCAAACCAGTAGGTGTCTTTAATGCTTCCATCTCGCCATGTGAACGCAGTTCCATCCATCTTAGCCACACAGCCTTATCTGTCTTATCATTCATGAAATTACCCCCGGCATCTCGCAGGAAATAGTTCACGGAGAATATGGGCGGTGGATTCGTCAATTTAGCGCCAAAAGTTAGATGTGATTCTATATACCTACCAATAGGAATAGAGAGGAAATCCAGGTTCGACATAGGATTTATCTTCCGTTCCCCCTCTTTGCCCAGCGTTGCCGCTGTTGATTCCGACTCCAGTGCCGCACCCATAGTAATAACGCCATGCACCCAGTTGAAGGATTCTTCAACCGGCACTTTCGTGTCCGAATCCCTTCCGCCGTAGATTATTCCGCCTATTACCACACCTTCTGGATTGTCGAACTCCGGGTCCACATTGTCTAAGCTCTTCAGGTCAAGCGTGAACCGTGCATTTGGATGCGAAAGTGAGATCTCTTTGCCCCCTTCATCTCTCTTTCCACGTTCCCAGTCGCCAGAATGATGAAAACCTTTTAGTGGCTCTTCTTCGTCTTTACCAATCCAGAATACGCTTTTATCTTCTGTAACCAGCACATTGGAGAATATAACTTCTCCAGGGGTGTGAAGCGTCTTCCAGATTAATGGATCGTCCTCCGAATTTATACCCTGTATTATTCCAAAAATACCTCTCTCCGGGTTGACGGCACGTATCACACCCTCTTTTTCCCTTAAGTACGCTATATCATCACCGACTATTGTTTCTCCAGGCAGCATGGACGTTGAGGTCTTTCCACAGAGCGATGGAAACGCGCCTGTAACGTAAGTTACCCTATTCGCGGGACCATGCACACCCATGATAAACATGTGTTCTGTCAACCAGCCTTCTTTTGATGCACGAGTGATTGCTGGACGCATCGCTAACTTCTTCAGACCGATTGTATTACCGCCATATTGCGTATTCACACTATACACCGTCTCCGTTTCGAGGTCTATATAAATTCTGCGTTTTGCTAAGTTAATCGAGGTCTTCCTATCGTCCAGTGCACCCGCGGAATGTACAAACTTTAAGAACCGTACGGATTGCCTTCCTCTTAAGAACTCTTCATAGCCAGGTCTGTACAGCAGTGCCTCCGAATGCGCTACATAGCCGGAATCGGTGAGCTGAACCGCGGGAATGGCGAATACTGAATTATGCGGTCCCAAGCAGCAAAAAAGCACAAACAACTGATGCCCACGCATGATGTCGCGCATAGTATCATGAATCTCTTTGAGCCCCTCTACTCTATCCATTGCATTTATTCCCGGGCCTAAATCAACATCCGGCGGTATAAGGAACTTCGTATTAGTCTTATCCCTTGCCTGGTCGTAATAGCCATCGAAATGAACCGTATGTCCCTTTATGGCAAGTTCCTGCTCCTCGCCCGCGCGTATCGCTTCCTCCCTGATATACCGTATATCTTCCGTAGAATCGGTGCGGACAAAGACCTTATCCGGATTACAAAGCTCAATATACCTGGCAATGAATGCAAGGAGTTCCGGATTATCTATCCTGATAAGTTTCTGGTAGTGTTCCAGTTCCAGCCTTGATTTTAGTATATCTATCGTCCTTTTATCTTCCATATTTCACTCCTCTATTTTTCGCTCGCGTTTTTTCTTGCACTAGCCAAAAGAGATATGAAGGCATTCAATTTATAAAGTTTTCGGTATTTACTTTTGACAAATGCTTAGATAATGCCAGGGAATGATGACAAAAGTATTCACGGGTTGACAGGTGCAACTTCCTTCTTTTTTTTTTAGCTATGCGCTCCACTACTAATAGATAAAACACCATACCAGAATCAGAGAGGAGAAGAGAATAGAATAACGTAAAATGCGGATAGCGATACTGAAGCGGGATAAGTGCCAGCCGCGGAGATGCGAGTATGAATGCCTGAAATATTGCCCGATGGTACGAACAGGAACAGAGACCATCGTCCTGGGCAATGATGGTAAACCGGTAATATCCGAAGAGCTATGTGAAGGTTGTGGAATATGCATAAAGAAATGCCCATTTGGGGCTATCTCTATCATAGGCTTACCGGAAGAGCTAAAGGGAGAAGCGACACACAGATATGGCGAAAACGGGTTCGTGCTCTATGGTATTCCGATACCAAAATCAGGCAAAGTAACCGGACTATTAGGCGAGAACGGTACGGGGAAGAGCACGGCAATCAGAATATTATCGGGCTTGCAGGTTCCGAACCTTGGCAATATAGAATCAGAAACCGGTTGGAACGAGATAATAAAGCGATACAGCGGTTCAGAATTACAGGTTTACTTTGATAAGCTATCAAAAAGGGCAATAAAAGTGTCTTATAAGCCTCAATATGTGGATGCAATTCCTGAATTCTTTGATGGTAAAGTCCACGAGTTACTGGAAAAAGCAGACGAAACTGGCGTGGCAGAACAACTCGTGACGAGTTTTGAACTTGAAGAAGCACGGAATAAGGATATAAATGAGCTGAGTGGTGGCGAACTACAAAGGGTTGCGATCATTGGCTGTATGGTAAGAGCAGCGGATTTCTTCTTCTTTGATGAGATAACACCATATCTGGACATTTATCAACGTGTGAATGTAGCAAAAGGTATAAAAACTGTTTTGAAAGATAAACCCGTGGTTGTGGTGGAACACGACCTCGCTATCCTTGATATGCTCGCCGATTATGTTCACCTCATATACGGTAAGCCCGGCGAGTATGGCGTAGTTACGATGCCAAAGGGCACGAATAGAGGCATAAAAGAATATTTGGGTGGCTTCTTGCATGCCGAGAACGTGCGTATACGGGAGAAGCCAATAGAATTCACCGCACATCCGCCACGGGAGAAACGAGAAGAAAGAGCGGTGTTCATCGAATACAACGGCTTTGAGAAGCGGTATGATAAAGACGGTTTTGTACTGGTGGCACAGCAAGGCGATATAGCGACTGGCGAGGTATTGGGGATGGTCGGAAGAAATGCCATCGGGAAAAGCACGTTTATGCGCGTATTAGCAGGTGAGACAGAGCCGACTACTGGCAAAATATCTTTTGACATTACCATCTCTTACAAGCCGCAGTACCTGAAGGGCGAGCGGGATATAAGCGTGAAGGAGTTCTTTTATTCGCTAAAATTAAGCGAAGCGGCTATTATTGATGTGTTACACCCATTGGGAATACCGGAGATAGAGACGAAGAAGATAAAAGAACTCAGTGGTGGTGAACTGCAAAGCGTTGCGATTGCTGCCTGTCTTTGTCATGAAGCGTCTTTGTATATGCTGGATGAGCCGTCAGCGCATCTGGATGTGGAGCAGAAGGTGCGGTTGATAAAAGCAGTCAGGCGGTATGCAGAGCGAAGGGGCGTATCTATGTTGATTGCAGACCACGACATATATATGATAGATCTGTTAAGCGACAGGTTAATGGTCTTTGAAGGAGAACCGGGCATACGAGGCGAGATAAGAGGTTGTTTTGAGATGCGAGAGGGCATGGACATATTTTTGAAGGAATTGGGTGTGACATTCAGACGTGATGAAAGCACGCTCAGGCCACGGATAAATAAGCTGGGGTCCTCGAAAGACCGTGAACAGAAGGAAACGGGTAAATATTATTACTTGTGAGTCGTGCAAAATGAGACTCGGGATAATTGGCGGCACAAGCCTCTTCGGCACGAGGTTACTTGAAGGTGCGCAGGCGAAGGAGGTTAAGACAATATACGGCTCAGTTTACCTTCTCGTTACCGCTGCCTGCGTCTTCATCCCAAGACATGGTAAAGCGACAAATATACCGCCACACAGGATAAATTACAGGGCAAATATAATGGCATTTAAGGAGCTGGGCATAGAGGAAGTCATAGGTGCTACTTCCGCTGGCAGTTTGAAGCGCGATATAAAACCCCGGTCACTGGTTGTTCCTCACGATTACATAAACCTGTGCAGCATACCCACCTTTTATGAGCACAAACTCGTTCATATTACACCGAGCCTGGATGAAGGTTTGAGAACTGCAATAATAACAGTGGCGAAAGAGGTTGTAAGGGACCGCCTCGTGAAGCAGGGCGTTTATTTCCAGACTCAGGGACCAAGGCTCGAAACCCGGGCGGAGATAAACTTCATAAAGAGCTATGCAGATGTGGTAGGCATGAGCATGGCTTCAGAAGCGACACTTGCAAAGGAGCTGGGGCTTAGATACGCGAATATAAGCACTGTGGACAATTATGCTCATGGTATAATTGCCGGTGAGGTACTGGACTATAAACAAATAGTTGCAGATGCCGCAAAAAGTAAAGCGTACCTGGAGAAGGTGCTTGAGAGGTTGATGGAGACGGGCGAAGATTGAGCTCATTTAACGTTTTTCGGTGTGCGATTTGTGCTGGGCGCTGCATAATAAGTCGCGTTTCTCATTATTACCTCGCCCAGTTCATGGAGATATCCCGGGTCTGCGCGATTAAGCGCTTGAAGTACCTCTGCCCGTGATTTCGCCTTTGCATGACTGAGCCATGAAATTCTATCCTCTTCCTGGTCTTTTATGCTTCTCCTTTTGATTGTGAGGTCAGGATATACGGTTATCCAGGTCTCTTGTGCTGGTGGTGTGGGATATTCACGATAGCAACTCCTGCTTATTATCACGTTAGGTAGATAGAGGGAAGCGAGTTTGTAAGCGGATTCCATCTCTTCTATGGTTGGACGCCTGGTAACTTCTTCAAATGCGAATGTGGGCGTAAACGGGTTTATCCGATATTTTATCGCTTTATCTATGGCTGAAAGGAACCGTGCTATTCGCTCTATCTCCTTATCGTCCACGATACCAGGCATGTAAACTGTCTGAATAAGCAGTTCTATGCCCGTCTCGTTTAATAATCGCACGGCGTTTAATACTGGTTTATTCGATTTACCCGTGTACCCTATATGAATATCTTCAGAGAATGCTTTGACGTCTATATGCGCCTCGGTTAAACCTCCAGCTACTAACTCCTGGGCATAATTCTCTTCTCGTCCAATCTCGTAACCATTGGACATCAAAATAATCTCTTTGAATCCTCTCGCCTTCAAGCCTCTAACGAGTGTCAGGAGGTATTCCCGGTCAAGTGTAGGCTCGCCACCCGTAATCATCGCTTTGACCGGAATCAGCCCGTAATGCCTGAGGCATGCCTGCTCTGCAAACTCCAGTGTCTCTTCCGCACTGAGTAAGGTGCCTCCGCCATCGCGAGCAGGTCGGAAACAGCCCTTACAGCGGAAGTTACAGCCGGTCAGCATGAACCATATGCGGGGCTCTATCTCAGAAAGTGTAAAATATTGGACTCCTCTTTTTGCCATTTTCTCTATCTACTATTTAATCTTCAGAGCATAAAAAGATTTATTTATTGCAACTGCCTCAACCGCTCACGCATATTCCGCCAGTGGCTTCCTGCCCAGTATATCTTACCACAACGCACACAAACCCAGAATTCTCTCTTTCCCACCTCGCTCGTTGGTACATAGCTATTCCCCATCAACATATCCCATTCCTCGTTCGTTACCCTCCGTATACGTGCATTGCACACGCTACATCTTTGCGGCACAGGTTCGAGGTTTATGTCTAAGTTATACCGAAGCAGTTCCTTCAATTGTGTCATCACATCATCGGCTTGTATATACAGACATTGTACACCCTTCTTCCTCGCCAGAGTCACGAGGTCTTTGTCTCGTGTGAGCAATATTCGCGATTCTTCTTTTGCAAAAGCGGCAAGGGCTTTATCCTCAGCAGCAGCGCCCATAGCTTTTAAATCCGCAACGTAAACCGTATCGTGTCCAAGAACACGTAACCACACGCTTAACTTGCCTAACATCCTGTCAGTTACGAATCGCAACTCCTCTTCCGTTAATCCCATATATATTGTCTCTGGATGGTGTTCAAATAAATGTACCCTCTAATCGAAACGCCGGTATCCAATCATTATACGACCGACCATTTACATCAATAAACCGCGTACAGTTGATTATTCCATATTCGTTTCCAAGGGTGTGATTATGAATTATCTGTGGATATGAACCCGTGCATATACGGTAATGATAAGTATGCCCTGTCAGTAATACGAACTGTGGAGAGAACCGAATGCCGTCCCAATCCCCTTTGTAACCATGCCAATCCCCGGTTATATTGGTGTTATCCTTTATAATTACAGATGCCGTATGCCCACCCGTACCCGGGCATGGATACGTGTAAAGCATGTAAACCATTATATCCCGGTTTGGCGTTATTGTCCCGGTATGTGTACCGGCTATGCTCGGATAGGAGCCGTAACCCGTATCAAAAACCGCTGGCTGTCTGACGGTAACAAGTCCATCAGTCACTGCACTTCTTACTTCTCCTTCCTGACCTTCTACACTCACACGTGAAAAATGTAGTGTAGTAGTCCCGGTGTGTTCAGAATTTGCAGTCATATAGACCATGGCGAATGTGCCGGGTCTGGATATTGCCCCACCGAGAGCAGCGACACCAAATATAGTGACTGTACCATCACCGATATTATTAGAACCAAAACAACTACCCGTAAACATCCCTCCATTTGCTACGCTGTTCACCGTAATAAGCGACGGGTCTATTTTCAAATCCAGATTTATTCCCTTTAGTGGCTGATTGGGCGTCACGAGTATATCAACCGTGAATGTCTCTCCTGGGGTCACGGCTTTAGTGGACGGTGAAATAACAATTATCGTGGTCATCGAGCTACAAATGCAAACCGTAACCGCCGCTATACCCATCACCGCCAATATTACAATAGCAACCACAGTGACTTTTTTTTGCCGGAACATCCTCCTCTTTTTAGCTCCCTTCTCGCATTCATTGCTATTGATTATAAATCACGATAAATAAGAAGATTGCCGCGGCAATTAACGCAAAAGTGAAATTTATAGGCTGATTAGTGTAAGAGCTAAGGGCGAACGCGATAAAAAATAGTGCTATTGCCGCTGCGGATACCGCCAACCGACGCAAAAAAGCCAGTCTCTCCAGAGATATTGCAATCTCTCTCACCACTTCCTCCTTCTTTTCCTCTATCTCTCTTTTTGCCTCTACTTCGTCTATTCTCTCTTCTATCGGTACCGTCCTTTCTTCCGTCTCCTGCTCTACTATCTCCACCGAAAAACTCCTCTTCGTGGCGCCATAGCCGCTACTCACGAATATATCGCCTGCACCCATCTCTTCCTCTTCTAACGCATCGGCATAGCTCTTCGGCAGTCTTACAATCGCTGCTATCTTTTCCTTCTCTATTACATAGACCTTATCCTGCAGTATCATCACTTTGTCCGCCATATCTTCGCCAAGCGAGAAATGCACATGTGTTGGCTCGCCGTGATTGATGATAAGTATCTCAAAGCTCGTCTCACCGCCCAACTTCAGTGGAATCCTTAATACTTCATGCTCAAACTCTATTGAATTCCGACTCTTTCTACTAAGGTATATCCTCTGCTGTATTCTTTCCATCTCACCGTCCCGGGACGCCGTGAATTATACTCTCATTCTACCTTCAGTTCCGGTGGCAATAGGTTGGGTATGCCCTCTTCTATGGGGTACCGCAGGTCGCAATTTTTGCAATATAAACTCCCTTTTTCTATCTCGCCGCCTTCCACTTCCTCTGCTATGCTCAATTCTAAATCGCCCTTACACATCGGGCAGGCGAGTATATCCATCAGCTCTTTCTTCATTCCTTATCCCATCCCTTTATATTTAACAATGTTCACGTTTACTTTAAAGTCCGTCAATAAATAAATAAATAAATAAATAAATAAATAAAGAAACAAATAAAGAATGAGCGAGAATCAGTTTGAATTCTCTAACCATCTGGAAATAATAGGTGTCAACGGTTTTCCTGAGATACGGGCGGGAGACGATTTAATTGCACTGCTCTTTGAGGCACTGGAAAAGAGCGGGTTATGCCTGGAAGAGGGAGATGCCATCGTTTTCACTTCTAAGATAATAGCGAAGAGCGAAGGTAGGGTCGTAGACCTTTCGGAAGTGAAAGTGGGTAATGAAGCGGCGCGAATTGCGGCAGAAACGGAAAAAGACCCGCGAATCGTTCAACTTATACTGAACGAAACAATAGAGATTGTAAGAATAGCGGGGAACAATATCATAGTGGAGACAAAGCATGGATTTGTATGCGCAAATGCGGGCGTTGACGAGTCAAACGTAGAGGCGGGAAGAGCGGTTTTGCTACCCGAAGACCCCCAGGGCAGTGTTTCTCGATTCAGGACTGATATAGAAGAGCGATGTGGCAAAGAGGTCTCGGTATTAACTTCTGATTCTTTCGGCAGGGCGTTTCGAAGCGGAATTACCGGGATATGCCTGGGCGTTTCCGGCGTTCCCGCACTGCTGGACCGGCGAGGCGAGCAGGACAGATTCGGTAAAATCGCACGGATAACAAAGGAAGCCGTTGCGGATGAAGTATGTGCGGCTGCGAATCTCGTGATGGGCGAATTCATGGAGGGCATACCAGTTGCAATTGTGCGTGGGCTACGTTTTAAAGCACGTGAATCAGACATAAAGGATGTGCTGTTTCGTAGAGCGGATGACTTCTTTAGATGAAGATACTCAAAGAATCGGGTGTAATCTCGTTTTCGTTGGTTTTTATTATATACCGCTTTTATAAATAACTAGACTGCATACAGGATATACGGGGTCGTGGCCTAGTTCGGGAGGGCAGCGGGCTCCAGACTCGCCGATCGTGCGTTCAAATCGCACCGGCCCCATTATTCCTTCTTCTTGCAGCTCCTAATCCAAGCATATCCAGTGTGTATCTCAGCTCCTTCACACCGAACTGCCCCGGAGCCACGCTGCTCTCTTCGCTTCCAATAAACCCGTAAGTCAGTACCGACCCGTATACCGGCGTTATTAGTCGCAGATGTCTACCTATCGGGCCAGAGCCCATGCCAATACACACTAACGACTTCCCGGCTTTCGATACCGCATGCGTCAGTGTGAGCAAGAATAAAGCATCGTTTAACGTCTTCGGCGTCACGGCAATCTTTGCTATGCTCCCGCCTTCGTCATACATATCATCTATGATTTTCAATATCTTCTCATGATCTGGCATGCCTTTTAAATCGTGTAAAGATAGAATAACGGGTATCAGAAGCTTATTTGCCTGCTCTATCAGTCGCCGCTTTATCACTTCATGCGAGAGAAATTCGATGTCCACCGCGTTTACCTGCCTGGTTTCGAGGATGCTACTAAGCAAGGCAATCTGTTCCTCTTCTGTGCCTGCAAAAGAGCCACCTTCTTCTCTCCGCCTGTTCGTTATGATAACCGGCATCTTTAGCAGTCCTAAGAACTCGTTCACCCGTTCCACGCGCCGGTCTTCGCTTTTCAAAAGGTCTAGTCTTAGTTCTATTACATCAGCACCGCTGCTCTTCGCCCGGACTGCATCCTGAATGGATAACTCCCTCATTACGCCTGCTATCACCGGTCTGAGTCCTAATTCCACGTTCCCAATCTTAACCATCTTTCAAATACTATATTTGTACAGGATTTTTTTATAAGCTAATACCATAAACCAAATAGCAGATTATATAAATGAATGCCGGGGTGTGGTAGAGGTATCCCTTGGGACTGTGGATCCCAAGACCTGGGTTCGAATCCCAGCCCCGGCCTTATTGATGCTGGACGGCGTAACGTCCAATCCCTCTGCTATTTCGCTGTTTACTGCGGGATGCCTTATAATATAAATAAATGCTCATGGACGAAAGCGAAGGTGATGGCTGCTATTAAAATAAAAAGGACTGTTGCATAACAACCCGGGTAGGAGTTGCCCGGAGAAGCAATAATTAATCTGCCTTTATATCTTTCTATACTCATGTAGTATCTATAATGACAAAATTTGAGACACTCAACATTCGAAGCGGCATTCTGCGAAATATACGCTCAATGGGCTTCGAGGAGATGATGCCCATCCAGGAGATGGCTATACCCATAGCACTCAATGGCCGGGATATAATCGGGCAGGCAAAGACCGGTACTGGCAAGACCCTTGCATTTGCCATACCAATAACAGAAAAGATACGGGTTGATGCTAAAAACGTCCAGGCAATCGTATTGACGCCGACTCGTGAACTTGCAATCCAGGTAGCCGCGGAGTTCGAGAAAGTAGGTGGCCCGGGCAGCCGCGTGGCTTTGATGTACGGCGGTGCTTCTATCAACACACAAATAAACCAGCTTCAACGAGGCGTCCATGTCGTTGTGGGCACACCTGGGCGTGTAATGGACCACATGGATAGGGGAACGCTCAAGCTCAACAAAACAGAAACAGTTGTCCTCGATGAAGCAGACCGTATGCTTGACATGGGCTTTATCAAGGATATAGAATGGATAATAGAAAACATGCCGAAGCAGCGACAGACGTTGTTGTTCTCGGCGACCATGCCCAAAGAGGTTCGCATGCTGGCTGGAAAGTACATGTCCAATCCGGAATTCCTCTCTGCCAACGTTGAAGAAGACGAATTAACAGTCCGTGATGTCCAGCAGTACTACGTCAAAGTAGACCGAAAGAAGAAGATGGACGCCTTCTTCCAGGTCGTCAAAGAGGAGCGACCAACAAAGGCACTTGTATTCTGCAAAACGAAGAAATGGGTCGAGTCTTTCTACGAGATCCTCAAAAGACGTAACTTCTCGGTCGAACGAATTCATGGAGACCTCACCCAGACAGCACGCGAGAAAGCAATAGGAAAACTGCGTGAGGGCAAAATACGGTATCTCATCTGTACGGATGTAGTGGCGCGTGGCATTGATATTCCAGACATCAGCCATGTCTTCAACTATGACATCCCACAGGAACCCCTGACTTACGTACATCGAATTGGTAGAACGGCTCGCGTGGGTAAACAAGGCACGGCTATCACTTTCATTACTACTGACCAGCTCCGTGACCTCTGGCTTGTAGAAGCCAGTGCGCACACCAAAATCCATGAATGGAAAGCGCCCCGTACAGGAGTCAATTAGATATCTTAATGATGATAAATCTTGACATAGCACGGATATTCGCGGAGATTGCAGAGATATTAGAGATAAAAGGCGAGAACACATTCAAAATAAGGGCTTATCGGCGTGCCGCGATGACGATAGAGTCTTTAACTCAGGATTTGAAAGTGATTGCGGAACGTGGTGGCGTCAAAGAATTGAAGAAGATACCGGGTGTGGGTGATGCTATTGCGAAGAAGATAGTGGAGATAGTGGAAACAGGCGATTGTAAGCGACACTTAGAGCTCAGGCGGGAAGTGCCACCCAGCTTACTTGAACTCTTAGCCATTCCCCGTGTCGGTCCGAAGACGATAGCCAGATTGCACGCCGAGCTTGGGATAAGCAGTATAGAAGAACTGGAAGAAGCATCAAAGTCGCATAAGCTGGAACGCCTACCGGGGTTAGGAACAAAGGTAGAAGAGAACATATTAAAGGGGATAGCGCAATACAGAAGCTATAAAGGTCGTGTACTACTTTCCAAAGCGCTACCTTATGCCGAATCAATAGTGAACGAATTGAAGAAGCAGAAGGTAGTGGATATTATAACCATTGCAGGCAGTTTACGCAGAATGCGAGAGACAGTAGGCGATATAGACCTATTGGTAGTCTCGAATAGCCCGCAGGCCGTGATGGATGCGTTTACCGGTCTGGACGGTGTGGAAGAGATAGTAGCGAAGGGCGAGACGAAGTCAAGCATTGTATTAACGGGCATGGACGTGGATTTGCGAGTAGTGAGCGCGGATTCCTTTGGCGCGGCTGCTCATTATTTCACGGGTTCCAAGCATCATAACATACGAATACGGGAGTTAGGCGTGAAGAACGGGCTGAAGATAAATGAATACGGCATCTTCCGCGGCGATGAGAGAATAGGCGGGAAGGAGGAGGAGGAAGTGTTCAAGAGCGTGGGTCTCGCATATATCCCACCAGAGCTGAGAGAAGACAGTGGTGAGGTAGAAGCCGCAAAAGCGGGTAGAATCCCCGGACTGATTGAGGTTAGCGACCTTAAAGGTGATTTGCATGTGCATACCAAATGGAGTGACGGTAAGAACAGTATAGCGGAGATGGCGGATGCGGCTATTGCGCTGGGTTATGAGTATATCGCTGTTGCAGACCATTCGCCTGCGGTTGGTATTGCAGGTGGCATGACCGTGGAGAAGATAGCGGAGCGGCAGGTAGAGATAGATAAGGTGAACACGCGATTTGAAGTTGAGGGCATAAAATTCAGAGTATTATCCGCGTCTGAGGTGGATATTAAGCCGGATTGCTCTTTGGACTACCCGGATGTGATATTGAAGGACTTAGATGTGGTGGTGGGTGCGGTTCATTCTAAATTCTCACAGGACCGGGACACGATGACGAAACGGATTATCACTGCGATGGATAACCCTAATGTGGATATAATTGCGCATCCCACGGGTCGTATTCTGGGTAAGCGAGAGCCATATGAAGTGGATATGGAGAAGCTCATGCAAAAGGCAAAGGATACTGGTACTATCTTAGAATTAAATTCGTTTCCAAATCGGCTGGATTTGAAGGATGTGCATTGCCGTATGGCGAAGGATTACGGTGTTTTGGTTGCCGTATCAACAGATTCGCATGATGCGATGCAGATGGGTACGGTAATAAAATACGGTGTGGCAACTGCCCGGCGTGGCTGGCTTGAAGCTAAGGACGTGGTGAATACAAGGGAGGGGTTGGTTAGAGGCAGTGAGTCATCATTGGATGGTATCTTTAAGTTCGCTTCTATAAAGAGATAGAGGATTTCTTTTCAGGTCTGGAAGATATGACGATTGTATTTTAGGCAAGTGGCAACTACGAATATTGTTACGATTTGCTGGATGGTTTGGGGTACCGCGAGCATTTGATTCGCCTTTTCCGCGTACCACCACGCTCCTGACCGCTTCAAGCGAGTATGGCAAACTGTTTTATTAGAAGATTCAATCCCTCCGCTGCCTCGTATATGTGTTCACTCGCATGAAAATAGTCCAGAACTTGTATGCCGTATGGCAATGATGCGGGCATCATAATTTTTATGAAAAGTTCTCAAATAGTCTTTTAATACTATTATGAATATAGAACACGGGAAAGCATTACTGATGAAAAAGAGGAGAAGAAGTCTATGGCAAACGTAAGAAGCTTCCCGGTATGCTGCTATTGTGGTGCGTGTGCGGCGTTCATACCGGATTTCAAGAAGTATAGCGAAGAAGAGATAGTGTGGGATAAGGGCTGTGGTGGAACAGTGTCAAAGGGTTTCTGTTTCAGTTTCTGTCCTCGCACGTTCGCAGCTTGTCGTTTATGTGAGGATGAGTGTCCAAGGAAGGATTATGGCGTATGTGATTTCAGCCCCTGCACTTCCTCACCCGAGGGGCGGATTCTTGGGTACTACCAGGAAATTTTAAGTGCAAGAGCAACGGAAAGGGGCATAAGAGAGGTGGGGCAGGATAGCAGTGCTGTAACAGCAATGCTATATGAAGCGTTAAGAAGTGGATTTATAGATGCTGCGGTTGTCGCTACGAGGACAGAAGATTGGAAAGCCGAACCTTTTGTTGCCACTACACCGGGAGACGTCTTGCTTGGCATAGGTCCAAAATACACAGCCTGCCCTTCTATCCTTGGCGTATGGGAGGCGATAGACCGCGGTTATGAAAATATCGCAATGGTCGGTACTGGCTGTAATATAGAAGCGGTGAGAAGACTTCAAGCATTGCGTGACCCTGCTTTGGAGTTGGATCGGGTGAAGGTCTTAATCGGGCTTTTCGGCACTGAGGCTTTCTGGCACCGTGATCTGGTTATCTTCCTCGCTGAACGTGGAATAGACATCAAAGAGGTGGAGAGGTTTTATGTTACAAAGGGGAAATTCATGGTGGTGACAAAGGACAATGAGTTTGGTATTCCAACTAAAGAACTGGACCCCTGCGTGCGGGATACATGCAGGATATGTGAAGATTTCACCTCACAGCTTGCGGATGTTTCCGCTGGCTCGGCTGGTTCGCCGGCTGGATGCACGTCATTAATAATTCGGACAAAAGTAGGAGTGGAACTCGTAGCTATTTCAGAAAAGTCAATACAGACGAAAAAGCTGGATGGTGAGGGAATAAAAAAGATAGAAAGATTTGCTTTTAATAAGAAAATGAGGAATTATGGCATGATACAGGACCAAATGGAGATTTGTTCTGCATGTTTAACGAATCCGTATGCTTTTACATTGCAAACCATAAGAGGTGATTGAAATGCCTGATATATATGCAAATGCGAGGTCTACCACGGGAACGTCCGTGAGAAGGAGAGATGTGAATACGCTGAGTGGAATGTGTCCGATATGCGTGAAGGAGTGTACAGTGCTATGCGAAATAGGAAAGAGTGCGTTCCGGGGTCGAGAGGTATTATATCCGGAACTGGAGCAGTATGGATGGAGTACTGCCGCGTCGAACAAGGATTATGGACTCGATTGGTCTGACTTCAATATCCTCTCGAAATTACGGGGTGCAGAAGGAATAGAACCGGACCCGGATGTAGCAGTATTTCCGAATGTGAGCATAGAATCGAAGATAGGAGGTATTCCGCTAAAGACACCACTGGCAAGTGGCGCTTTCGGGTCTACGGATGTGGGCAGAAACAACTGGGATGCGCTTGCTATCGGTGCCGCACTCTCAGGAATAATAATTATTATCGGCGAGAATGTTTGCGGCGTTGACAAAGAATCGGTATTCACGAACGGAAAAGTGACGAACTCGCCGGAGATGGAACGAAGGGTCAGGCTTTTCAAGGAATACTGGGACGGCAAATACGGTGAGGTCGCAGTGCAGACGAATGTAGAAGACCAGAGGTTCGGTGTGGATGAATACATAGTGTCAAAATTGGACGTGAATATAGTGGAGAGGAAATGGGGGCAGGGAGCAAAGGCAATAGGTGGTGAAATACGTGTACCTTCGCTGGAAAGGGCATTGGAACTGAAGAAGAGAGGATACATCGTGCAGCCTGACCCGGAAGCGCCAGCGGTTCAAGAAGCGTTTCATGATGGCTTGTTCAAGACATTTGAGCGGCACAGCAGAGTGGGATTCCCGGAGGAGCGCAGTTTTGTAGAAGATGTCGAATGGCTACGTGGCATAGGTGCAAAATACGTAACGATAAAAACCGGGGCTTATCGCCCAGTAGATGTGGCATGGACGATGAAAGTAGCATCGGAAGCCAAAGTGGATTATATAACGTTTGACGGCGCTGGTGGTGGCACGGGAATGAGTCCGGTGCCGATGATGAATGAGATGAGCACGCCTACCGTTTATTTAGAAGCGCAGGTATTAACGTGTGCACGGATACTGGAGCGAGAGGGTAAATACGTGCCGGATATAAGCATGGCTGGTGGGTTCATCAACGAGACGCAGATGTTCAAGGCGATAGCGCTTAGCAATTTCGATGGCAACAATGGCAAAGGGCCATTCGTGAAATCAATAACGATGGCGAGGTCACCATTAACGGCAGCGATGAAAGCTCTGTATTTCTGTGAACTCGCAGAAAAAGGCAGATTACCACGGGATTTTGCGAATAAATATGGTAACGATCCAGGAAAGTTCTTTATCGTTGCCGAAGAGTTAAAAACGGAATACGGTGATAAAGTGGGTAAGGAGATACCCTGGTCTGCGGTCGGTGTCTACACTTATCTCAGCGAGAGGTTGGGGCTCGGCTTAAAGCAGTTGCTCGCAGGTACACGTAAGTTCAAACTGGATTTGATAGACCAAAGTGATATTGCATCAATGAGCAAACTCGCATCGGAAGTCACGGGGATACCAATGTTGCATGAACTGGAGGCGGAATTGTTCGAGGAGATATTGACGTCGTGAAAGGTTTTTCCTTTGAAATGGAAAAAGGTGGCGAGATGAGGGCGCGGGATAATATCGAGTTCGAGGATGTTTTAGCGTAAGCTATCAGCGCCGGATATAAAACGTATGGGTTATTTATGCTTAAAATAGCACGTCGGTTTTTAGAGATACATATCATTGCACCACAGAAGTGAAAACGGCAGCATTTTTTTTGCGTGTATGTTTAATTTTTTTTTCGGGATGACCGCAATTTTTTTTTAGATAACCAAAAGAAATATATAGTGATTTCACTAACAGGTAGTATCATATGGACATACTAAAGAAAATATTCGGGAAGAATAATATACATCTCAAAATAATCCGGATATTCTACAACAACAACGGTTATTTCAATAATATCACCGGGCTTGCAAAGACCCTCGACGTGAGCCACGTCACTGCCAGGAAAGTAATAACAGACCTCGTGGATGCAGGTATATTAAAAGAGATAGATATAGGGAAGTCAATGGTGATAAAAGCGGACGATAACAGTCCTTATGCAAAGACTCTCTTTGCGTTCATCAGTTCCATACAGAGTATAAAAGAAAGTAAGAGCATAGAAGAGATAATAGAAAGAAGGTCAAGAGAAGCAAACGCGAAGCGAGTGGGGGAGGTGAACGGCTAATTGACTGTGGTTTGGTGTCCATCAAAACTTTCTTTATGCGTTAAAATATTAATGGGTGATAGATGATGTACGAAGTAGAAAATGCACTTGAATCACTGGAGAGTTATACCATCCTGTTAAAAGGTGCTCCTGGTACTGGTAAGACCACTTATGCGATTACGCTTCTCGAACGGTTGTGCCGGAACGAAGCAAAAGGGGTTTATATCTCAACGCGTATAGACCCTTCCGTGTTGTATGCCCAGTTCCCGGGTTTGGAAATGCGAGTACCCCCTAAAAATATTATTGATGCTACGCAATCGGAATTTTCCGAATCCGAATTCCAGGTGCTATACGGAGACGCTTCAAGCTTCTTGAGGTCTGTTTACAGCCTCGTCGCCGAGAAGGACGTTACAAGTTTGATAATAGATAGCTGGGATGCCGTATCGTTTCAAATAGGTAATGAAAACCAGAAGAGCATAGAAAAGCTTGAGAACTCTATGCTGGATATTGCACGAAAGACAAAAACGCGTTTACTTTTAATCACCGAGTATTCTGGTAGTAAGAGGCTGGATTATCTCGTTGACAGTATTATAAGATTAGAAAAGGATCAAGTAGACGAACGAACAATAAGAAGAATGTATATAGATAAGTTGAGAGGTTTTCGGATTGGTCGTACCAGTTACCTCTTCTCACTGGAAGCCGGGAAGTTCACGCTTTTTGCGACCCCCGCCACCGAATTGGGCAGTGGCAGGCACAGTGTATTAAAAAGGAATGAAGAGAACGGGGGAGCACACAATCCGTATTATTCCACGGGGATAAAAGATTTAGATTTGATTATTGGCGGGTATCCGAAGGGCAGCTTTGTACTACTGGAAATAGCGGATGATAGTATAAGTCAGAGTTACCAACCCGTATTGTTCCATACCATCTCCAATTTCATGCTGAATGATTGCAGTGTCATATATATGCCTGAGGAGGGTGCCTATTCTTCTTCTTCGGTGAAGTGGCTTCTTTTAGATTACCTGGATGAAAGGGTGCTGGATAAACACCTGCGGATACCCTCTATTTCAGAAGCGGAACGTGAAGAGATGAGTTCATTCAAGATAGCTACCGAAAGAGAAGCAGGGTCACGGAAAACGTACTTATTGCAACATCTGGAGGCGTATAAGAAGTTGAATAAGCCGGTATTACATGTTATCGGTCTATCGCGATTGGATATTTACACCGAGGAAGAGATAAGAGGCATGCTTTCCTGGATAGTGTCGTGGGTGAGAACAACCGATGACGTTTTTATAGGTATTTTGAAACCATCCACAAAGTTGAAGAATGAGATACGAGAGATGGCAAATGTTCATCTCCGGTTCATACCCCTCTCCGGGACAATTAACGTTTACGGCGTTAAACCACACACTATCCTGTATAACATCTCGTCACTATCCCCCACGGGTGTATACCATCAGCTCACGTTAACACCTTATCTATGAATACACCGTCAGAAGGTTACCCTCACTCTTCTTCCCCTTCCCCTCTCACTAACTCCTTCACTGCTTTCACCAGCTCATGGCACTGCTTCGCCGCGCTGTCCCCGCCCTTTGCAATATATCTATCTGCACCCTTCTCAAAACTCTCTTTAGCTACTTCTGGTCCTCCTTTTCCGGTGAACATAATAAAAGGCAGATGTGCATACTTCTCGCTCTTCTTCAGCGATGCTAATAGCTCTATACCATCCGTTCCCGGCATCCAGTAATCCGCGATGACAATATCAAATTGGCCACTTTCAAGCGTTTCCAGCGCTTCTTTAGCAGAACGCACGCCCACTATATCGAAATCATCTCTCACTTCACGCTTTATTAGTATCCTCGCTATCTCCAAATCCGCGGGTTCATCATCTACATGTAAAATCCGTATGGGGGACAACATCGCTTCCGCTTTCTCCACTTTCAGTATATATAATACTTTATTAATATAAACTCACCGTTATTTTTTCGTTAATCCTTTATCTATCCATTCAAATCCATGTTAGAATAAGATGAAGCTATTAGTACTCGAACCTTTTTCTGGCGCCTCAGGCGATATGATTATTGGTAGTCTACTGGATTTAGGGATTGATGAATCGAAGGTAGCGGATGCCATTTCTGTCTTTGACCTGAGCATGGAAGTAAAAGAAGTGGAAAAGCGAGGCATCCGGGCTAAAAAGGTGCAATTCGTGAGTAAGAGCAATAAGTGGGAGGCGCGAAGGGTGAAGTCGTACGAGGAAATCGTAAAGACCATAGCGAATAGTGGATTACGTAGGGAGATAATAGACAATTCATTGAGCATATTTGACACTTTAGCAGATGCCGAGTCGAAAGTGCATGGTGAGCCCAGGCAAAGGTTGGTTTTTCACGAACTCGGTGCTATGGATACAATAGGGGACATAGTAGTGAGTAGCATGGCTTTTTTGGACTTTCAGGCTGATTGCATTGCAAGCATGCCAATTTCAGTAGGAACAGGATTTGTGGAGACGGAAGATGGGCTCCTTCCTGTTCCTGCACCGGCAACCGTTGAAATATTGAAAAGAGCGTCCTTATTGTACCAAAGTGGTCCTTTTGCGTCCTTATCCGAACTACTTACTCCTACGGGTGCCGCGATTCTCGCGCAGTTCGTACAGCAGTCCGTACCGTTCTTACCGCCCTTACGTGTTAAAGAGACTGGCTACGGCGCGGGTTCTCGGGACTTACCAATGCCTAACGTCTTGAGAGCAAGCGTGTGTGAAGCCGATACATACCTGTTAAGCGACGAGGTCGAAGTGCTGGAAACAAACGTTGACAACGTTACAGGCGAATTAATGGGCAATCTGATTGAAGTTCTGATGGCAGACGGCGCGAAAGAGGTAGCCATTGTACCCACGCTGATGAAGAAGGGCAGAAGCGGTCACATTATCCAGGTGATTACCGCACCAAAGGACGTCTCACGCATAGCACATCGAATAATGGCAGAAACAGGGTCGTTAGGTGTTCGCGTTATGCAAGTAAGACACAGGTTTATCGCAAATCGAGAGCAGAAGAGGGTGTTGGTACGCGTAAGGGGTGTAGAGCGAGAAGTATGCGTGAAAATAGGCAGAGATGCAAGGGGGGATTTGCTAAACGTAGCAGCGGAATTTGAAGATGCAAAGCGAGTTGCAAGAGAACTGGGCGTACCCCTGAAGGATGTGATGGCAATCGTGGAAGACAAGGCACGGAAGACTCTTCTGACGTAGAGTAGAGGTAGCAAAATGCTTTTCTTTAATAAGCTCTTCTTTCTTGAAGAGGGAAGTTTTGCTTTGCGGAGGTTGCCAAGTGGACAAAGGCGCAGCGTTGAGGTCGCTGTCCCGTAGGGGTTCGGGGGTTCGAATCCCCTCCTCCGCATAGCTGGAGGAACTGTTATCAAGTGAAATACTTTTTATCTTTACTCTTCTCTTATTATTGTGATTAGAAGCGGGAGTAGGGACGATGAATCAAAAAATGGGGAGCGAAGTGATTTCTGAGGGAGAAGGAATGGATACAGTAGAGAATGAGGACCTGGAGACGATATTGGGAAGGTCAAAGACGATTATAAAGGTAATTGGATGCGGTGGAAGCGGGACCAATACGATACAGCGGATGACGGAGGAGGGTATTTTTGGCGCCGAGCTATTTGCTTTGAACACAGATGCCCAACATTTGTTGTTTTCAAAGGTAGAGCGGAAGTTATTAATAGGGAGGCGGACAACGCAGGGGTTGGGTGCGGGCAGTATTCCGAAGTTAGGTGAGGAGGCGGCGAGGGAAAATGAAGCGGAAATAAAGTCTATGGTAGAAGATGCGGACCTGGTATTTGTAACCTGTGGATTGGGTGGCGGCACAGGCACGGGATCAGCGCCAGTAGTGGCAGAGGCAGCACAGTACGCGGGCGCTCTTACCATAGGTGTAGTGACATTACCTTTCAGTGCCGAAGGGAACATAAGAATAGAGAACACCGAGATTGGACTCGATAAACTGCGTGAAAATACTGATACTTTAATCGTGATACCAAATGACAAGTTATTGGAGGTAGTGCCACGGTTACCGTTAAACGAGGCTTTTAGAGTAGCCGATGAAGTGTTGATGAGGTCAGTCAAGGGGATAACGGAGTTGATAACCAAGCCGGGACTTGTAAATCTGGACTTCGCAGATGTGAGAACGGTGATGAAGGACGGCGGGATGGCGATGATCGGCTTTGGCGAATCAGACGGTCAGGATAAAGCGGTAGAATCGGTTAAAAAAGCGTTAAGCTCGCCGTTGCTCGAGGTGGATGTGACAGATGCGAAAGCCGCGCTGATCAATGTAACTGGTGGGGAGGACATGACAGTAGCGGAAGCAGAAGGGTCACTTCAGGAAGTGTACAAACTGATGAACCCGGAGACAAGGATAATCTGGGGTGTGCAGATAAATCCGGATTTGAAGAACATGATGCGAACCCTGCTTGTGGTTACGGGAGTTAAATCCGAACAGATATACGCACGAAGGGACTTGAAACGGGAGCGATATGGCATAGAAATAGTGCAGTAAATACCGAGATGTAGGTGAGGTCTATAATGCAAGAAGGTCTGAAAGAAATTGTGGAAAAAATTAATCCTGAGTTCATCTCAAAGGCGTTAATGGAGTATGTAAGGATACTGAAATTGGCAACGAGGCCGAAAAGGGATGAGTTCATCAAGATTTCAAAGATTGCTGGTGTTGCAATGGCGTTGATTGGTCTCATAGGGTTCTCTATATACCTTTTGATGACCGTTATACCGAAGGGGTTTTGAGTTATGACAGTGATTTATACAGTGAAGACAACGGTAAATCAAGAGCAAGCGGTTGCTAATCAGATACTGAGCTCTATCCGGGGGATGGATAAGCAAGAGCATGGCATAAAGGCGATTTTAGTGCCCGATGAGCTTAAGGGGTATGTGTTGATAGAAGCTTCTTTCCCGGAGATGATAGAGCAAATAATCCAGAACATACAACATGCAAGGGGGTTGATCAAGGGAGGTACGGGATTTGAGGAGGTAGCGCATTTTCTCACACCTAAACCATCAGTAACCGGGATAAATGAAGGGAACATAATAGAGATCATTTCGGGCCCTTTTAAAGGCGAGAAGGCACGTGTGAAGAAAGTAGATGAATCGCATGAAGAACTCACCATTGAACTATTTGAGGCGATGGTTCCGATACCAGTCACCGTAAGGGGGGATAGCGTAAGGGTGCTGAGCAAGGAAGGGCAGGAAGAGAAATAGGTGCTAATCTAATGAGCGACGTATGTATTCTGATACCAACGCTGAACGAAGAAGTGACGATAGGCGAGCTAATAGGCGAGTTCAAAAGTGAAGGATTCAAGAATATATTCGTGATTGATGGTAATAGCACAGACGCAACGCGGGAGATAGCGCAGAGAGCAGGGGCAAGCGTGAAAATTCAGCGCGGTAAGGGAAAAGGTAACGCGGTCAGACAGGCGTTTGAAGAGATAGAAAGTGACTTAATAGTGATGATTGACGGAGATGGTACCTATTCACCTTCGGAGGCCCATAAATTGCTTGAACCGATATACAACGGTGAGGCGGACCACGTGATTGGTAACCGATTCGCGTATGGTGGTGCATTTGTAAGATTTCACCGGTTCGGCAACTGGGTATTGAACCGTGTATTCAGCTTTGGTTATGGTTTAAAATTGAATGATATATTGTCGGGCTACCGTGCGTTCTCGAATACGGCGGTAAAAGAGATGAACCTTGTGAAAGAGGGGTTTGAAATAGAAGCCGAGATGGTAATAGAGTCGGTAAAGAAAGGTATCCGGCTAAAAGAAGTCCCTATTACCTATAAGAAGAGGAAAGGCGAGTCAAAGCTCAATTTCTTTAGGGACGGGCCACGGATTGCCTATACGCTCTACGTGCTTGCGAAGACGCATAACCCCCTCTTCTATTTCGGTATCATTGGCTTATCTTTCATAACTATCGGCGTCATTTCTGGCTGTTATGTCGTATTAGAGTGGTTAAATAGGATAACACACGTACCTCTCACCGTCTTTACTTCTTTGATGATCATTTCCGGCGTCCAGTTCCTCATATTTGGCTTGATTGGCGATTTAATCGTGACATTACAGAAAGAGATGCTGGCTGCGTTGATGGGCAAAGACGGAAAAGGGAAGTGAAGCGAAAGATGGTAGTAGCAGGGGGAAAAGAGGAGAAGAAGTTGATAGCTGCAATAGCGCAGGATTACGAAACAGGAGAGGTGCTCATGCTTGCATACATGGACGAAGAGGCGTTGCGACTCAGTATAGAGACGGGGAAAGCGCATTACTGGAGCCGAAGCAGGGGGAAGCTCTGGCGAAAGGGCGAAATTTCGGGCAATGAGCAGTTGATAAAGGATATCTTTTTAGATTGCGATGGCGATGCAGTACTGTTAAAGGTGGAGCAGATCGGGGGTGCAGCATGCCATATGGGCTATCGGTCGTGTTTCTACCGCACGATAGACGGTGAGATAGTGGTGGAAAAGGTATTCGAGCCTGAGGAGAGATATGGCAAGAAGGTAAATATTAATAGCGATAACTGAGAGTGCCAACCGCTTGGAAAGTTTTTTATATATGCTCCTTGTATTTACTTTCAGGTGATGCAAAAATGGCAGAAGACAACGTGATATATGTCGGAAACAAACCCGTAATGAGTTATGTCCTGGCAGTAGTGACGCAGTTCAACAGCGGTTTTGGCGATGTAGTGATAAAAGCGAGAGGACGAGCGATCTCAAGGGCTGTGGATACCGCGGAAGTGGTGAAGAATAAGTTTATGCCCGGCGTAGAGATAAAGGACATAAAAATAGGGACGGAAGTGATAGAAGGGGAAGGAGGAGATAAAGCGAACGTTTCCTCGATGGAAATCACAATGAAGACAAAGGCGTAAGGGAGAAGAAGCGGAAGTTTTAGGGTGAATAGGTCTTTTTCTCTCCTATTTTTATTTTCTCTATTTTTATCTTTTTATTTGTATTTATTTATTTATTTATTCAATCCATCCCGTTAATTTTATTATCTACACGGCTACTCTTATAGCAGGATGTTCACAAAGAGCCATATCATTTCGATACGCGATTTTTCAAAGGAAGAAATAGATTATATCTTAAGCCGGGCAGAAGAGCTGGAGCAGTATGCATGCGGCTCAGGAGAGAGAAGAGGCAATTTGCTGGCGGGTACGCTACTGGCAAATCTCTTCTACGAGCCAAGCACACGGACAAGACTATCGTTTGAAGCGGCGATGAAGAGGTTAGGTGGAGCGGTAATAAACTTATCTTCACAGGAGTCGAGTTCGGTGGCGAAGGGCGAGAATTTAGCAGATACAATAAGGACGGTTTCGGGCTATTGTGATGTGATTGCACTCAGACATCCGCAGGAGGGCGCATCGAGAATGGCTGCTTCGTTCTCCTCAGTACCGCTAATAAACGCGGGGGACGGTGCGGGGCAGCATCCTACGCAGACTTTACTCGATTTATACACGATAAAGCGGGAAGGGCTGCTCGGTGGGCTAAGGATTGCATTAATAGGTGACCTGAAATATGGAAGAACGGTTCATTCTCTTGCTTATGCACTCTCATTGTACGGTGCAACACTATTTTTTGTGTCACCAAACGCATTAAAGATGCCGGAAGAGATAAGATCCGACTTAAAAGAAGCAGGCGCGGAAACTTTTGAATATACTGATATAAAAGAAGTGATAAAGGACGTGGACGTCTTATATGTAACGAGGATACAAAAAGAGCGCTTCCCAGACCCCGCGGAATATAACAAAGTTGCCGGGACTTACCGCATAACTACCGAAATGTTAAAGGCGAATGAAGAGGTGGTGGTGATGCATCCGCTGCCGAGGGTGTACGAAATAGATGCGGCGGTGGACGGGACAAGAAACGCAAGATATTTCACTCAGTCTTTCTATGGCGTTCCCGTGCGAATGGCTATCCTTTCTATACTGTTAGGGAAATAGGAGCTAATTATGCAGGATAAGATCGAAGCGATTATAGAAGCGGTGCGGCGGCATACTGACCTTTATGAACATGCACTGCCGCTAATCGCGAGTGAGAACGTGACAAGCGGTACGGTCAGAAAGCTTCTCGCTTCGGACCTGTCGCACAGGTATGCGGAGGGAGATGTGGGAAACCGATATTATCAGGGATGCCAGTACATAGACGTGATAGAGGCGAAAGCAATAGAGTATGCAAAAGAGCTGTTCGATGCAGAACATGTGAATGTAAAGCCGATTTCCGGTGTTAATGCGAATATAGCTGCATTATTTGCTCTTACTTCTCCCGGTGATAAAATAATGGCACTGTCGGTGCCTGATGGCAGTCATATAAGCCATGCGAAATATTCTGTGCCCGGGATACTGAATTTAAAGTTGCAAAAGTTCCCTTTCGACCCGGAAGAGATGAATATAGATGTGGCTGAAATGGAGAAGGCGATAAGAGCGAATAAGCCACGGCTATTATTGTTTGGAGCCAGCCTATTCTTATTCCCTCATCCCGTTCAGGAAGCCCGGGCGGCGGCGGAAGAAGTGGGTGCAACGATCCTGTACGATGGCGCGCATGTATTGGGGCTCATAGCAGGGAAGCGATTTCAAGACCCGCTACGCGAAGGTGCGGATGTAGTCACGAGCAGCACGCATAAAACATTCCCCGGACCTCAGGGTGGGCTAATCATGTGTAAAGGGTATTTGAAAGACGAAATAGACAAAGCGGTCTTTCCAGGAACGGTGAGCAACCATCATCTGCATCATGTCGCGGGACTGGCAGTTACGCTGGTGGAAATGATGCAATTTGGCAAGGAGTATGCAGCACAGATACAATCAAATGCAAAAGCGCTGGCACAGTATCTATACGAGGAAGGGTTCGAGGTGTTATGTGAACATAAAGGGTTTACCGAGTCGCATCAAATTGCAGTCGACGTGCGCAGTGTTGGCGGCGGTGATGCAGTCGCAAAGAAGTTGGAGAAGGCGAATATAATATTAAATAAGAATATGTTCTCATTCGATAAAGCCCCGGATAAACCGTCTGGCATCAGATTGGGCGTACAGGAGCTTACGAGAATAGGCATGAAGGAATCGGAGATGCGTGAGATCGCGACTCTTATAGCACGGGTGGTGATAAGAGGCGAAGATGAAAACCGTGTGAAGGAAGAAGTTATAGCGTTAAAGCGTGATTTTTGTCATGTTCTTTATTGTTTCGATGAGGGTGATGCGTATAAGTATCCCGAGTTGTATAGTATGTAAGTATTTATAAAGGGTTGGGGATTAAGTGTTATAAAAGGCGAAAGGAATAGGATGCGATAAGGGGGCGTTCAGCGAAAGTAGAGATGAGCCGGGTAACGGTGAGATGTAAGGATGCTTGATGAATTAGAGAGAAAGAGAGCGGAAGTAATAAAGAAAGCGGAAGAATATAAGAGAAGAAGGACTGAATTGAATGCAGAGGCGAGTAAGTGGGCAGATTTAAGGGACGAATTAAATGGTCGAATCCGCGAGGAAGTAGAGAAGGCGAAGATTTTTAAGAAGAAAAGAGAGGAATATGAAGCTTTAATAGAGGCGAATAAGGCAAATCGGGGCGAGTTGAATAGAAAAGCGTCTAAGTACTATTCGATGGTGGAGAAGTTGCGGAAGAAGAATGACATGCATAGCATTCGAACTTTTGAAGGGCTCAGGACACGCATAGATGAGTTAGAATTGAAGCAGCAGGTAGAGGTGCTGAGTAAAGATGAAGAGCGGAAATTGGTGGCGAAGATTGCAGAGCTGAGGAAGGAGCTAGTCCTGATGCAGAAGGAATGGGAGAAGGACCAGAAGTTGAAGGAATTGCTGCTGAGTGCACAAAAGTACCGGGAGGAAGCGGATAAATATCACGAAGAGGTGTTAAGCCACGTGAAGCTCTCTCATGAGTGCCATGATAAGATGGTGGAGAGCTTTAAAGAAGCGGATAGGGTACATAGGAAGGCGGATGACGCACACCGGCAGTTCTTAGAGGCACAGGAGAAGGCGGATGACGCACACCGGCAATATCTAACATATATCCGTGACGTAGAGGACTTTAATCACGTAATAACGGGGTTGAGGCGAAAAATAGAGGAAGATTGGGGATTCAAAGAGCGTGTGGAAGCGCGAAAGGCGGCGAAGAGTATTTACGAGCGGTTTAGAGATGGTGAAAAGTTGAGCACTGATGATTTGCTGGCGCTTCAGAAAACGGAGATGTTGTTGAAGTAGCAGGTCTACGCTTTATCTATCGTTCTGGTGGATTTACATCACGAATGTATCCATTACCCTATCTTTTTTTTCTCCCTCGCAACGCCTTCATCCGTCTAACACTTCGCTCTATATGCTCCTTAGCACCAATATCCCATCTATTCCACAACGCACCGTCTATGTTTCTAATGCCATCTAAGGAAATCGCTCTCGCCTCTTCTATGCAATCGCCGATACCCACGGTGCAAACCGTTCTTGAACCAAGCGCGTACGCATATCCATCTGCCCTCATCTCCATAGAACCCGGATAGATTCTCAAGGTATCGTGATATTTCTTCTGCAATGCCTGAGCACCGCTCAAATCCACACGGCTTTCGCCACTATATTTAATCCGGTAACCGCCATAGTTCATGGGCACGGCATACGTCACCACTGTCGCCTTAGCCTCACACTCACATCGCGAGAGGTTACCTTCTACCATCCGGAAGCAGAGGTCCACAAAATCGTCCTTCAGCACGGGCAGTATGTTCAGTATTTCCGGGTCACCCGGTCGGCTGTTTATCTCCAGTATCTTTGCCCCCTCGGCGGTGTGCATGAACCCTACATAGAACGGCACGCCTCTCAACTCGTCATTGCTTCCGTTACCTCTAAGTCTGTGGAATATCTTCTGAACCAACTTCTCCTCTTCTTCTCTATCTTTTTTGTCCATAAACGGCAGCCAAGCTTCTTTAGCCTTGTAAGAGCCCATACCACCTGTATTCTGACCAGAATCGGAATCAAATGCGCGTTTGTAGTCCCGTGTATCCGGAAGCGGCACGAGTCTTTTACCATCACAGAACGCCTGGAAGCTCGATTCCTCCCCTTCTAACTTCTCCTCTATCAGCACATCGCTACTCTTAAAAATAGACATGAAATGCTCAAATAACGCCTCTCTACTCGTGAAGTGGTCGCCCCAGATGCCTACTCCCTTACCTGCGGCAGGTGTATCCGGTTTCACCGCTACCTCATCCCCAATTTCATCCAGGAATCGCCATACAGCTCTTTTCGCTTCGCTTACACTTGCATATTCAGCCCGCGGGAATACTTTAAAAATCGGATTCGCATCTGCGCAACATCCACAAATTAGCATACGTTGTGAAATTTTGCTCCCTTCTATCGCATATCTTTTCGTGGGACAGATCATCGCTGCACCTGTTTTACGCTCAATTACGTCTCGAACACCATCTATTATCGGCTGCTCCGGTCCACATATCCCCAAATCTATATCAGCTTTATTCGCTTCTACAAAGTCGCATATCTTTGCAACATCCAGATTGGGAATGACCACGTGCTTCGCTGCTTGTTGCTCGTTGAACGGATTCCTCTGTTTGTCCGCGACGAAGAACTGCACATTGTAGTTGTCACTTCGGCTCAGTGCATCTATCATCGCAGCCGATCTCGAGCCATATGCGATGATCAATATTCCTACCTTCTCTGCTCGCATGTTACTAGTATATTTATAAAGAGGCAAAAGAATAAAATTAACCATATCAATCATAAAACAAAGAGAGGAGATATAACATGAGTGGAAGCGGTGAGATACCACCGGTGTTGCAAAGTCAACTTGCGCAGCTACAGCAGCTAAAGGCGCAGATAGAGGCTGTGGCAAGGCAGAAGATGCAGGTCGAGGCGCTGCTGAAGGACTCAGAAAGTGCATTACGGGAGTTAGGGAAGCTTGATGATAACTCCATGGTGTACAAGAATGTCGGCCAGTTGATGATAAAGGTGGGTAAAGAAGAGGTGAAAGAGGAGCTGTCTGAGAAGAAGGAGACTTACGATTTGAGAGTGAAGACGTTAGAGAGGCAGGAAGAGAGAGTACAGAAGAAATATCAACAGTTACAGCAGCAGTTGAGAGAAGCTTTAGGTGCAGCAACGCAGACGACGGGGGCGTGAGATATGATATGAATCGATGCGATGCAATCACGCGAAAAGTTGAATATATGGACCATAGGAACAAGTAAAAGGGGCGAATACGACTTCTTGAACTTGCTCAAGAGATACCAAACGGAAGCAATCGTGGATGTAAGACGATTCCCCACCTCAAGACTCAAGCATTTCAAGCAGTCGAATATAGAAGCGGTTTTGAATCAGAACGGCATAGAGTATCATCACGTGATAGCACTCGGTGGCTACCGAAAAGGAGGCTACAAGAAGTATATGGCGACAGCGGAATTCGAGACGGGTTTGCTTCAACTTGAGGCACTCGCAGCATCAAAGCGAGTGGCAATACTTTGTGCTGAACGGCTCTACACGCAGTGCCATCGTAGATTTATCGCGGATGCGCTCAAACAACGTGGTCATACGGTAATACATATAATAGATGAGAAGAGAAGCGAAGTACATAAGGGCTCGTCAAGAAATAACTTGAAGAAGTATTAAATACTACAAGCTATTATTTATATACTTCACGCCACCACAGATTGAGCTTTTTCAAAGCTCTGAAACCGTAGTGTGAGTAAAGAGTCCAGTTCTTGTTTGTACGTGGTATCCGTCTGGTTCAGGCAGTTGGAGATGGCTTTTTTGAAGTCCTTAAACTCAGAATAATATCTCGAATAGAGGCACTTTTTCTTAACGAATTTCCAGAGACGCTCGATAAGGTTCAAGTTGGGCGAATAAGGTGAAATGCACCACAATATGCCAAGAAAAGGAGCCAACACGAAATGCGCAGCATCCACAAAAAAGACGACTCTTTGACCCTCTCGGGCTTCTTCGAGGCGGGGTTCCATCTCCTCTTTTAGGAAGCTTTCCTGCACCTCAGGGTCTGCTTTAGCAGGAATCATGCCCACCTTGCGAGGAGCCATCCTGATAGACTTGAGGAACTCTCTCACTCGATTTTCGCTGCGTTTAATCCCTGTCAGTTCTTCGATTTTAGCCATAGCTTCTTTAACGCTGGCAGGAGGGTGCTCGCGGAAGTATTCCTCAATAGTCGTTCTATGCTGGCTCATTTCCTGGCTCTTCAGCCAAAGAGCATTCATTTTACGCAGCACTCGCGGATCTGGATAGTTATAACGTTCGTAATCCAATGCCTGCTTCTCTTCCTCGGTAAATTCTATCTTAATCATCTGTACCACCTTTTTAAGTTCATATCTCAAACTAAAAGGTGGCAGATTCTATATAAATCTGCTCTAAGACCCTGCCGATAAAAAAGCGCAATTTATGCCGGTGCTGAGTATAATTGGGTTTGGCATAGCAATTGTTTGAATCCTTTACGCTTGCATATTCCAGGAGACGATGACCAATTGTAAAAACTCGTGATAAAGCGCTTCGGGAAAGGGAAAAAGAATTAATAGGTATGAAAAGATACTCTAACTACGGAGTGATTCAAATGATAAGAATACCAAAATGCATGAGTACGCAACATCCTGATAATGTAAAAACCCCGTTTTTTGCAAGGAACACAGAACTCGGCGGTGAAGACGAAATACAGGAAGCATACTATGCATTCTCTCATTTAGGTTGTGATGAGCAGATGTGGGATTGTGAGGGCAAGGAAGTAGATAATTTTGTAGTCAAAAAACTATTGACAAAATATGAATCATTCTTCAGGGAGAAAAGATTGGGCTGCGATGTATTTATAACTTTAAGGGTGCCAAATCCAACCGTAGAAAAAGCGGAAGCAAAAATTTTACTGGAAACACTGGAAAGCGTACCCAGGTCATTTGACGCTGCTAAATTGTTTTATCAAGATGATACGCCACCAATATTCGAAGTTATCTTACCCATGACAACCTCTCCTAAGTGCCTTGATAGAATTTACAAATATTATTGCGATTTTGTGGTGGGAAAACAGAATAAAACATTTAGAGCAGGAGATATAACAATTGCTGAGTGGATTGGGGAATTCAAGCCGGAAAGAATTAATGTTATACCTCTTTTTGAAGATATGGAACACATGCTTGATGCACACAACATGACGAGAGAATATTTGCAAGACAAGAATGTAGAGTATCAAAGAGTTTTTCTTGCGAGGTCAGACCCTGCAATGAATTACGGTCTTATCAGCGCTGTTCTTTTAAACAAAATCGCTCTTCAAAGATTGCAAAAATTATCAGAAGAGATTAGTATTGATATTTATCCTATTGTGGGTATCGGCTCGGCTCCTTTCCGGGGCAATCTCAGACCACAAACAGTAGAACGAGTTGCAAAAGAATATCCATGCGCTCATACATTTACCGTTCAATCGGCATTCAAATATGACAATCCTCCTGAGGAAGTTAGAGCAGCGATAAGAAAATTGCAAGAAAGAAAAACAGGTTCGCCTCATGAAATAAATGAAGAAAGGTGTTTGGAAATAATCAGGAAGTATTCTCGGGAATACCAAGAACAAATCATAGACTTAGCACCAGTAATCAATAAGGTTGCACGATATGTTCCGAGTAGAAGAAAGAGAAAGTTGCATATAGGTCTATTCGGTTATTCACGTAGTATAGGAGGAATTACATTGCCAAGGGCGATTACGTTTACCGCCGCTCTTTATTCCATAGGTTTGCCACCAGAACTCCTTGGTTTGAATGCTTTGAATGGGGATGACCTGCAATTTATCAGGGAAGTTTATGTAAATTTTGAAGATGATTTAAGGGATTCTCTCAGATATTTTAACTCAGATGCAGGTTTTTTACCAAAAGGTCTTGAAGCAGGAGTTAAAGAGTTCCCAGCAGATTTTCAACCAGATGAAGAGCATAAAGAAATAACGGATTACATTGCGGGTTCATTAAAGGGAAATAAGACGGAAGGTTTAGGAGAATATGTTCTAAGAGCAGCAAATTTGAGAAAATTCCTGGGATAAAAACGAAATTGCGCGTGCATTTTATATTATATTGTTCAAGTGGCATTATAAAATTCGCGTAGCATAATCTGCTTCTTTCAAGTCGATAAAAGGGGGACACGACCAAAGATTGAAACAATTGATGATAACAAACATTTTTTTGTTATAGTCAACCAGATGCTACACACATAAATCTCCTTCCATTCCCTCTCTGCCAGCATCTCTTTTAATCTTTCTACAAAAAACCTTTCTAAAGAAAGCTTTACCAAAGACGCTTCGCAATCGGCGATTCCATTTGTAGCAGGTCTATGTCATGTAATCCTCACGTGCACAATCCCTTTACCCGTTCTTCCAGAGCCCATGCCGGTTCAACACGTTTCTCACGGTCTCAATCGCGACAACCCTCTCTCAGCCATTTTCCTTCTATATCCACTGGGCTATCC
>JBAQFZ010000058.1:0-2663 GCA_049287525.1 Halobacteriota archaeon | reverse complement strand
GGTTAGACGAATTATGCCGAGAAAGGAACGGTATCCTCATTATGTACATACACGCAAAGAACATAAATTTGCTGCCTGTGGAAAGATGATTCCCAAGGGAGCATTGGCTCGCTACAAGAATACATTGACGGGCAAGAGGGATTATTATCATGAGTGGCCTAAATGTGTATTCGTCTAACGACTGAAATCAGCGGGGGCTATCAGCCATCCGCTGGACATACTATTAGGTAAAGGCTTCTCCTTCAGTCGAAGATGTACAATATGAATTAGTGTTTTCATAATCGATACTATCTTACAACCGAAAGGAGAAGCTTATATGAAGATTTCACAAACAGCACAAAAAATCAAGTTAAATCAGGTGATGGACATCTCGGTAGACGTGCACAAGGATACTTTGAACTTCTTTTTCGAGGCAGGTGGCAAGGAGTATTCAGATGAATGCGGCAATAGGACCACGGTCATTTCGAAGCGACTTGAAGCTTATCATCAGATCGCAGCGGAGCATGGGATCAAGACCTTGCGGATTATTTGCGAACCTACCGGGCAATACCATAACAAGCTTTTTCGGACCGCCCGGAGGATGGGGTTTTTCACCTGTTTCGTGAATGCAGAGAGTGTCGCGAAGTTTCGGGTGATTGAGACCAATGATACGGGCAAGACCGATACAAAAGATCCGAGGGTCATCCGGACCCTTGGACAGCTTGACAAGGTGATCAGACACCGGATGATCGGTGAGGAGTATATGATCTTGAGGAAATTGAACAAGATCTATGATGAGGTAGATGGAGCGATCATAAGCCTCAGATGCCGTTTAGACAGGCTTTTGGTAGAGCTTTTTTGTGATTATTCATTCAAAAAGGACTTTCTGTATACGGCGTCGGGATTGGGGTTGATCGAAGCCTATGGGTGTAATCCTTACCGGATCATCAAGGCCAGCTATATGGGGTTTTGTGCTCGAATGCGGGAAGGGGCGCCTCGAATCCAGAAGCAGACCTTGCAGAGGCTATGGGAGGATGCGCAGAGTTCGGTGCTCAATGAGCAGCCGGAGGAGTACGTTCAGACCCTGGAGATGCACCTTCGGCAGTTGATCAACGACTGGTTAGAGCAGATCAGGCGGAAAGAGGAGATGGTTCAGAAGATGGTAGAAGTATTAAATCGTCTGAGGGGAGAAGACCCTAAACTTCCACCCTCCACTTCGGGAGTCATCAACGACAAGAACATGGCAAGGCTTCTTGGAGAGACCGGGCCGCTTAGTGATTTTACCAACGGGCGGATGCTGATGAGATATGGAGGACTCAATATCCGCATGCGGCAAAGTGGCAAGTATCAGGGGCAGAATAAGATCACCAAGAGGGGCAGGCCCCTGTTGAGAAAGGTATTGCAGCATATCGTATTGCCTCTGGTCAGGGAAGGCTGTCTGTACGGGCCATATTATTACCGGAAGAAAGAAATCGAGAAAATGCCTGGCAACAAGGCGATGACGTGCGTGGCAAGACATTTCTTGAAGAAGTTTTATGGGTGGTACAAGTCAGGAGAAGCCTTCAATCAGCAGAGATTCTTCTCCTGCGAAACCCAATACAGGAAAGCTGCTTAATGTGATTTTGCTGGTATAAAAAGAATAAGCGTCCGGTGAATCCCGGCTCGAGATGACCGCAACTCACTTGTGATCCGTAAGGAATCATCAGCTGCACAATATGTCACTTGGGCCGGGAGTTCCCGACATGGCCGATAAAGTATGAGTGTCCTGCGCTATGCAAGGACCTAAAGCTGGTAGAATTGCCAGTTGCGGAACAGTCACTGCGGACTTAAAGGAGGTCGATTCGGAGATACCAAGATAGGAGAAGCTTGACTTTATTTACCTAAAGGTAGTGATTGGTTAGGCTTTCGAGACTATCCGACGTCATTCTTTGTCAAAAGTTCGGCCAATCTCGGGTCTCGCATAGCCGATTGACGCAATTACACTTATCCCCACTACTAGGAAAAACAATGACACTGCAATCTGCGAGCCCACTAACAAAAATATATTATTGTTAAAGTTGTGTTCAGGGAGACTTAGCGTAGTCGCGATCGCAAATGATTTTTTAAAAAGTACCCAGAAGCCCATGGAATCATCGGGACGGTATAGAATTGCGAATAAAATTATAGATTCACCGAAATTTATGATTGTCTGGAAAAAGATTCGACGGTGGCTCCATACCTTGCGTTTCAACACGGTTTCTGAAGTTAGATCATCGAACCATAAGACTCCAGCAAGATAGCCCACAATATCTACCAGTAGATACCAAGCACCGATCTTTGCAACCCAACTCAAGCAGGTATTGGTGCCGAAAGCCATTTGTACGAGCAGATATACTAAAGCGATGTGTATAATGATGCCTATATCCTGCCACCATGCTCGTGACTTCTCATACTCCTGATCCCACGCCCAATTCTTCAGAAGCGCAAGTTTGCTCAGTTTCGCCCAAAGCCGTGTTGGAGTAGTCCAGCGCAATAACCGTATGAGTGAGTATCCGATCAGCACAAATAGACCATGCCAGCGAATTATGTCACGCCAGGATTTGTATTCTGGTACAGTGTTCTCGTTTCGACTCAAGTCTCCTCCTTGGAAAGCCTAACAATTAATAGACGAAATTCTTATTTGTTTACAACTGGCTCTTCTAAAT
>JBAQFZ010000057.1:0-14760 GCA_049287525.1 Halobacteriota archaeon | reverse complement strand
GCTTTATAAACTAGGAAGAAAGAAAAAGGAAGTACCAAAAAGTGTGTAGGTAGAGTGAAACAGAAGTATTGGTAAAGTTCAATTATATTTTATATTTCCCCGTTCTGTATTGTGCAACAACTTTATTCTATTTATATCCTTCATGGCAATATCCTACATCCCCAAAAAGGAAATAGAGAAGATGATAAGCATAGCAATTCCAAAAGGCAGTTTAGAGGCACAAACCATGCTGTTGTTCAAGCAGGCGGACCTGGAAGTAAAAGTAACGAGCAGAGAATACAATCCGAAGATAGAAGACCCCCGGATAGAGAAAGTGAAGATATTGAGACCACAGGAGATCCCGGAATACGTAGAAACCGGGTATTTTGACGTGGGTATAACGGGTAAAGATTGGATAGAGGAACGGGGAGCGGACGTAGTAGAAATAGCCGATTTGAGTTACAGTAAGACCGTAGAGAAAGAAGGCACGGTAAAGATAGTCCTCGCAGTGCAAGCGGACAAAGCCGATATAAACGCGGCAAAAGACATAAAACCGCAGAGTAAAATAAGCACGGAATATCCTAACCTTACACAATCGTTCTTTGAGCAACTCGGCATACCCGTGCAGATTTTCTTCTCCTACGGTGCTACGGAGGCGAAGGACATGATGGACGGTATAGTCGAGCTCACGGAGACCGGCGAGACACTACGGAAGAACAACTGGCGAATTATAGACACGGTACTGGACTCCTCCACGAAGCTTATTGCGAACCGGGATTCCTGGAAGATTCCGGAGAAGCGACAGGCAATAGAGGAGATACGAACATTGCTCTCCGGCGTGATAGAGGCACGAGGTAAGGTATTACTCATCATGAATGTCCCGGCGGATAATTTGGAGGAAGTTGTTTCCGTGCTACCGGCAATGAAAAAACCGACTATTTCTCAACTTTATGGTGATGACCAGTCCCGGTATTATGCGGTGGAGACGGTAGTGAGCAAGCGCGAGGTGAATATACTGATACCTGAGCTGAAGAGCATGGGTGCTGAGGATATTATTGAGATAGATATAACGAAGATAGTGCGATGAGAATTTTGATGGGCCCGATGCGATTCGAACGCACGACCTTCGCCTCGTAAAGGCGACGTCATAACCAGCTAGACCACGGGCCCTTTTTTCCCTCGTCCCCTTAATTCCCTGCCTCTGAGAGTAACTATATTTGTAGATAATGTATATTGTTACTTTGTTAATGCCTCCTTTTTTGAAAGGAAGGTTTTTTATGTATCACAAATCTTATATAGATTAAAAAGGTATAGGGGCACGAATAAAAATGCGTGGCGGATTTAGAAAGGGTGTAGGCATAAGCCCTAAAATGCTGAATCAGATGATGAAGCAGACGGGCATAAACGTAAAGGAACTGGATGACGTTGAAGAAGTAGTGATAAAGCGGGCGGATTCCGAGCTCGTTTTTCACGACGCCATCGTTACCATTATGGAGGCTCCGGGCACGACGATGTACCAGATAACAGGAACGCCGGAGAAACGTGCTAAGTCAGAGCCCCCGGCAGGCGATGTGGAATTGGTGATGGAAAAAGCGGGCTGTAGTGAAGAAGAGGCGAAAACTGCGTTAATCGAGGCCAACGGTGATTTAGCGGAAGCAATCTTCAAACTCGGTATGGAATGACTTTAATTCAGCCGAAACGTGTGGGGATAGTATGCCGGGGTGAAGCTGCCGACGTATCGGTGCTAAAAGAGCTCATGGCATACCTGTACAAAGAGGTAGAAGTTGTACTTGATGTTGAAACTGCGAATAAGCTAAAAGGACAGGGTTCGAGCATAGAAGAGATGAACGTGGATTTGTTAATCTGCGTTGGTGGCGACGGAACAATCCTGAGGGCGTTACATCATTTGAAACTGCCCACGCCGGTATTAGGAGTAAACATGGGTAAAATCGGTTTTTTAGCGGACGTACAGCCCGAGGATGCTATTTCTACATTGACGAGGCTATTAGAAGGTTTTGAAGTGGAGCGACGGGAGCGACTCGCGGTGAAACTAAAAGGCAGTAAAATACCGTATGCTATGAATGAAGCGGTAGTAATAACATCTAATCCGGGTAAAATGCTACAGTTCGCTATCTTTGTGGACGGCGAGGAATGGGAACGGTTAAGAGCAGATGGTGTCGTCTTCGCCACGCCCACCGGGAGCACCGCATATGCCATGAGCGCTGGCGGTCCTATTGTACATCCAGGTGTTAACGCATCTATAATCGTGCCTATCGCACCTTTTAAACTATCCGCAAGACCTACTGTCGTGGATATAAACAGTGAAATAAACCTGGAGCTGCTGGTTACAAAGGATGCGGAATTGGTCATTGATGGGCAGTTCTATCGTAGAATAGGGCATGAGTACCCGCTTAGCATTACAAAAGGCGAACCCGCATTCTTTGTTAAACTCCGTAACCGGCATTTCTTGAAACTTCAGGATAAATTGCGTAATATGGGCAAAACTTGAATAATAATAGTAATAATTATATGTAGCTATCTTTTTTTAAAGTTATTAACCAATGCGTAATGCGTAAGATGTGGGGGAAGGAAGGAGAAATGAAAGCGGGAATAATATCAGCAGAGAAGTTGAGTTATAAAGTGGTCATGGATTCGGAAGGTCGTGACCTGGGGGTATTGCACAATATAATAGTGGATGGGACGACGGGTATGCTAACTGAGCTGGTGATTAAACCTGCCTCGGAACTTGATACCAGCAGATTCAAGAGGGAGGATGAATATATCTACATCGCTGTTGATGCCCTCAGGTCAATAAAGGACGTAATAATAGTAGATAAAGAGAAGATACAAGAACGGGCGTGACGGGATTCGAACCCGCGATTTGCAGCTCTCTCCCTATTGTCGTACTTTTCTTTCGCGAACAGAAACGAACGACGTCAGACGTCGCCTTTGCCACATAACAGCGTCCTGCGAGTTTGTTAGGAGGCTGCCGCCATGTCCTGACTAGGCCACACGCCCAATAAAAGATAGTGTTAATCTTAGTTAGTAAAGCTTTCTTTTTTAAAGAAGGGGGTTTTTTAATATGATGACATCATTACTCCAGAGTAGTGTGAAAAAGGCGGCGGAGATAATAAAGAAGCACGATTATGCACGGGTAATTTCGCATTACGACGCGGATGGCATAACTTCGGCTGCCATTATCAGCATGGCTTTAATTCGTATAGGTATTCCGTTCCATTCGACCATTGTTGGCAGATTGGACCGGTCTTTTATCCAGGAGTTGAATGAAGAACTCATCATCATCTGCGACATGGGCACAGCGCAAACGGATTTGATAGCGGCGTATCTCAAGGATAAGGATGTGATTATCATAGACCACCATGTTGCACCGGTAAATTTAGCTCCCATTTCGGGGGCAGCTATTATAAATATAAATCCACATTGCACAACCATGGATGGCGATAATGAACTATATGGCGAGGTATGTGCCGCGGGGCTCTCTTATCTCATTGCGCGGTGCCTGGTCGCGGACGGTGGAAGTAACACAGACCTCGCGGGACTGGCAATTGCGGGTACATTAGGGGACAAACTAATGATAGACCAGGGATTAAACAAGATGATCCTGGATGAGGCGATAAAAGAAGGAGTCATCGCGATAAAAACGGGTTTGAGACTCGGCGGTGGTAATATTCGTGAGTTGTTACTTTATTCTACCGATCCGTATATCCCCTTTGGGGGCAAGGTTGAATGGGTGGATGCCTTCTTAGATAAGGTGGGTATTGACGGTGATAAGAGCATGAGCGACCTGGTGGATGAGGAAGAGCGACGATTAACCACTGCATTGTTAGCACACGCGAGGGAATCCGGGGTCGAACTACACGAGGATGCTCTGGTTGGTACCACGTATAACATGAACGTAGAGGTGGTGAGGAACGGGCTGGATTTCATGCGGATGATAGATGCCTGTGGACGATTTGGAAAAGCAGGGATTGGTATTGGACTGTGTATGCGGGAGACGAAGCTGATAGAAGAAGCAAGGTCTCTGTACCGGCAGCTTCAGAGTAAACTCGTATCTGAGTTGAATAGAATAGAAGTTGCCACGGAAGACGAGGGTATACAGGAACTGCCCCATATTCTCTATTTCTACGTGCAAGAGACGGGCATAACTGGCGTATTAGCTGGTATATTGGCGGAATACCGGCATACGAATAAGCCATTAATCGTGTTTAACCAGAAAAACGGCGTGGGTGAAGAGGCAGATACGAAAGTATCTGCAAGGTGCAATAAGAAATTACTGACGCCTTCTGATGGTGCAGATGGTGGGGTGGACCTTGCAAAGGCACTGGAGAAAGCGGCAAAAGAAGTGGGTGGGTTTGGTGGTGGGCATCCCGTTGCCGCTGGCGCGGCAATACCCCGAGGGTCCGAGAAGAAGTTCATAGCACGTATTGACCGCATAATAGGCGAACAAAGACGAAGACTCGTCTGAGTTGCCTACTTCAGGAATGCGACCACAAAATCCTTTTAATACATAAAAACTTACCTTTTTAGCATGGTATAGACATGAACGAAGACGAGCACGAGGTAGAAGCGGAAGAGGAACAGGAACATGAGCGCGTTATAGACGTCAGTGTAGAAGAGGAGATGAAGCGTTCGTATATAGACTACGCAATGAGCGTAATAGTGGGAAGAGCTCTGCCCGATGCGCGTGATGGACTAAAGCCAGTGCACCGCCGTATATTATATGGCATGCGTGAACTCGGAGTCACTCATGACCGACCACATAAGAAATCAGCGCGAATAGTGGGTGACGTGCTGGGGAAATACCATCCACACGGTGACGTTGCCGTCTACGAAACACTGGTGCGAATGGCACAGACGTTCTCGTACCGATACCCGTTAATAGACGGGCAGGGCAATTTCGGCAGTATTGACGGTGACTCCGCAGCCGCAATGCGATATACCGAAGCGAGATTCTCAAAAATAGCAGAGGAGCTGCTGATTGATCTCGATAAGGATACCGTTACGTGGACGAATAATTTTGATAACACACTTAAGGAACCGCAAATTTTACCGGCTAAGCTGCCCAATCTGTTAATAAACGGCTCTTCTGGTATCGCGGTTGGTATGGCGACAAATATGCCACCACATAATTTAATAGAAATAGTAGATGGTGTAATAAGCGTGATAGAGGAGCCAGAAGTGAGTGTTCGCGAATTGATGCAGCGAATAAAGGCGCCTGATTTCCCTACTGGCGGCATCATCTCTGGCTATGAGGGCATAACGCAAGCATATGAGACTGGCCGCGGCAGTATAAAGCTGCACGCAAAAGTGGAGATAGAAACAAAGGGCAAACGCGATAGAATAGTGATTACAGAGATACCCTATCAGGTAAATAAGAGCAAATTGGTGAGTGAAATTGCGGAATATGCAAAGAAGTACAAGGTGGAGAGTATAGGCGGGTTGAGGGATGAATCAGACCGCAAGGGGATGCGGATTGTGATAGATTTAAAACCAGGAGCCAATGCGCCTGTCATTTTGAATAAGCTATATAAACACACACAACTGGAAACTACGTTTGGTGTGATAAATCTCGCCTTAGTGGACGGCGAGCCACGGGTATTAACGTTAAAAGAGCTGATTGAGTGCTACATCAAGCATAGGCGAGAAGTAACGATTAGACGCCTGCGATATGAATTAGACGGTGCGGAGAAACGAGTGCACATTTTAGCGGGGTTAATCATTGCAATAGCTAATATAGATGAGGTGATACGCCTAATAAAAGCATCAAGTGAGGTCAAAGCCGCGAAATCCGCTTTGATAGTCCGGTTTGCGCTGAGCGAGGAGCAAGCGAAAGAGATACTGGAGATGCGTCTATCGCGGCTGAGTGCGTTAGAACGCGATAAGATCGCGACTGAACACGCAGAGACAGAGTCGAAGATAAAATGGCTAAAAGAGGTACTGGCATCAGAAGCACGGATATTTGGCATTATAAAAGACGAACTGATAGCGCTGAAGGATAAGTACGGCGATGCGCGCAGAACTCAAATAGAGAAGTCCATGGTGGCGTTGTGTGACCGCGACTTCATAGAGGATGAAGAAGTAATCCTCTTCTTTACAGAGCGTAATTACGTGAAGCGATTAGCCGCGGATAACTTTAAACAGCAGGGAAGAGGGGGAAAAGGATTAGCCGTGATAGAGAAGAAAGATGACGATGCTATTATCAAATTCATACGTGCATCAACCAGGGAACGTCTCATTCTTTTTACCGAAGATGGCAGGGCATACCAGGAGAATACGTACTCAATCCCAGCCAGTAGCCGGCATGCAAAAGGCAAACCCCTGGTGAATATCCCGGGACTGGGCGTAGCCATAGAGGGGGGTGAAAGGTTTGTATCCGCAATCTCCATACCTGAAGCGGTAGATAAGGCGTTGGAAGCCCAGGAGTACTTTATCGTCCTCATAACTAAATTAGGAGTGGTGAAAAGAAGCGCACTGGCTAATTTGAGGTCAATTCGTGTCACGGGTATAATTGCCGTTAAGGTTGCGCGAGACAAGGGCGATTCGTTACAGGATGTGGTGCTGGTAAAAGGTGGAGAGCAAATGGGCATAATCGTAAGTTCCAGGAATGGAAAGGCGATTTTGTTCCAGGAAGAGGAATTGAGAGAGATGGGCAGGTATGCTGCGGGAGTACGGGGTATGCGATTGGATAAGGGCGATGAGATAGCGAGTATTGATGTCGTTGAACTGGGGTTGAGCGATTCCCGGGTCGTTACGATTACGGAGAATGGACATGGTAAAAGAACGAAGTTAGCTGCATACCGGGAGACGCACCGTGGTGGTAAAGGCGTGATTAGCATGAAAGTAGGCGAAAGAACCGGCAAAGTGGTGTGTATAAAGCAAGCAGAACCCGAAGATGAATTGGTAATCGTTACTTCTGACGGCATGGTAACGCGAATTTTAGTGCGGAATATCCCGGTACAGGGCAGGAATACGCAAGGTGTGAAATTAATGACCGTAAAAGAAGGTGCGAGAGTGGTTGCAGTGGATGTGGTCTAAATATATAAGACAGTTTGCAGCGTCTACGGACGCACAGGCGTTTGCAATCGGTGCAGTCATACTACTCGGAATCGCTGTGACGGCAGCTACCATTTATCTCGCCATCAATGCGCCCATTAAGACGAAAGAGTGTGAATTCCAGCATTCTATTAAAGTGAGCGAGGATTTCGTTCTCTTGAACTCCACTATAAACTTGATGTCGAGCACCATAAATTCACGCATTCTTAACAAGAAGCCAGAAGAAGTATCTGAACGACGCTCCACCATCAGTTCATTCGTTCATATCAACCCGTTAACCGAATCAGTCCCTATCAAATTGAAACCCACCCGGGACTCTATCATCGCACTGCCGCTCGCGTCAGGCACTATCTCCTTTTTGCCCACTAAAGGGGACATTACCGTGCGTCTGACGGAAAAAGACGGTAACGGCAATCCCGGTACACGAGGCATAGCCAATTTTGTCTCGAGTCCGTCACCTAACTGGAACTTCTCCCGTGTCGATGAGGCGGGGTATAATGGCGATGTAACTGCCACCTCGGGTAACATTACACTTGAAGGCCCGCCCTACGTCTCGGCTTGCATTGTTTCTAATATGACCAATATCACGGGTAACATCGGGTTTGATACCGGTAGTAACAGCACTGTGTATGGTAATATCACATGGTACGTGGAGGATGTGACTGCCGAGAAAGAGATAATCCTGAAAGTCAGAACCGACATGTACCCGGAGATGAGAACTGCCACTGCCACGGAATGGAATAAGTGCTATGGAATAGAATCCGGGAAGAACGGGCTTAATTCGTTTCCCCTACCGGATTTGTACACGGTGTCTAATGGGCATCGCTATGTGCAATTCCGTGCAGAACTGAAGACCGAGAACTCACAGGAAACACCCAAATTAATAAACGTAAGCATTCATTATAAGCGTGAAAATGTAACCTTAGCAAAATCAGCGGGTATTATCAGATATAACAGCAGTTATCATTATCTCCCTGATTATGCCATTACATACGAAAACGGGGCGGTGATGAAGCGCCAGGAGAAGGAGAACGGCGAGTTAGTTCAGGGTCCTTTTAATCTCATACCGAAGGATGTATCGAATGACAGTATGGGAATAAACTTAACACTGGTAAATCTGACCGGTGCGGATGTATCCGGGATAGCAGGTGGGTTCGCACTCATAAGATTACGCCTCATGAACCGTGAACGCGTTTCTGACTCGTTATATTACCCGAACCTGACGATACTAATCAATTCAAGCTGTCCCCGTGCCTGCGGGAACTGGTTCAATAAGACATTTAAAAAGACATTATTGAATGCTTCTTACTATAACGTCACGGTCAACGATACAACGGGAACGGTGGAGCTAGATCTTCATGCGCACGGAATTAAGCTGCACTTAGATAAAATCACGTTAGGCGTGGAGCTGTAATTTATTATTATATAGATACTGATTTGATTTAGTTGTAACGTGAGGATAATATTTATGACCGAACTAAAGAACTTATTGGCGAACTTATCAGAGGCAAACGGCATTTCGGGCTACGAAGGTGCGATAAGAGCGATAGTAGAAAGAGAGATAAGCGCGTATGTGGACGAGATAAAAACGGACCGGATAGGGAATTTGATAGCCACGAAACGAGGTAAAAGACCTTCTGTGATGATCGCAGCGCACCTGGACGAGATAGGGCTGATGGTAAAGTATATAGAAGACGGTGGTTTTTTGCGATTCTCAGCCATCGGTGGCTGGTTTGACCAGACATTGCTCAATCAAAGGGTGGTCTTGCATACGGACACTGGAGATGCGGTGACCGGAGTTATAGGCTCGAAACCACCGCATCGAATGAAGAAGGAGGAGCGTGAGAAGCCGGTAAAGATGGAAGATATGTTCATAGACGTGGGTGCAAGCAATAGAGAAGAGGTAGAGCAATGGGGCATCGCAATCGGCACGCCAGTCACAGTAGAGCGTAATTTCGCGGTGCTCAAGAACGAACGGGTCACAGGTAAAGCTTTTGACAACCGTGCTGGTGTTGCGATATTGATAGAAGCACTGAAACGGACAAGTACCGAGTTCGAGGTATATGCCGTAGGCACGGTGCAGGAAGAAGTCGGGTTAAAAGGCGCACGTACTTCCGCTTTTGGGCTTAATCCTGATGTGGCAGTTGCTATTGATGTAGACATTGCGGGTGGTCATCCCGGAATAGAGAAGAAAGATGCTGCGGTTGAGTTAGACAAAGGACCGGTAATTACAGTATCCGATGCCGCGGGTCGCGGTATAATCACACCGCCGTCCGTGCTGAGATGGCTTAAGGATACAGCATCGCGTCACAATATAAATTATCAGCTCTGTGTGTCCGAGGGTGGAATGACCGATGCCGCCTCAATTCTGCTTACAAGAAGCGGCATACCTACCGGTGTAATCGGTGTACCCACACGGTATATCCACTCACCTGTGGAGTTGTTAAGCATGAACGACCTGGATAAAAGCGCAGAACTTCTTGCAAGAGCGATAGAACGGGTGGGTGATTTCTTTTAATGGTAAGCGTGTTTATCGAGGCGGTGCCTGCAAACTTGCTTATTGCAAAAGCCGTTTGTGGCGATAACCGCAGCAGAAATGGCAGTTATGTACATTTCGGAGCTCTGATACGGCTAAGAGGAGATAAAAAGCTCGTGTTGAATCGTGAACACATAGAAGATGCGATTAGCCGGGGGTTAACGGAGAACGAGTGGCAGAGTGTGACATTGAATCATACCGGGCGGATTACCAAAATGGCGCGAACTGAGATTATATTCGAGGATTCCGCGGAATCCGGGATGATGGATTCGTATTGGGATGAGCGACTGGCGCGATTGGGAAAGGATTTTTAATGATTAAATCAAATCAGAGAACATGACAAAGATAGCACTCGTTTACTGGAAGGATAAAATAGGTGGTGAAATCACGCGACAGGAGGCAGAGGCGTTCAGCTACGGATTCTCCATCGGTTCGCATGGCGAGTGGGAGATGCTCATAGCGAATGAGGATAAAGAAGTGCGGAAGAATGAACTCACAAATATAAGAATAGATACGGTAGAGGTGCCACCGAAGTCAATAGTTCTACCATGCCCCGTAATGCGACATGCACTGGGTGTTGTCACTTCGCTTGCCTGTGCAGGGATGCCGAAGAGTGTAGAAGAGAAGAGGGTTCTTGATAAGGTTATTTTTCACGCGTTATTTGATGGTATGATACACAAAGGTGAGTTACTGTGCGTGATAAATGTATTCTATGCGGCGCTTGAACGGCGACTGGCGAGGGGAGCGGCTGAGAAGTGGCTGCGCGAGAGATACCGGTATTAGCTTTTGTCGGTGCACCCGCAGCGGGTAAGTCGGAAGCGGCGTCAATCGCAGCGGAGATGGGCATTCCGGTTGTCGTAATGGGGGAAGAGATAAGGGCGGAGTTAAGAAGGCGCGGGCTGCCTTTGAACGATGAAACCGCAGGCAGAGTAGCAACAGAACTGCGCGAGAAGGAAGGGCGGGATGCGGTCGCAAAGCGGTGCATACCACGCATAAAAGAGATAGAGAAGGGAATCGTGGTGGTGGATGGCATCAGGGGTATAGCCGAAGTAGAAACGTTAAAAGAGGAATTCGGTGATGAGTTCCTGCTGGTGAATATCGAAGCGCCTTTGACTATCAGATATGAACGGATTTTATCACGAGGAAGAGTAGACAATTCATTGAGCCTTGATGAGTTCAAAAAGCGAGAGGCACGTGAGAATGGCTGGGGGCTGGGAGAAGCGATGCAGAAAGCTTCCATAGTTATAAAGAACGAAGGCAGTTTAGCTGAGTTTAAAGCAGCAATAAAGAAGTTACTGCTGCTTTATTATCGCGTCTGAGCGTTCAGTCGAACTTTTACTCTTCGACTTTGAATTCTTCCACGCCTATCTTTCCGCCTTCCTGCTCCATCAACTTCTCCACTTTGAACTCCGCTTCGTCTAACGCCTTGTTGCAAAATTCGCACAGCCCCATGCCCTCCTCGAAGATCTTCAATGACTCTTCAAGCGAGAGTTTACCTTCTCCCAGCATCACTACTATACTCTCCAACCGCTTCATCGCATCCTCAAATGTCCTTTCCACATCCATTTCTTCTTCCTCTTCTTCTTCTGCCATCTTTCTCTTCTTCTACCCCGTCATATTTTGTAGTTGGTTAGCCGAGTAAAAAAATCAAGCAGGGCATAACCTTTTCGCTTAGCTTACTTTGCGGCTTCGTGTATACGCACATAAAGGCTATTACCACGTGCATCTATACCGACCACGAGCGGCCCGAACTCCGCAACCCGGAGATGCCAGACCGCTTCTGCCATTCCGAGGTCTGTCCAATGTACGTTTTCCACTCTCTCTATACGGGTAGCCGCTAAGACAGCCGCACCGCCGGTCATCGCGAGATACACGCAGCCATAGTCACGCATTGCAGCTCGTGTAGAGGCGTCCATACCACCTTTTCCTATTATAGCACGAATCCGCAGCTTTTCCAGTACTTTCGGTGTCGCTTCGTTCATTCTTGCACTGGTGGTGGGACCCGCAGCTATTATCTCCCATTCGCCATCTTCTCGCAGGCGCACAAGCGGACCGCAATGGTAGATTACCGCGCAGTTTTTTACTGGTATCTCCTTTCCTTTACTTGCGTAATCTAAGATTCGTTGATGCGCTCTGTCTCTCGCGGTATATACGTCACCGCTGAGATAGACGAGGTCACCTAAGTTCAAGGCGGTTATTTCTCCCTTCTCTAACGGTGTGTGTAAATACTTCTTGTGCATAGATTAGTATTTGTATTTGTTTAGCTCCTTTTTATAACCACAAGATTACACATCGTGGGCTCTGCCCACGTCCACAGGAAACCCTACGGGTTTCTTCTAAAACCCGGAAAGGGTTTTGTTTCACGAGAAAACAATTGAAGATGCATGATACAAGATGCAAGATGCATGATACAAGATGCAAGATGCAAGATGCATGATACATCCCTAAACTTGTATCCTGCATCATGAATCCGGGCATCATTTTCTTGTGTTAATCTTGTGAAATCTCGTGGTTTATTAATTACAATTTATTACTGGAATGACAATAGCCAATAGAATTTATACTTACTGATAGTATGCGAAAGATGCTATTTATATAGCAACCACACTACCCAACGCTACGGAACCGATACCCATGTGCCCCATCCATACCGCCTGTACTTCGCTGCCCGCTACCGCTTTTTTTTTTTACCGTGTTGTGAAGCATGGAAAAATTGGGGCTGGTAATTCTATATAAAAGAGTACCTCTTGCTTCTAAAAAAATTAAGCACGTATTCAAATTTTGTTTGCACTATGCGAACCAGTTTTTAGAACGTTCTATGCGAAACTATGCGTCTTTGAAGCACTCCGAACTCAGTTTATAAATGCTGGTTGCTGTGGAAACGGATGGAGAGAAACCGAAAAGGTAATATATAGTGAGGTACCTTTTACTTCTTATGCTTAATCCCTAACATAAGGGAAGGGAAGAAGGGATAAGCTAAAGATATTAAAAAAAAATAGGAGGTGAAAAGAAAAAAAATGAGCATAAGTAAAATAATGGTGGCGCTTTTGGTGAGTGTTGTGGCAATGACGGCGATGACGGGGGTTGCGGTGGCGTATCCGGCAAATGTAAATATAGTAGCGAATCCAATAATTAATCCATTGGATGGTTCTACTGTGACCTCTACTGATGCAGTGACATATAATATTGATTATGTTGCGATGGGCAGCTCACATGGTCGTCATATATGTGTTATGACTAGCAATGCAAATCTTTATGCAAGAATTACTGGTAATGGAGTTAATACCAGTTGGACAAATAATGCTCTTGTGGGGGGCAACTATACTGCAACATCACCAAGCAATTATACCTTCACACTCGAGGTGAAAGGAACAGAAGAGGGACAGGTAACTGTATATGACAACGCTGGAAATCAATTTAATGCTTCAGCAGGGTATGATTTCGCATCATGTACAAGATCTATCAATGTCCCGGAATTCACAACAATCGCATTGCCAGCATTGTCAATATTAGGACTGTTCCTGTACTTCAGATACAAACGCAAGAATGAATAATCTTAAAAAATGTGAGAGCCGGCTTCTTTTTTTTTAGCGGCTCGTTATTTTTTTGTTTTTCCGAAGGGGGAGAATAAGCGGTTCTTCGCGACATTGTAAAATGGTATTCGAGAAGCAGGAATAGGTTTGAAGTATGAAGACGAAAACGGTAGGGGTATTATTGGTGATTGCGGGGCTGGTACTTACTGTTTTCGGTGATGGTGGTGTTTGCAACACCGGCAGCAGCGTGTAAGTAAGCTTATCAATGGGATTATCAGGTTCCCGAATTCGCGACTATCGCATTACCAGCCCTATCAATTTTAGGTCTGTTCCTGTACTTCAGATACAAGCGCAAGAACGGATAATCCGGAAAAAATTAAAACGATTCGTTTTTTTCATTTTCGATTAACTTGATAGTGTCAGATTAACCGTAGAGTTCTCAAAGCGCGTAAAAGCAGATTAATGGATATTGGTTATTCAATAATTCTTAAAAATACTTCCTTCTTCATTCTGAATCGGTGAAGAGCCAATTGTCTGAATAAAACTTCTGGTCTCTCTTCTACTTCAATAAATGATTTGCCTATTAGCGTTTCAACGTCATGATACACCGTATCCTTTTTAACTCCTGCACCAATCTATCGACAGAATCTCTCTCCTCTTTTACATCCTCTTCTGAAAGGAACTCGTATTCTATCCCAAGCGTATCCATTAAAAATGATAAATTATCTCTGCTCAGCCCTGTCAACTCGGCAGCTCTCGCAAAACTTAGCCTTTTAATCGAAACACGACTTATTTCATCACCCGTTCTGTTTTCTATTCTCTGTTTTCTTCTCATCAAACCTGTATCCTGCATCTTGAATCCTAGCAGCTAAACATCCAAATACATACAACTTTTTTTTTTTGTGATTCCACAGTGTTCGCACTCATATGTGAAGAAGCCGCGGCTATCGTACTTGTAGGACAGCATCTTGTTGACCTCGTTGATTTCGACCTCGCGGAGGTTATCTTTTTCTGCAAGGCGAAATACAGCGCAGCCCAGTTGATTTTGACCTCGAATAACGGGGCTCCGCCCCGTTGACCCCGAAATCGCGGGCTCTGCCCCACGACCCCGCAAGCCCTGTAAGGGCTTACCTGAAAGGCTCAGTAAGGGTTTATGTGTTTGACCGTAAGAGGGGCATCAGTAGTAAGTAAGACAGAGGAGAACTATGATGAGGTATGTTCCTGGGGTGAAGATATCCGGATGCACCTGTTAGATATATATGGTTGGGTGGGGATAATAATTGATGCGGAGCGAACGCAGGGTCAGGGTTATAGAGTATATACCAAGCTCTAAAATCCAGAGTAGTTTCCTCACATAAATAACATAACCCTATTTTCATTAAAACTTGTGGGAGCCACACTCAATATGAAGCATATCCTATATAAAGATGACTCACTTCTGTCATTGTATGACGGTAAATCACATCAAAGAGAAAGCCCGCGCACTATCCGGCGCAGGAGGGCAATCGAGTGTTTTTGACTATGATTCATTCCTACGATTGGGGATGCCTGCGATACCTGCTGGAGCTGTGGATCTTCCTGAACCGGCTTAGAAAACGCGGGATAAATGACGCTGACGGGCCTTCGTTGCAAGAAATG
>JBAQFZ010000056.1:0-3332 GCA_049287525.1 Halobacteriota archaeon | reverse complement strand
GGATTTCGTATACCCCGTTGATAGGCGAAGTTCACGAGCGGAGCGAGTGAACGAGACTATCACGGGGCGTAGCCCCGCGGACACGATAAGCAAAATGAACGAGCGAAGCGAGTGAATTTTGCTTATCTTCGGTATATCAGACATTAATGTCGTATATTCTCTCATTTTGGAATGATATCCGAAACTTACTTCGTATATACCACCCTTTAGGTGAAACTTCCCAGTCATTTTTACCTCATAACTTTTAGATAAATGAGAATACATAAATAACTTACGTTTAGAATTTAGAATGGCTTTTGGACAATGTTCGCAACCTTGCCCTTCGAGTCATATAACATGGTGTATGCAGTTCGCAGTCCTTATGCCCATCCAATATACTCTTCAGGCTTCTCCTCAAATGCCTTTTTGCAGCCCGGTGCGCAGAAGTAATATGTTTCTCCTTTATACTCGGTCTTAAACCTCGCCGTCTTCTCGTCCACTTCCATCTTACAAACTGGATCTATTGCCATCTTCTTATTCACCTCCTTTTGTTTTTTTCCCACCTTTCTTTGCCGGTGGCATATATCTTTTCAACATCAGAGAAAGACTTACCACCGTCACGGAACTCATAGCCATTGCAAGCCCCGCGAGTTCTGGTTTAAAAGTAATTCCGAAAAACGGAAATAGTATTCCCGCCGCAACAGGAATGAGAGCAGTATTATATGCAAAAGCCCAGAACAGGTTCTGCTTTATCCTCGACATCACTTTCTTACTCAATTGCACCGATGCAACCGCGTCCATAAGATCGTCTTTTATAAGTACTATCTCACCGCTCTCTATTGCTACATCCGTACCGCTGCCTATCGCAATGCCCACGTCAGCCTGTGCAAGTGCTGGTGCATCGTTGATGCCATCGCCCACGAAAGCAACCACCTCGCCTTTTTCTTGCAGTTTCTTTACTTCGTTCGCTTTATCCTGCGGTAAGACCTCAGCTAACACGTTCTCAATCCCAATTTGCTTTGCGATTGCATGTGCAGTTCTTGCATTATCACCTGTAATCATGACTACGTTTCGGTTCATCTTTTTGAACTCTTTAATTGCATCTTTTGTTCTTTCTTTTAATGTGTCAGCGATAGCGATTATACCACCTATTTCATTATCAATAGCGATGAGTATTACCGTCTTTCCTTCCTCTTCAAGTTTAACTATCTTTTCCTCAACCTTTTGGTATGAAATATTCCTATCACTAAAAAGTATTCTATTTCCTATAAGCACCTCTTTCCTCCCAACTTTTGCTATTACTCCTTTTCCTCCAAAGGTGTCAAAAGCCTCGCTCTCCTCAAGCTCAATACCTTTCGCCTGTGCTTTTCTCATGATAGCCTCTGCAAGAGGATGCTGTGAATTCTTCTCAACACTTGCTGTCAGCCTTAGCAACTCTCTATCCTCAATCCCACTACCGATTATATCAATAACTTCCGGTTTTCCCCTGGTAAGCGTTCCGGTTTTATCAAATACTATCGTGGTAAGTTTCTCAGATATTTCAAGAGCTTCCCCGTTCTTAATGAGAACGCCGAGTTCCGCTCCACGACCAATGCCTACCGTTACCGCAGTGGGAGTAGCAAGCCCAAGAGCGCAAGGACATGCGATAACAAGGACAGAAATCAAGGCTGTAAGGGCAAAAAGCAGCGTATTGCCTAAAATGAGATACCATGCAACAAAGGAAAGAATTGCGATGGTTAATACCGTTGGAATGAAATAACTCACAGCTTTATCAGCAATCCTCTGAACAGGAGGTCTTGAGCCCTGAGCGGATTCCACAAGGCTTATTATTTGCGATAATACGGTATCTTTCCCTATTTTTGTTGCTCTGAATTCGATTACACTGTTTTTGTTCAGCGTTCCACCGACAACGTCATCACCTTTCCTCTTAAGAACTGGAATGGGCTCTCCTGTAATCATTGATTCATCTACATAGCTCTCACCATCAACAACTTCACCATCTACCGGGATTTTTTCTCCCGGTTTAACCAACACTATATCCTCTACTTGAACATCCTCTATTGGTATTTCAATTTCGCGGTTATCACGAACAACAGTAGCAGTTTTTGGTTGTAAGCCGACTAATTTTTTTATCGCTTCTGAGGTTCTTCCTTTTGCTCTTGCCTCTAAGTACCGCCCTATCATAAGAAATGAGGCAAGAATAACCGCAGTATCATAAAACAGAAAATCTTCTGGAAGTATACCAGAAGTACCCAGAAGGCTTGATACAAATGCTACTCCTATACCCATTGAATACATCACATCCATGTTGAGATTACGATTTTTAAGAGACCGATAGGCGGCGCTGAATATCGGACGGCTTACATAGATAAAGGCAGGAGCTGAAACGACCAGCATAAAATACGCCATTGAAAAAGGAAATCCGGCGACTGGAACATACATAAGAACCATTAAGGGGATACCTACGGCAAATCCGACAATAAACCTGCTGCGTTTTGCTCTTAAGTCTTTCTCCCTTGCTGCTGCTTCTAAATCTTCTGCCTCTTCTCCCTCTACGCCAAGATATTGGTAGCCCGCTTCTTCAATGGCTCTTTTCATGTCAGTCACTGTGGTCATTTTTGGGTTGTAGGTGACATACGCCTTCTCAGCACCGAGATTAACAATAACACCGGCGATTCCATTCAATCTATTCATGGCGGTTTCAATTGTTTTGACGCACATCGCGCAGGTCATACCCCCGATTTTCAGCGTGACTTTTTCATTGATCACGCCATAACCTGCATCGGTTACTGCTTTTTTGCGTTCTTCTGCCATTTTTCAATTACAATCTTTTCCACAGAACCCTTGTACCAATGCTATACAAACCGCTCAAACCTTTCCTTTTTCGCCTTCAAAAACACTCTCTGACACATAGAGTCCGCAATAGCAGGCGCCGTATTCCTCTATATCCTGATCTCTATAATCGCATGGACACATAATATCAAGGTCTTCCTCTTTATCGCCAGAAGCTAATCTGCATGGGCATGCCCTGTATCTGTATCTATATCTCTTCTCATTTATAAGCAGTCCTCTGACCAGATCCTTGGTATGTGCAACATCGGGATTCAGATGGTATCCTCCATAGTTTCAGCCACAACTCTTTTATAATAACCACTATTTTATACCTATGGAACAAGTTATAGAAGCCGTTAGCAGTATGGACAGATGTCCTTTCTGTGGCTCAAAATTCCCCGCAAGATCTTTAGCATGGATGTCATCATGTATATTGGAACTCTGAGATACGAAGAGCACAAGACCTACACTGAAATAAGAGAGGCTTTGGGGAAGAAAAGCATTAAAATAAGCATGGGTGA
>JBAQFZ010000055.1:0-5986 GCA_049287525.1 Halobacteriota archaeon | reverse complement strand
ATATCATGAACCGATCAGCGATTACACATCGTGGGCTCTGCCCACGTCCACAGGAAACCCTACGGGTTTCTTCTAAAACCCAGAATGGGTTTATTTCACGAGAAAAAGAATAAAATTAACATAGTTTCTGTACACTATTGGCTACTTTATTCCAAAATAATTATGATTTCTTGTGTTAATCTTGTGAAATCTTGTGGTTTTTTATGTAGCTATACAAATACAGATATTGCAAATGTGTATATAACTGGGCAGTTTGTTCAACTTGAGGCTAACGATGGAAGTAGTGTGTCTTCTCTCCATTACCAATCAATTTGGAGAGGATACTAGTAGTACAGATGATAAATAGATTTAACTATCAAATTCAGGTTAGAGAGTGGTAGAGAGAGATGCAAGAATTAATAAAATACGGTAAGAAGATAGTTGCCGCAGGGCTTGCACACTCGCATTTTGGTAACGTCAGCAAGCGTGTAGGCGACCAGATGCTTATTAGCACGACAGGCAGTATGCTCGATGAACTGGAGGGGCAGATTGTTACAGTCCCCGTAGACCCCGCAACGCCTGACGAGCTGGATGTAATTGCCTCTACGGAGGTGAACGTCCACCGGGCGATTTATAAGGCGACTTCTGCGCTTGCTATTTTGCACGGGCATTCAAGATATGCGGTGGTAGAGTCAATGCTGCACGAGGAGCATATAGTGCCGGAAGATTCCGAAAGCATATATTTCCTGCATGAAATACCCGTGGTGACAGGTGGGATCGGTTCGGCGGAGTTGGCACGGAATGCAGCCCGCGCACTTCGTAACCATAAGGGGATAGTGTTACGTGGACATGGTACATTTGCACGTGGAGCCACAGTAGATGAAGCTTTTGTCATCCTCAGCTCGATAGAACATGCGAGCATGGTGAAATATCTGGTTGATATGGCGATGCACGGTTGAAAACTTCGTATCAAACCATACTATTTTTAAAAGTTTACTTCCGTATCCTCTATGTATGGCAAGGATAGAGAAGAGCATAGACGAGATAAACGATAAGATCCGGGATGGCAGTGTGTGTGTAGTTACCGCGGACCGTATGAGTGAAATAGTAGGAGAACTGGGTGCGGAAGGCGCAGCGAAGGAAGTAGATGTGGTCACCACCGGGACTTTTGGTCCCATGTGCTCCTCAGGTGTGTTCCTCAACTTCGGTCATGCCGACCCGCCGATAAAGATGCAAAAAGTTTGGCTTAACAACGTGGAAGCGTATACAGGAATTGCCGCGGTTGATGCTTACCTGGGTGCAACGCAATTATCCGAAGATAGAGCGTATGAATATGGCGGCGGGCATGTAATAGCGGATTTTGTGGCGGGTGAACAGATAGATATGAGAGCTACCAGTGATTCCACTGATTGTTATCCGCGTAAAGAGGTAGAAACGACTATCACGCTTGACGATTTGAATCAGGCGATTATGCTAAATCCCAGGAATTCATATCAAAGATATAATGTTGCATCAAACTCGTCAGAAAGGACATTATACACCTACATGGGTACGCTACTGCCTAATTACCGTAATGCGAATTATTCCGGTGCTGGTACTCTCTCTCCTCTTGTAAACGACCCGAATTTCGTGACCATAGGCACGGGGACGCGGATATTCCTTTGCGGCTCTCACGGGTATGTAGTGGGCATGGGGACGCAGCACGACCCGAAAAATCGCCTGGGTACATTGATGGTCACAGGTAACATGAAGGATATGAGTTCTGAATACATCAAAGGTGCCTGTTTCTATGGCTATGGCATATCGCTTTATGTTGGCGTGGGAATACCGATACCGGTACTGAACGAGCGAATAGCGAAGGAGACCGCGGTAAGTGATGCCGATATTGTTACAGAAGTGCTGGATTACGGCGTTTGCCGTCGGGACCGTCCGGTATTGAGAAGCGTAACATACGAGGAGTTGAAATCCGGAATGATAGACATAGGCGGTAAAGAAGTGCCTACTTCGCCTCTTTCCAGTTTTTTCATGGCGAGAAAAGTAGCAGCGGAGTTGAAGAGTCAGGTAGAAAGTGGCGATTTTTTATTGTCGCTGCCGGTAGAGCGATTGCCAACAGATACCGTGTGTAAACCAATGAAACAGACAAAAGAGCTGCCGCTGGTGAAAGATGTGATGATAAAGGAAGTGAAAACGATAAGCGAAAGGGCAACGATAGCAGATGCTGCGAAATTGATACTGGAGAGTCAGTTTACGCATGTACCTGTGGTGGCGACAGAAGGTAGACTCGTGGGTATAGTAACCGCCTGGGATATATCCACGGCAGTGGCGAAGCGCCATGAGAGTTTGTCGGCGATAATGACGCGGAAAGTGGTGACAACGGATTTAGAAGAGCCTCTGGAGCTTGTGATAAGGAAGTTGGATAAGTATAACATCTCGGCACTGCCCGTGATAGACCTTGATAGAATGGTGCTTGGAATGGTGACCAGTGATGAGATAAGCAAGCTGATAGGGAAAAATAAGAGGTGGAAATGGAGACAGAGGATTTGAATTGATTCTTGTGTTTGTACATGCTAAATAGACACCGGGAACGAGGCATAAATGGAGAAGCAAAAAGTTACACTGCTAGATTTCTTGCATTTAAAGAAAAGAGGAAGAGGACTAGAAGAAAAGAAAGAAGATAATAAGTCAGATGTCGAAAGAGAAAGAGAAAGAGAAAGACCGGTAATAAACGAGGCAAAGGAAGCGGTAGAAGAGAAAGTAGTAGAAGTGGTAGGCGAAGAGGAAGTAGAAGAAGAGACAGCGCATGTATACACCGTACATGAAATTACACGGCATGTAATACAGCGATTAGCCGAAGACAAGCTTTTACAGGACGTACATGTAAAAGGTGAGATTTCCAATCTCAGCCAGCCGACTTCCGGGCATTTATACTTCACGCTCAAGGATGAATATTCGGAGTTACGGTGTGTGATGTTCCGCCACCGGAGTGCCTCACTGAAATTTGCACTTGAGGATGGGATGAGCGTGATAGTTCGGGGTCGTATAAACGTGTACGAGAAAAAGGGAACCTATCAATTATATGCCGAGGAGGTGCAGGAAACAGGAATAGGCGCGTTATATCTCGCATTTGAGCAGTTAAAGAAGAAGTTGAAAGGAGAAGGTTTGTTTGATGTCGCACATAAGAAGCCGCTACCCGCTTTCCCTCGTACGATTGGCGTTATCACCTCGCCAACCGGTGCCGCGATTCGCGACCTCTTGAATATTACCCGCAGACGGTATCCACATGTCCATATTCTACTGGCGCCTGTGGTAGTCCAGGGCGGAGAAGCGCCATCACAAATCATAACTGCTATTCGACTGATGAACCGCGCTAATAAGGTGTTTGAGCGGATAGATGTGCTGGTGCTGGGTCGAGGTGGGGGTTCAATCGAAGAGTTATGGGCGTTTAATGAAGAAGAAGTAGCAAGAGCGATTTTCTCATCGGAAATACCCCTTGTTTCCGCAGTGGGTCACGAGACCGACTTTACTATCGCGGATTTCGTGGCGGACAGACGAGCTGCGACACCCTCGGAAGCGGGTGAGCTTATTGTACCGGATAAGCGAGAGATAGAGCGTAATTTGAGTTCGCTGGCGTTGAGGCTGCGGCAAAATATGTTTAACACCATTGAGGTACACCGGCAGAGGTTAGAGAGCATAGAGAAAAGTGTTTTATTTAGAAAGCCAACAGAGCGGATAAATCAGTACAGGCAGACGGTGGACGAACTAAAGCGGAATATGCACGCAGAGATTACGCATCGCGGGGCGTTGTATAGGAAGAGTCTACATGGTATTATAGGCAAACTGGACGCATTAAGTCCTCTGGCTATCCTCAAGCGGGGTTATAGCATCTGCTCCCGACCTGATGGTAAAGTGGTAAGGAGCGTGGATGATATTTCGGTTGGTGATGCGTTGAAGATATTGTTTACGGATGGAGAAGCGGTGTCAGAAGTAAAAGGAAAGAAGAGGAGAGATTAGACGTACCTGCTCTGCTGCTCACGCGATCACTAGATTAAGAGCCTTTCAGGTTCCAGCCCCTTTCTTCCATGTATCTGTACGCCTGTGTAATTACATCCTTTTCGGCGTCCTTTTTGCTATCAAACCACTTATCACCCTTAATCCCCTTTAGAGGTACATATTCGTCAGTGTCAGAAGCTGTAATCGTGCATTCATCTATTCTCCAGCGTTTATGGTGCGATTCTCCCGCAGAACTCCAAATAAATGCTATTCCCGGGTTGCAACGATTTATTTCCCGAAACTTATTCTCAAACTGGTTTCTAATCGGTAGGAAGTTACCTGCGGTACGCATTTCCTGTTTTATCCGTTCTGAAATGTCAAATCGCTGTAGAAATCGTTCCACTTCTTTTAGTCCGGCTGATTCCTCACTATCCAGATATATAGCACCGCAAATTGCTTCGAACACATCCGCGATTACTTTTTCACTTATTTCCTCTCTCTTCTTACCAGCACGAATGTAACTTCTGAGTCCTATCGTCACTCCGAAATTCGCCAATTGCTTGTTCTTTTCCAGTTCGGACTTCAAAAAGGTCATTTTACCTTCGTCCAGTGTTTCTGACACGATAAGTTTCTCTGCCAGTATCAGGCTGACTACACGGTCGCCGAGGAATTCGAGCCTTTGATAATTGGGGTAACCAGGAGCAAACGAACTTGTGGTGATTGCCTCTTCCAGAAGTGCGATGTTCTTGAACCGATATCCTACCCGATCTTCTAATTCTGCAAGTTCCGACTTCATAATTTTGGCGCCCACGTTCAACGTTCAGTCACACCGTATACAACTCCAGCTCTCTCAGTTCATTCTCAAATGCGTCTACATCAGTTACAATAAAATCGCGCAGGTTGCCTTCCATAAAATTGTAACTATCTCTCAGCATCGCGATTAACGCTCGTTCTTTTGCCGCTTCTTTTCTCACCGGCGTGACAATAAAGAGAACAACTCCGTTCAATGGTACCATACTCTTATCTGAGCCCAATGCACGGGTTAAACAAGCATTCGCCATGTCCACAACGGCTACATTGCCCAGTATTGTCTTCGGCGTATCATCTTCCTCTATCGCGACAACTACCTGTATAGTCCCCTTTTTTAACCCCACGATGTCCACCTTGGCTAGTGCGAATTTATCGCCGTTCTGCTCTTCCCGATAAATCCTGACATGCCCCGTTCCTTCATACGAGGCATCCACCGTATACCCATGACTTTTAAGAATTTCTATACTCTTCTCCCTTATCTCCCCACGCTTATCCGACATCTTCAATCATCTACTCCTACCACCTTTATATCCATCCTATTTCATCTTCTTTAATACCATATCAATCTTTGATTCGTATGCCAATATATAGCTTGATGCCTCACGTGCGAGGTCTAACGTGGTATCATGCGAAAGTTCCCCTTCTTTTCCAAGCTCCGCAGTTATCGCATCATATCTCGCGGGATTTACGATGACCGCAACGTGTTCAAAATTCTTTATCCCCGAGCGAAGCATTGCAACACCGCCGATGTCCATGTTATTGAGAGGATTTTTGGTCGAAAGGTCGAAAGGTATGAGGTTTACAGCAACGATTCCTATCTCTGTGGTTGCGATACCTGCATGAATTCTCGGATGCAGGGTTTTTACCTTGCCGTCGAGCATTTCTTTAAATCCTGTGAACGCGGATACTTTTGTCACAGAGATTCCGCTTTTCAAAAGCTCCTTCGCGGTGCCTTCAGTTGCAATTACCTCTATTCCAAGCTCATTTAGTGCTTTTGCGAATTCTATCACTTTATCTTTGTTGAACACGCTTAGCAGGGCTTTCATTTTGCCAAATTTTACTTCATCAAAATCATAAATTAATAATAAAGTTGTTGCACAATACAGAACGGGGAAATATAAAATATAATTGAACTTTACCAATACTTCTGTTTCACTCTACCTACACACTTTTTGGTACTTCCTTTTTCTTTCTTCCTAGTTTATAA
>JBAQFZ010000054.1:0-29508 GCA_049287525.1 Halobacteriota archaeon | reverse complement strand
ATATCATGAACCGATCAGCGATTACACATCGTGGGCTCTGCCCACGTCCACAGGAAACCCTACGGGTTTCTTCTAAAACCCAGAATGGGTTTATTTCACGAGAAAAAGAATAAAATTAACATAGTTTTAGTACACTATTGGCTACTTTATTCTAAAATAATTATAATTTCTTGTGTTAATCTTGTGAAATCTTGTGGTTTTTTATGTAGCTATACAAATACCTTCCTTCTATTTGAGACACGGATTTACACGGATTTCACGGATTTCTCTTTTTTGTGGTTTAACTACCTTTGACAGTGTAAATCTTTTAATCAGTGTTAATCAGCGTTAATCTGTGTCTATAATTTATTTTTCCTTGTCACCTTCCACTAACATCAATGCAAATTCAATATCCTCTTCAATTATTATGCCTCTGAAACCTGCTTCTGATAGCATCTCCTCTAAACGCTTCATTGTGAAATACTTCTTCGCATGCCTGTGACTTCCTGTACGGGCAACGCCGCCTATCCCTATCCAGTCAATAATAAAAATTTTACCGGTGGTTTTAAGTACACGCCGGGCTTCTCGCAACGCCACTGCTGGATTACCCATCTCATGTAATGCCTTCAACGATACAACAACATCGAAGCTGTCATCTGCGAAATTAAGACTCTCCGCGGATTGCACTTCAAACGCGACTGTATCTGACGGTGCTTTCTCCTTCGCCTGCGCTATACTCTTGCGTATCGGGTCAATTGCTGTCACTTCACCGTCTGTCACCTCACTCAAATGTAGCGCCAGTTTGCCCGTACCGCACCCAATATCCAGTATTTTTAGCCTGATATTCGGCTTTCTCTTTCTCGCTTCTTCTTCTTCTTCTATTATCCGCACGCACAGCTTCTGCACCAGTTCGCGTTCGTTCTCTAATAACTCCATACCATCATAACATAATTTGTATTTAGATAGCTGTTCGGATGCCCGGGTACCACCAATCACCGCCCATATCGCTTCATCCTCACATTTTCACCCGCTTTCACCAGTTCGTGCAGCGGTTTTATCTTCACGTCATCCCAATAAACCTTCACCGGTAGTTCCTTCGCTGCTCCGTTCGCACACACCCTCAGCGTCAACTCGCTGTTTCCTTCCTTCAAATAGACCGGAATGTCCACGAGCTCCCAGCCTGATTTCACCCAGGGGTTCTTTATCTCCCACTTATCTGCCACCAGGTCATATTCCTCTGCTACCCAGCCCTCATACCCTTCATTACTGCCTGAAACGCTCTCATCCCATAAAACATTGCCATTGAGCAGCACCTGCTTAGTTATATTATCCGCATCTCTCGAAGTCTCGGTGTACGAATCACGCACATTAAACGATATAACCGCAACGCCGTAATCCGGGACATAAAAGTGCTGCGAAAGTGCCATGTAATCGCCTGTATTTGTCTCTTCGTACTGCTTAACACAGTATGAGCGCGGAGGTGATACGTACTCTTCGCTGTTTGAATCATCGCTAAAACTACCAGTTCGCTCTGTCGTCCACGCGGAGAGGTAATTCATCTCGCCGTCGCTTATCTTTGGATGCGGATGTATCCCGTATCTCAATAACGGCACTAAATCATCAAAGTTCACTGTCGTCGTGACCCAGAGATAAAACCGCTTGTATGGCTCACCTTTTACATAATCCCTGTATAACAAGAACTCAAGCTTCTGGTTCTCCCCCACTTTATCAGGCACGAACGAAATCTTTTGCGCCCAACTGGACATGCGGTCTACCCATTCGGTTCGTGTCTTAAGCAATCTGCCATCCAGTTTTATCTGCAGCACATAGTTTCTCTCTTTCGGCTCGCTGTTCCTTACCCCCACGAGTACCTCGGCTGGCTCTCCAAGATGTAGTTTTGTTGGGTAGTTCTGCTCTGTTCCGTTCACATCCCGCACATAGAAAGAAGAGGTTGCTCTCTCGGGAATACCGGTTATCACTTCTGTCTTCACGTCATCCCACCAGACCCAGACGTCTACGGGGAACTCCGCATCCGCACCCTCGCCTTTCGTATATACACGCAATACCAACCTGGTTGTGGCTGCATTCAGCGTGACAGGAACTGTAACATGCTCCCAGCCCTCATCCCCTGCTACATCCGCTTCCCAGATTACTCTCTCACCCAGAAGAACCTGTTTTGCAAAATAACCGCTCTTATCCTCTGTACACGAGTCCTTTACGTTAAACATCAGGACAACCACGGCGGGATAGTTCCAGGTCGTGACGTTCTGGTAAATGCCCGCATAGCTACCTTGAGGTGCTGCTGTCGTGGACATATAGCTGGTCTCATAAGAATGAGTGGGAGAAACGTATGCGGAATCTGTTAGACGCACGGTAAAGTTGGTTGCGTTTTCCGCCATCCAGCCGCCGGATGATTCCATGTCTCCGTTTACTATCTCTGGTAACGGTGACACCACATATTTACTAAGTACATCTAAATTGTTATAGTCTATATCAGAATGGACCCAAAGGTGGAATTCTTTATACGGCTCTTCCGTCACCTTATTTTTGTATAATAGGAACTCCAGCTTTTGCAGTGGTCCAATCAGAGTAGGCGTGAAGGATATTTGCTGCTCCCATGTAGAACCATCATCGAGCTTTACTGTTTCTGTTTCGAGTAACACCCCGCCCAGTTTTACCTGTAAGAGGTAAGTCACGGGTTCATGCTCCTGGTTCTCTATTCCCGCAATGACCTTCGCAGGCTCGCCGAGATATAATTCAGCCGGGTAGTTATCCACTCCACCATTTGCATCGTGGATATAGAAAGAAGTGGTGGTTTGCTTCATAATCGCCTCGAATCGCTTTATCCTCACGTCATCCCACCATACCGTTACAGGAAAACTGCTGGTATCCTGCTTCGCATACACACGCAACGTCAATCGGTTCGTTCCGTTGTCCAGCGTAAGAGGTATCTCAACTTCCTGCCAGCCTTCATTCTCTGCCACATCATCTTCCCAAACCACGTGGTCGTTTAGCAATACCTGCTTGTACAGAGAGCCTTCACTTCTGTTCGAGTTGTGCGAGTCGCTAACCTTGAACGACAGGGTTGCAAGTCCTTCTCTCGAGACGAGGACGAGGTCCTGATATATCCCGCCATACTGCCCGTTCGTAATTGGCGTTTCTGATGGATATTCAATCTGATAGGTGCTCTCAGGAAACGCATTCACTTCAACGTCTAAAAAAGCTCTTCCTCCGCTTTTTAGCTCGAATTCCATTGTGGTGCCCAGGTAAACGCCAGGAAGCACATCCAGCCAGAGATGACCGGGTACGGTCTCTATCTCAAAGTAGCCTTTGCTATCAGTAAGCGTTGCCTTCTCGTAGCCCTTATGGTCACTTACCGCAACTCTTACTGCCGGCAGTCGCGTACCATTGCATGATACAAACCCATAAATCGTTGCTTTCGGTGGCGGAGGCGGTATTTTAGCCATCGTCATGTTAACCGTTATGGTCTCGCCATAGGAAACGTTGAATTCCGTGCTATTCGAGAAATAATCCTCTTTGCTTACGTCCTGTTTTATATGCCCCGCAATCGTCTTTAGCGAGTAAAAACCAAATCCGTTACTCCTTGTGTAATTATTATATCCTCTGCTGTTCACCCGTAAGTACGCATCAGGAATCGGGACTCCAGTCGAATTTTCAACGATGTAACCAGCCACGAAGGAGTTCTCCGGGGTCAGTCTCAAATCAACCCGGGATTCATTGGTGAGGTCAACCTCATACTGGGTGATATTGGACATGTATCCTGCTGCTTCTGCCGCTATCCCTGCGGGTCCGGCAATTAGACTTATCGCGTAGTACCCGTTCTCGTCTGTCGTGTCATTCCACTCGCCAATGCCATAATTACTGCGGATTTTGAGCGTTGCATTCGCTATCGGTAGCTCCGTCTCGTTATCCACTACATATCCAGATATAAATGCAGATACATTCTTCGGTATTTCTTCCGCCGGTAAAGTCTTTATCTCCTTGCTCAGGTTTGTCAACTCCTTTATCGTCATGTTGAAGAGCATTATCGGGTCGTTCGTCAGGTTAACCATCAAGCTCTGCCCGGGAGCCATCTCAAAATCAGTCTCGCTCTTTTTGTAGCTGTTCGCAGTAACGACCGTCCAGAAATGACCTGCTACTATTTTCTGCTCGTAGTAGCCAGTCTCGTTCGTTGTATTGTGGCGCTCATAGCCATAGTGGTTTCTCACGGTCACAAGAGCATCCGGAATCGGCAGACCCGTTACATTATCGGTTACGTAGCCGCTGAGTGTTGCATTCTCGTCCATGCGATAGAATTTAGAGAAGAAGCCCCTGAAATAGCCTCCACTCTCCGTGAATGCCCAGTCCGATTCAGATTCCATGTCCGGGTTCCTTATCTCCGGTGGATTCGAGAGTACATATGCCCTTAATGCCGCGAGATTATCGTAGTCTATCACCGAATCCATCCACAGGTGCACCGAGCGGTATGTACTGGTTGATTGCCCCTTGTACAGCAGAAATTCCAGCTCCATGTGCTTACCTGCATGTCTTGGCGTAAAAGAAACGGCTTCTTTCCATTTATCGCCATGTACAAGTGTAGGAATCTGCTGTTTCACGAGTAAATACCCACCTAACTTTAGTTCCAGCGTATAGTTCGTGGGAGCATGCTCGTAGTTCTCTATACCCACGATCAGGGAACCCGGCTCTAACAGATACAACCTTGGTGGATAGTCCTCTGCCTTACCACCGTTACCAAGGATATAAAACGCGGTGAACTTTTCCTCCTCGAATGTGACCTTTGCATAAATCAGCATGCCGCTCGCGATAATTATCGAGCCGACAAGCGCAATTATCAGCGCCTTCTCTATCTCGCCTGGCTTCTCATCTGACTCGCGAATCGAGTCTATGAATTGTGAGACTGACGACGAATCGAAATGGTATCGGTTATCTTCCGGGATTCTTAGCCGCACGACGAACGTGATTAGCACGAGTGTAACGGTAATCAAAGAGAGTGTGAGCAGGAGAGGCAGGGGTCGGAACCGCCATGCCGTGACACTGATAGCAAAACCGTCAAAGACGAATATCGCGATACTCAAGCCAATACTCAATGTGAACCGCTCTATTGCACTCAGGTCGTCCTTTCGCGGGAACATCGCTGCTATTAACGCATAACCGGGGAGGAACAGCAGGATTGGAACTGCAAAGACGAGTCGAAGTGGGAGTTGATTAAAGGGCGGGATGAGGACGAATAGAAGGGCTAAGAAGTCAAAGATAAGAACCAGCATTAAATCAAAGGTCGGTGTAGAGCCCCTATATCTGGCTTTTATGTACCTTTTCAGGCGGAAATAGAAGAGCAGCAAGAGTTGTGCGATGAGCAACCCCAGTAAATCGGTATACAGGTCAAATATACTTGCGGTTCGATAAGGCACGAGAGATTGATGGAATTCGTCTGTGATGCCATAAACAGTGCCGATGAAGATAGCTAAAGGTGCCGCGTACTTGCTCAAGCGACTGCTATGCCTCAAAGTTAGATTCAGTAACAGTCCAAAGCCCATGTATAAAAGCAGGTGAAAGAACTTGTCCGGGTATTGGTGCGCGAGGTAAAGTGGATACAGGAGGAACTGGAGACCCAAATTCCTGAGCATACCCACGAGCCCGTACAAAAAACCAGGCGCATGTGGCTCGGGTGGGATGGATAATGACGAAAGATAAAAGAGGAATACTGCATATAAACACGTTAAAGTGAGTTTTATGTATAATTTATTCGGTTTGGTCATATATGCTAAAAGCTAAAAATGTTTTAAATTTTAAATACTTATAAGCGCGTTTTTTCCCACTCAACTTTTGATGGCTCTCTCTGAGGCATTATAAAGAGAGAGGTCGTATGGCAATCCTTTTCGTGCCCCGTATTCTCGTATACAGCACGAAGCCACGAAATTACCTGCTTTTACACTTTCGTATAGCCCTTTTTCGTGCAGCAACTCGAACAAGAACCCGGCTGCGAATGCGTCACCTGCACCTGTTGTATCCACCACATCCGTCGGATACGCATCTATCAAATGTGATTCCCCTGCGGTGCTGGTAACATAACAGCCCCTATCGCCCAGCGTCACGCAAACAATCTTAGCACCGATATTCAAAAGAACCTCAGCACCTTTTTTATAGTCCGCGTCCCGAACCACCGATTTTAATTCCCCAGCACTGAGGAACACCACTTCACTGCGCTCTATCACTGCGGTCAAATCTTCAAGTTCGTATTTGAAAGAGAGCATTCCCGGGCTGAAGCTGAGCTTAGGTCTTAGTCTTAGCCGCTTTGCCAGTTCGCACTGCAGTTCCAGTTGTTCCCGGTTTACAAACGAACTCATATGGAGATACTTCGCCCGGTCTATAAAATCCATGTCTATATCCGCTATGCCAAGTTTATCGTTCACACCGGCATAGATATATAAGGCACGTTCTCCTTCTACGTCCACGAATCCAATTGCAGCACCGGTATAACCATCCTCTTCCTTTATCCGTGTCTGTACGCCTTCTCTCCTGAACTCGTCCAGAATCAGTTCGCCCTCTTTATCCTTTCCTATGATACCTATGAAACCAGTATCAATACCTAATCGCGCTAATGCCACGATGGTATTCGCTGCAGAACCTCCCGGCACCTTCTTCACATCTACTATCCCCACTTCCTCTCCTCCCGCTGCTATTCGCTCTACCACGTACAGTACATCGTAGTTCAAAGCGCCCAGGCCGATTAGATCTTTATTAGTCATATTTAACGCTATTTATTTTTGCCCCCTTTCCGCGAACATATAATTTTCTACTCGTCTTCTCATTGCCGAATCTACAAGGCGTAAACCCTGTTCAAAGGTTTCGATATTGGAGAACTTTCTCGCTCTTAACGCTTCCATTATCCATTCCCTTTCCCTTACTTCCTTTGGCTTTATCTCCCCTCCCTGTTAGAATCTGATAGCAGATATTTTCTTTCGGCTTCTGCGTGATTTATTATTTCTCTAATTTTTTGAGTAATCCACTCCCGTTTTTTTTGCACCACTTATTGAAATTACATGCACGGTAAGAATGATGAGTCGATGATAAGGCAAAGGTTTCAGGCGTTAGAGTGGGTGCTTGATGAGCGGTTGCGTCGCCTCGTGGCGGCAGCCGAAGCGGAGGCTATTGGTTATGGAGGACCTTCGATGGTGTCACGGGCGACTGGAGTATCGCGATGCCCAGCAATTGCTTATCACAGCCGATGGAGGCGGTAGTAATGGCTACCGTGTGGGCTCTGGAAGATGGAGCTTCAGAACCTTGCCAACGAACTCGGCTTTCCGATTTCCGTTTGTCATTTACTTCCTGGAACGAGTAAGTGGAACAAGATCGAACATCACATGTTCTCCTTCATAGCTCAAAAGTAAAATCTCAATACCTTTCCAAACAAGAGCCGTAAGTCTTTCAGATGTTATTAATAAAACCCCCCTTTTTCAAGCAGCCGTAAAACCGCGTCCCCCTGCTCCTCCTGCGTTGGCAACTGCGAGATATACCATTTGCATACCGTTCCTCTGACGCAGTCAAAATCGTAATCGAGCACGTTTCCGAATCACGCAATAATTCAAAGACCTTCATACGATTCTCTTTTGCTATTGCTTTGGAGTTCAGAATGATAGAAGTTGCTTTTTGTACTAGTTGCGAACCACCACGCATAGCGGCAATCCTCGGCATGCTTAAATAATACAGTATCTTCACATTGTCGTTCAGATTCCGATTGTTCACCAGAATTCTGAAATTGCGGATGAAAGAATCAATGGGACTTCGGTGGTCTTCCATCAGTAGATAGAGCAGGTATTCTTCCGTCTGTAGACCATGTACGAGTAGATAGCAGAGGCATGTCTGATAGGGCACTTGTGGTGATTAACTGCCGCATCTTCCACTAACGTTATCAGTTTTCTTCTCCAATCGTCGTTTATTTTATAGCCCTCAGGCAGGATTCGCGTACTGCAATAATTTAATTACTTTCTCTTCGTATCCGCTCATTTTACCTTCCGTTTATACAAATACGTGAATCTTTTTATCTTTACTTCTCTTTATTTTATAAATAAACACATTTATAAAAATCTATCTTTACCGTAGAGTTTGTGGTGATGCGGATGGAATTAGCGTTAACAGAGCAAGAGCGAGCATTTCAGCGCGTAGCGAGAGAGTTTGCTGTGACTGAATTAATGCCACGAGCGGCAGATATAGACCGTAAAGGTAAGTTCCCTTCTGACATAGCGCGGCGGATGGCGGAGCTCAAACTTGTCGGGATACCATTCCCGGAGGAATACGGCGGTGCCGGTGCTACTCTGATGAGTTATATCGTGATGTTAGAGGAACTGTCAAAGGCAAGTGCGAGCATTGGATTCTTAAGTTCCGCAGGGCTTATCTCCATGTTTCCCATACACTATGCGGGTTCTGAGGAGCAGAAGGCGCAATACCTCAAACCTTTGTGCACGGGTGTCAAATTAGGCGCTTTTGCTTTAACCGAGCCTTACGCAGGGTCTGACCCCCTATCAATCGAAACGACCGCGGTACGAGAGGGAGATGAATACGTGCTAAACGGAAGGAAGGCGTTTATCACGAACACCGCCGTTGCGGACATTTATATCGTATTTGCATACACAGACAGGAGTAAAAAGCGGGATGGAATGAGCGCATTCATTGTGGAGAAGGGTACAAAAGGATTCTCGTTTACTGACATGAAAGATATGATGGGGATGCGTGGTTGTATAGTAGGCGGGCTGGTGTTCTGCGATTGTCGAGTGCCTGTAGAGAAGTTGCTTGGCGCGGAAGGAGACGGTTTTCGGATTGGTATGGCTACTCTGGATAGGGATAGAGTAGCGACGAGCGGTATCGGTGTCGGCATTGCAGAGGCTTGTTTAGACGTTTCAAAGCGGTATGCGAGGGAGCGGAAGCAGTTCTCGCAGCCTATCGCTAATTTCCAAGCTGTGCAGTTCATGCTTGCGGATATGGCAGTAGAGATAGAGGCGGCAAGGTGGCTCACATACAAAGCGGCTTATCTTGCTGATTCCGGAGCAAAGTTCACAAAGTATGCGTCAATGGCTAAACTTTATGCCTCGGAAGTTGCGTTCCGTGCCGCGACGAATACTGTGCAGATACACGGCGGTCTCGGCTGCACTACGGAATGCCCTGCGGAACGGTATCTACGAGATGCAAAGATACTCAGTATCGCTGTTGGAACATCAGAGATACAGCGGATGGTGATAGCACGGGAAGAGTTGCGGTGAATGAATGCTTTCTTTCTGTGATACATACACCTTTCTATTTACTCTGCCTCACACATTTCGCGGCAAACGTAGCCGCACCCACTCCATTATCCACATTCACCACTGCCAACCCAGGCGAGCAGCTCTGGAGCATAGATAGAAGTGCTGCAATTCCTTTGCCACCAATACCGTAGCCCACAGACGTAGGAACACCTATAACAGGCATATCCACGAGACTCGCCACGAAAGAGGGCAATGCCCCTTCCATACCCGCAACCACGATTATCACCGCTACTCCGGCGGTTACACAATCCTCAAGTGGCTTCATCAGGCGATGTATGCCTGCAATACCCACATCGTAAATCTTTACGACTTCGCAACCGCAAACTTCGGCAACCACCCGTGCCTCCTCGGCAACCGGTATATCCGCAGTGCCAGCAGTGATTAATCCTATTTTACCGTACACCGGAAACTCATAATCCGTTTTCTTTACTATTATCGTCTTCGCAACCTCGTTAAAATCCACCACCAAATCTTCTTCTTCCACGTTACACTTCTTTATCGCTTCAACATCCTCTGCTCTTGCCCGACTTATTAACGCAAAGCCTTTTGTCGTTGCGTGTGCCAATGCGATTTCAGCCACGTCTGCACTGGTCTTTCCCTCCGCAAAGATAATCTCTGGTATGCCCGTCCTATACGTCCTGTTCAGGTCTATCTTCGCGAAAGCCCCCAATCTCTTTATGTTTTCTAACTTTAGTTCCTTACACGCTTCTTCTATGCTTATTTCCCCGCTTGCAAATCGTTTCAGTATCCCTTCCATTAAACCATACATTACATTACATTACATTACATTACAGACAGGTATTCTTAAAAAGTTGAATACCCTCCCCCAAAAAAGTTATAAACCTTTTGATTTATTCTTTGTAACCTCCTTAAGAATATTCACTACTATTATACAGAAAAATGTCCACTATGACCACATTTAAAAGCAGTTTATCCAACCTGAATAGTGGTGAGTGAAATGATGGATGCGGATAAATATGTGGAGAAAATAGAGCGGCTAAAACGAGCGAAAAATGCGGTTATCCTCGCCCATAACTACGAAAGAGCGGAAGTCGTGGACATCGCGGATGTCACGGGTGGCTCTTCAGGGCTTACAAAGGCAGCAATGGAGACAAGTGCTGATATTATAGTTGTTTGTGGTGTAGATTTTATGGCGGAAACTGCGGCAATACTAAACCAGGATAAGAAGGTTATTACCCCGGTTCGTGATGTAAGATGCCCCTTAGCATGCCAATTATCGAAAAGGGAATTGCTTGAGGCGAAAAGGGCGAATCCTGATGCTGAAGTTCTTCTCTATATGAACTCGCTTACAGAAACAAAGGCATTCGCCGATTGCGTCTGCACAGCAGGGAACGCCGTAAAGATAGCAGAGACGCTGGATGGTGGTTCTTCCATCTTATTTGGTCCTGATTATGGTTTATCCTATTATGTGTCTAAAAGGACGGTAAGAGAGATCATTACTATTCCCGACCACGGTCTTTGCCCTGTGCATCACAAAATCACTTTAAAAGACCTGATAAAGGCGGAAGAGGCACATCCAGCGGCAAAAATCGTTGCACATCCGGAATGCGTTCCCGAAGTTCAGGATAAAGCGGATTACCTCGGTTCAACGAGTGATATGCTGAAGTTTTGCAATGATATGGACGCCACCGAATTTCTGGTAGCAGATGAGGTCGGGTTAATCCACATGCTTGAAAAGAAAGTACCGGCTAAGAGTTTTTATCCTGTCTCTACTGCTGCGTTCTGCCGGGCGATGAAGAAGCCTACGCTAGCGAATATAGCTGCCGCGTTAGAGAAAGAGGAGTATGAAGTGGTTGTGCCTCGTGAAATTGCTATGGATGCGCGAGTACCAATAGAAAGGATGTTCGAGTTAGCATAACCACCTCTTCCTCCTCCTCCTTTTATTTCTTATTTCTTGTTTCATAGCTACGAGAATTAGAGTGGTGTATTGTGGTTGTGGTCCGCAGATAAAAAAAATGCTTGGCTATGACCCTAAGGAAGTTTTAAATTGCACCTATCTTTAACAGGGTTGGCAAGCTGGTAGGGTTCCGAGGAATCGCACGTGACGTCAGTAAGCGAAAGAGCGGTAGGAATAGACTAAAAAAGCTCAACACCTGTCACACGCAGGAGAGGTCAACACGCCAATAAGATCCACCGTTGCAATCTCGATTATCCTGGACTTCAAATCCTCAAATTGCTTCTCAATATTGCCTTCCAGTTCGAGTTCATCGTCACCCTTAAATATCTCAGTCTTTACTCTCTCCCCTACGACATCGTCCATTTCCGGCTTTAACCTTATTATCACCGAACCACGCGGCATGAATTTTGCATATTCATCCAGAGTTCCACTTTCTATCCCGTCAATCAGCCCATCTGCATCGCCGTCTGTTATGCCAATCATGCGGATACCAAATCGCTTCAAGATGTCGCCGGCAATGCTGGTTGTATCGTCACCTATGGTCACAGCAATTGCAATATCGGCATCCTGCCCCTCCAGCCTCGGAAACAGAGTCTCAACGGTATGGAAGAAGCCTGCTACCTTTTTGCCGCTTCCTTTACTTGATACGCTACCTATGAACTTCGGGTTCGTCCTTCGGATTACGCGTGCTGTTTTTATCATCGCTTTCTCCAGGTCTAATGGTGGCAGCTTCTTAAGATTGTGCACGATCAACGTGCCGCCCCGGATGTTTACAAGCTTACCCGCCTGTGCAATCAGCGTAACACGGTCGTCATGAGCAGTCGTTCCAATAATAACGCCGTCCACCACGATTTTCTCACCGGGATGCACGCCTCTTATCTCACGGTACACCAGGTTCGACTCGTTTTTGCATCTTGATTCAAGTTTATATGGGTTTTGCTCTTTGAATTCAGAGAAAACTTCTATCAACCTTTTATAGGTATCCGCATCCCCTTGTTTCAGAAGCCATCGTATAATAAGCCTGCTGCTGTATTCTAACTGTACGACCGAAAGGTTTGCCTTCGCGCCTGGTCTATGTCTATCCATAAAATTCCTCAGAATGCCCTCGCCAAGCATGATTCCGCTCTCTTCTGTCTTTGCATGGTTCAGCAGCACGATAAAATCTAGTCCTCGTTCCAGGAAATATTGCATCACTTCAGACGGTTTCATGTCTTTGTTTATATCTATTGCATGCTGCAAGCCAGCGTCAATGACCGCGGTTTTGCCAGTTATTCCCCCCAAAGCCGCTTCTAATTCAAATCCTGCTAATATTAACGTTTCGATTGCATCGCCCGCTTCGCCTTCGTCTATTACTTCTGGTCCGTGGATTAGTAAGCCTAAAGAGGTCATTGCTAAATATAAATATAAAATATATATGATTTTAATCTATTAATTTGGCAGATGAATAAATAGTGAGTGAGATACTATTAAGACTCGACAGGAGGTGGACGAGGAGAGGATGAATAACCTAATAGGAATCTGTGGACATCACAACACCGGAAAGACGACTTTAATCGAGGAATTGATCAGGCAACTGAAAAAGGAAGGATACAAGATTGCAACGATAAAGAACATACCAAAGAGGTTCTCAATTGATACAGAGGGAAAAGATACGTGGAGACACGGAGAAGCAGGTGCGAGCGTGGTCGTGGCTTCTTCTCCTGATGAGACCGCGTTTATCTTCAAGAAAGGAATGGAACTACAGGAAATTGCGGATATTCTGAATGAGATTGCGCGACCGGATCTGATACTCGTGGAAGGTCATAAGCAAGAAGAGGTCCCCAAGATTTCTGTCGGCGATATCGAACTAGAAGGCGCGATGAAATACGAAGATAATCTTGATGAGATCCAGAGATGGATACATGATTTTATCCGTGACGAATAACGAAGAGCTTTCATATCCAACGGCATAGTTTTGCGTATCGGAGATGAAGATAAGCAAAAGTATTATGTTTCGCGATGGCGCTGAAAAGACATTCGGGATGGTCAGGAATGGAAAAACTAAAGCGGGAGAAACTATTGATTCTATCCCTTTTATTAGGGTTTTTTCTCATTGCTTTCATCTGTATTACACTTGGAAACATGTTCTACAATCAGGCAGAAGACTTTCCCGGGTTGATTGCCGCTGTAACGGACCCAGTAGTTCTGAAGGCAATAGGGATAAGCATCTCTGCTGCGATTTGTTCCACACTGATTGCATTCCTTTTCGGCGTACCATTAGCCTATTTCCTTGCGAGAAAGGTGTTCATTGGAAAGAGCGTTATAGAAAGTATAGTGGATCTTCCACTGGTTATTCCACACATCGTTGCCGGGATTGCATTATACGGGGTGCTCATGCGTTCAGGCGTGATAGGGGCACCGTTTGAAAAGCTGGGAATTGCATTTATAGACGCATTTCCAGGAATAGTGGTTGCAATGCTCTTCGTGAGTCTCCCATTTTTAGTAGATGCGGCACGCGAGGGTTTTAAAAATGTAGACCCGCATTTAGAAAATGTCGCACGGTCTCTGGGTGCTTCGCAATGGCAAACGTTCATGAAGATTACCTTCCCGCTCGCTCATTCTTCGATATTCAGTGGTGCCATCCTGTGCTGGGCTCGTGCGATAAGCGAGTTCGCAGCCATAATGATCATCGCCCCATTCCCTCGCTCTGCGTCCATCTTGATAGGCGACCGGTTTACCTCTTATGGCTTGCGTGGCGTACCGGAAATAGCAGGTGCAAGACCGATTTCTGTTCTGCTAATTTCTATTTGTCTGGTGGCATTTATAGTGTTGAGGATGCTAAACCAGGGGCTGGAGGTGCGTAAGCGTCAAGAGTTTATAAAAAGGAGGTAAGCAGCCATTCAAATCATTTATACCATAGAAAATTGAATAAATATACCCTGAGATTGATTATGAATTGTGCAAACTGCAAACTGCAAAGTAGAAGACCCGCATACAGGAGTATGTCATCGCCCGTCCACGAGCCAATTATCTCCGCATCTTTCCCTTCTCTGCTCCCCGCAACCATCGTATTCATTCGCTTCTCTATCGCCTCACCACTATCCCCTCCACGGCATCCTGCCCTGCTCAGAGCGACCTTTGTATCGCCATTGGCTACTGGCGCCGGGTGAAAACCTCACGCAAATATCGAAAAATTTATATAGGCAATAGGAATTGCAATAGGTAGTAGTTACAGAAATAAAGAAGGAGTATAGGTAAGGGTGAGACAAATGGGAGAAGAAGCGAAAGGTGATTTTGAGCCGAAAATAGTCGGGTTTACCTGTAATTGGTGTACATACGCGGCAGCAGACCTTGCAGGGACGTCACGGAAGAAATACCCGCCGAACAGTCGGATAATAAGACTCATGTGTTCAGCGAGGTTAGATCCGATGTTTGTGCTCAAGGTGTTACTAAATGGTGCGGACGGTGTGTTCTTTAGCGGCTGTCATCCCGGGGAATGTCATTATATAAAGGGGAACTTCTATGCCAGGCGCAGGATAGCGGCATTAAGAACAATCCTGAAGCAGTTTGGGCTGGACGAGCGGTTTAAATCGTACTGGATAAGTGCATCGGAAGGCGAGAAGTTCGCGAATACGATGAAGTCACTGGTGGAAGACATAAAGAAACTGGGACCCAATTCATTGAGAGGTAAGATACTATGAAAGGAGCAGAGTTGAAAACATCGGATTTGGAAGGAGTTTTTAAAGGATTGCTCGAAAAAGGAGTCGTGGATTGTATGATAATGCCACACAGAACGGGAAAGAATGTATCCTACATGCTGGTAACGGATGCGAATAAGATAGAATCGCCAGCATCTGCCATCTTCGCACCTTCGTTCGTTGTAAACGCTGCGAATCTCGTGAAGGGGTGGACGATAAAGGAGAAAGTAGGAATTGTGGCAAAGCCGTGCGAGATAAGGGCTGCGATTGAATTGGTAAAGCTGAAGCAGATGGAGAAGGAGAGTGTACTGCTCATAACCGTGGATTGTTCGGGCACCTACACGAACCAGATATATACCGAGCACTACGCAGAGATAGGTGACGATGTGGACAGTGCGAAGATAAAGGAACTGGAGGGTAAAGGGATAACGATAAGAGAAGCCTGTACGATCTGTGAAAATCGGCTGGCGGATGTCGGTGATATTATAATAGCAAAGGGTGCTGGAGAGAACGTGGTGGTTGCAGGGCGGACGGATATGGGTGTGGAAGCGTTGTCCACTTTAGAGCTACCGCTGGAAGATAAAGCCATGGAAAGGGCGGCGGAGAAAGAGAAGATTGCGGCAGATGCGAAAAGTAAGTTAAAGGCACTGCCACAGATAAACAGCCTGGATGCGCTGGAGGAGTTTTTACATGACTGCATAGTGTGCATGAACTGTCGGGATGTGTGTCCTGTATGCTATTGCAAGGAATGTTTCTTTGAACAACCGTTGGGGAAACCTACCGGGGGGGACCTGTTGAACTTAGCGGAATTGAGAGGTGCGATAGGGCTACCAGCAGGTCAGTTGTTCTACCATCTCACGCGGGTTTATCACGTGAGTACGACATGTGTGAGTTGTGGCGCCTGTGAAGATGCGTGTCCGAAGGATATTCCACTGACGAGATTCTATCCGGTGATTTCGCAGAAGGTGCAGGAGATTTTCGAGTATCTGCCTGGTAAAGACGTGGAGGAGCCGTTACCGTTCACTACGTACGAAGAAGATGAGTTGGAGGAGATGTTAAGATAGGGAATGATAAAAGACAGGGCCGAGGAAAGATGATAAAGACATGGGAATTAGACCCGGGCTTTAAGTACGAAATAATGAAAGAGCCAGGGGGAGAGCATCTCACGTCATGCTATCAGTGCAGCACGTGCACGATTGGATGCCCGATTACGGAGTTCGTGCCGAGTTACAATCCGAGGAAGTTCATCCAGATGAGCTTATTGGGCATGCGGGAGGAAGTATTGTCAAATCCGGATTTGTGGGTTTGTCTTATCTGTCAGACGTGTACGGCGCGATGCCCGCAGGACGTGAGGATTAGCGATTTGCTGAGTGCAATACGGCGAATAGCGGAGAAAGAGGCGGAAGCGGGTAAGTTAAAGATAGAAAGCTCGAGACCTGTCTTCGATAAGGCATTCCAGCATCAGTTGGAGAAGTACGGGCGGCTATATGACATGGGTCTCGCAATGGAATATTACCCGAAGCGGGAAGGGTCTCTTATTCGCGGGATGACGGCAATGATGAAGGATTACAAGGATTTCGGTATGCGGATGTTCAAAAAAGGTAAGATGGGTCCGAAGGCAATGTTCCCGGTGAAAGTGAAAGATAGGGCAGTGATAAAGAAGATATTTGAGGAGATGGGAGAGAAGAAGAAATGAGCGTAAAAAAACTGGCTTACTACCCCGGATGTCCGTCCGAAGCGACAGCAATAGAGCAGGAGATGTCTACCAGGGCGGTGTTTGAGAAGTTAGGTGTGGAACTGGTGGAGGTAGAGGATTGGAACTGCTGTGGCGCAGCGGAAGTAGAGGATCCCGAGTTATTGTATGCGTTAAATGCCAGGAATCTTGCGATTGCCGAGAAAAAGGGGCTGGACATTGTAACTCCATGTAGTATCTGCTATTACAATTTAGAGCGTAGTAACAATGCTTTGAAGGCAGATGAAGGTCTGCGTACAAAAATTAAAGGGATAGATAGCTCGCTGGATTATAACGGTAAGATAAAGGCGAAGCATGTACTGGATGTACTCGTGAACGACATAGGGCTGGATGAATTGTCAAGTAAGGTCACGAAGAGGATAAACCTGAAAGTAGCACCGTATTATGGCTGTTATTTAGGACGACCACCGGAGACAGCGTTTGATGATCCGGACGACCCGGTTTTGATGGACAAGTTGATTGAACTGCTGGGCGGAGAGGTTGTTCCGTTCAGCTACATGAAGGCGCTATGTTGCGGTGGACCACTGATGATGACGAGAGGAGATATAGCATTTGATATGGCGAGGAAGATACTGGACTCGGCGAAGAAGGCGGGTGCAGATTGCGTTGCGCTTGCATGCCCTTTGTGCGGCATGATGCTGGATGGTAAGCAGGCAGATATAGAAAAAGCGCTCAACATCAAGATAGAAATGCCGGTTGTCTATATCACACAGTTGTTGGGTCTCGCATTGGGCATAGATGCGAATAAACTCGGACTCAATAAAAATGTCGTGGATACAAAAAAGCTACTGGAGAAGGTGGTGTGAGAAATGGGAGTAGCAGTAATAGGCGGCGGAGTTGCCGGATTAACAGCAGCTCTTGACCTTGCAAATTCGGGTTATAAAGTATATCTAATAGAGAAGAATGCGGAACTCGGCGGGAAGATGGCTGAGCTTGCGGAATGCCAGACTGGATTATCACCGTACATTGCCAGGGTGAGTAATCATCCGAACATAGAGCTGATGTTATCAAGCGAGTTAGAGGGTCTATCAGGCTCAGCGGGCAATTTCAAGCTGAAAGTTGCGGGTAAAGAAGTAGACGCGGAGAGTGTGGTGCTGGCGCCTGGTTATGAGGTCTTCGATGAGATAGCAAAGAGTTATGGATTCGGCAGTCCGGACGTTGTCCCTTCGTTAGTTTTTGAAGGGATACTCAAGGGTGCGACTGCAAGTGATAGCAGCGAACTGGTGCGACCTTCGGATGGTAAGCGAGTGAAGAAGTTAGGATTCATCAAGTGTGTGGGCTCGCGATGCGTGGAGAATGAGATATGCTCTACTGCATGTTGTGCGTACACAGCGAGAGAGATATGGGTAGTAAAAGAGCGATATCCGGATATAGACGTTTACGTATTCTACATGGATGTACGGGTATTTGGTAAGGATGAAGAACTGGTCGCGGAGTTGAAGGATAAATACGGGGTGCGTTACATAAGGTCGAGAACACCGGAGGTGATACCGGAGCCGGAGAAAGGCACTCTGATGGTAAAGTACGAGAATTTAGAGCGAGGTACGATAGATACATTAGAACTGGATATGGTGGTTCTTGCGGTTGGTCTATTGCCGTCTAAGACTTTAAGTCGGCTTGCGGATATAACAGGCGTGAAGACAGATAAATACGGATATATTGAGACGAGCCTCACAAGTCCGCTGGAGACGAGCGTGTCGGGTATTTTTGCCTGTGGTACGGCAACGGCACCGATGAAAGTGCGAGAAAGTGTGGGGCAGGCGAGTGGTGCGGCATTAAAAGCTGCGGCTCTTTCACAGCGCACTGAGCCAATTCCGGGGGAGGAAGAGCGGAAATACGTGGAGGTAGGAGAAGAGCCGCCAAAGATAGGCGTTTTTATCTGTGGCTGTGAAGGCGAAGTAGCGAAGTCCGTGGATATAGCAGCGGTTGCAGAGCGAATGCAAGGCTTGAAAGAAGTTGTGCTGGTGAAGAGCGATGCGAACACGATGAAAGATGCAATAGCAGCAATAGAAGATGGAATTGTGGACCAGAGCTTGAACCGGATTGTATTTGCAGGCTGCTCACCAAGAGAGCATGAAGAGGTAGTTAGAGACGCCTGTGCCAGTGGGGGCTTGAATCCGTATCTGCTCGAGTTCGTGAACTTACGGGAACAGTGTGCGTGGGTGCATGATAAGGCGGAAGCGACAGAGGTGGCGGCTGGTATCCTAAGGATGGCAGTGGAACGAGCGAAGTATCTTGAGGAGATCCCGATTGTGAGGTATCCGGTAATACCGAAAGCACTGGTCATCGGTGGTGGTGTATCAGGAATGACAGCGGCACTTGGAATTGCAGATGTGGGCTATGAAGTATATTTAGTGGAAAAGGACTCTAAACTTGGTGGTGGTTTGAGCGAAATCTCAGAATTGCAGGATGGCGAAAAAGCGTCTGACATTTTAAAAGAGCTGGTAGACAAAGTAACGCGTAACGAGCGGATAACAGTCTATACGAAAGCAAAAGAAGAGAATATCAGAGGCAGAGCAGGTTCGTTTGAGGCGAGGATAGTCGGAGACGGCGTGGATGAGGAGATAGAATTTGGTGCATGTGTAATTGCAACCGGCGCGAAGGAATTCGTGCCCGAAGGATACCTGGGATATGGCAAAGATAACAAGGTGGTAACGCTGAGTGAATTTAGGAAGGCAGGTAAATATGATGCCGGTACAATCACTTTTGTTCAGGATGTGGGTCCAGACGAAGGAGTGGTTACTTCAAAATCCGGGAGCATCGAACTGGTAGACAGTGCGCTAAAAGTGAAAGATAAGAATCAGGACTCGAACGTATTCGTGTTATATCAGGACACAAAGACATACGGTAAGTGGGAAGCGTTATACAAAGAGGCGAGAGAGAAGGGCGTGATATTCATCAGATATGAGAAGAAGAAGCCGCCAGAATTTAGTAATGGGATTCTCTCAGTATTCGATGTGATATTCAATGATGAGGTACAGATAAAGCCAGACCAGGTGGTGCTAAACACGCCAATGATACCTGCGGAAGAGAACGAGCGGCTGAGCAAGATGTTCAGGATACCACTTAGAAGAGGCTTTTTTATGGAGGCACAGGAACGCCCGAAGATGGTATTAACGCCGGTTGATACGGTAAACGAGGGTGTATTCATCTGTGGTTCTGCGGTTTATCCCGCAATGATAGACGAGTGCATTGCAATGAGCACAGCAGCAGCGTCACGGGTGAACGTGCTACTGGCGAAGAATTTCTTTGAGACGCCTGCGATAACGTCAGTAGTAGATGAGCTGATATGTGCCGGGTGCGGCGTGTGCGTGGATGTCTGTCCAGTGGAGGCGATAGAACTGACAGAGGAATCAGTGCCGGTGGTTACTTTCGGTGTGGCTACCGTGGTAAGCGGAGTAAAGAAGGTTGCAAAGGTTGGCGATGGGTGTATAGGCTGTGGAAGTTGCGCCTCGTACTGCCCATCGAGTGCGATGTCGTTGAAGTATTTCAAGGATAAGCAGGTGTATGCTCAGCTGGATTTCGCGTTGTAGTAGAAAAATCCACTGGGTATTTCTTCCTTTATTTTTTGTATTTGTATAGCTACATAAAAAACCACAAGATTTCACAAGATTAACACAAGAAATTATAATTATTTTGGATAAAGTAGCCAATAGTGTACTGAAACTATGTTAATTTTATTCTTTTTCTCGTGAAAATCTGTGTAATCTCGTGGTTACAAAAAGGAGCTAAACAAATACAAGCGGTGGATTTTGGTCATAGTTCTGCATCCTGCATCCTAACGGCTATACAAATACGAACTAAGAATAAGAACTCAAAGGTGATAGTAGTCTAACTGTTTAGTGATTATAATTTCTACATCTTTTTTCATGCTCTCTAAATCTTTGCCGCCATCAATTTTAATCCATTTATTCGATAACATATTCTCTTTTAATATTTTATCATACATCGAATTAACTTTTTTCAATAGATTAGCGTCCTTTTCATGTCGGTCTAAGCGCTCTTTTTCCTTATATTTACGCTCTAACGTTAGTACTGGTGGTATTTGTAGAAAAATCGTTAAGTCCGGAAGGATAACATTCATTGTATTGATTATGGATTGTGCCTTTTGATAGTCGAAACCTTTTGCGCATTGGAAAGCGACTGTGGAAGAGAAATATCTGTCGGATATGATAAATATTCCTTCGTCCAGTTGTTTCCCGAGTTCAGTCTGATTCTTTAATATATCAATGAAATAGAGAAAAAACTCTTCCTCAATATTCAATTCTATTTCATTATAGAGATATCGTTTGATGATTCTTCCCCAAATGCTATTATAATCGGGATATTCAAATATAGCTACTTTAAGGTTCTTTGATTCCAGAATATCTTTTGTGAATTTAGATAGTGTTCGCTTTCCCGCTCCATCAATACCTTCAAAGACGATAAAAAGTCCTCTTCTACTCATAGGCATTTTATCTTTTATATTCATATATCAATTACTACCACATCTAATGGATAAAGACAGACGATAATAAAATAAGCAGAAGCTGTGTGTGGTGTGACAAGAAAGCATAATATCCCAATAAAATTAATTACTGACACAGATTAGCGCTCGTGGGCTCTGCCCACGTCCCAGCAAGCCCTGAAAGGGCTTAATTAACGCAGAAGAAATCAAATCTGTGTAAATCTGCGTCTTAAATAGGTAGAAGTTATACATTATATACAATTAAAAATAAGGGGGATACAAGATGGTAGAAGAAAAGAAGAAAGACCTGCTGGATAAAGGCGCAATTGTCCAGCGTGATTATTAAAAAGAGAGGTTTTATAATCTTCTCGCATATTATGAAATAGAGAACGAGGTAAACATAATGAGCGAGGTAGCATCAAACCCAACTAAACGGGTAGTGCAGCTACATGATAGAGAAGTGGGTAGTGCGCTACTCGCAACAGAAATAGAAGGCAAGGAAGTCCTCTGGGACCCCTCGCAGCTCAGAAAGATACAGGAACATCCATGTTTCAGTGAAAACGCCTGTCATTTCTTCGGCAGAATGCATCTCCCGGTGGCACCGCGGTGTAACATCCAGTGTAATTACTGTGTACGTAAATTTGACTGCGTGAATGAGTCACGACCAGGTGTGACGAGCAAGGTGCTAACACCCGAAGAAGCGTTAGAGCGTGTACGGGAAGTACTGGCAAAGGTGCATTACATCAAGGTCATTGCCGTGGCAGGACCCGGTGAGCCGCTGTACAACGAGGCAACGTTCGAGACGTTCCGGCTGGTAAAGGACGAGTTCCCACGTCTTATGCGCTGTCTGAGCACGAACGGGTTACTCCTGCCGGAGCGGATTGACGACCTCGAGGAGTTAGGAATCGGCACTGTGACCGTCACACTGAATGCAGTTGACCCCGCTATTGGTAAGGACATCTATTCGTTTGTCACTTACCACGGTAAAACGTACAAAGGAGAAGAGGGTGCGGCGATTTTGCTGAAGAACCAGTTGGAAGGTATTCAAGAGGCGGTGAAGCGGAAGATACTGATAAAAGTGAACACGGTTCTTGTTCCCACCGTGAATGATAAGCACATCGTGGAGATAGCGAAGGAGATAAGAACGCTTGGGGTTTATATGCACAATATTATTCCGCTCATCCCGCAGTACAAGTTCGCGCATATTAAACCGCCGACTCCGCAGGAGAAGAAGGCGATTCAGGAGAAATGCCGTGAGTATGTGAAAGAGATGACACACTGCCGGCATTGCCGTGCTGATGCCATAGGCAAGTTGGGAAAAGATATTCAGGCGGAGATGTTTAGCGAAAAATAAATTATTGACACAGATTAACACAGATGAAAAGATTAATGCCGTTAAAAATAGCTCACCCAACCCACCAAAAGAAAAATCTGTGTAAATCAGTGTCTTTAAAAATGCCAATGAAAATTTACAAACATAGAGAAATAACCGAGCAGATAAATAGGAGCAGCCCAAAGAGTGCACAATACGCTTGGTTATGGTTTTTTAGAGAAAGTGTATCAAAATGCGCTTGTTATTGAGCTTCGAACACCTGGATTTAATGTAGATGTGGAATAGCCTATCGCAGTTCATTATCATGATGAAATAAATCGTTGGTAATTATGTCGCTGATATTGTCGTCGCTGGAAAAGTCATTCTTGAAATCAAAGCCGTAAAAGAATTGTCTGCAATTCATGAAGTTCAGCTCGTCAACTATCTTAAAGCGACTGGTATTGAAGTCGGTCTTCTAATCAACTTTGGTAGGTCAGTGACTGTAAAACGCCGTGTGATGGATAAGAAATAAGCACGCGTCTTTATAGACGCTGATTAACGCTGATTAACGCTGATTAAAAGATCAACACTGTCAAAGGTAGTTAAACCACAAAAAAGAAAAATCCGTGTAAATCAGTGTCTCAAATAGAAGGAAGTTATACTTTATATACAAATGCAATAAATTTTTACATTGACCTGAGATTGCTCTCATACACCTCTAACGTCCGTTCTATATCCGCTTCTGAATGTGCGAAACTGATAAAATTCGTCTCAAACTGAGAAGGCGGCAGGAACACACCATCAGAGAGCATACGCATGAAAAAGCGCATATATTTTGCCTTATCGCAACCCAAAGCGTCAGTATAGTTCCTCACCGCTTTACCTGACGGACTGAAGAAGACCTTAAACATTGAGCCCACACCCGCAACATAACCCTCGAATAACGTATCACGTACTATATCACGTAACGCAGTCCGCATCCGCTCACCAACTTCATTTAGCCTCCCGGGTACCCCGTCTCGCTCTAATATCTCAATTGTCTTGTTACCCGCAGTAATAGATACCGGATTACCGCTAAAAGTACCTGCCTGGTATACCCCTCCAGAAGGAGCCACGAGCTCCATAATCGCTCTCTTACCGCCAAACATCCCAATAGGAAACCCGCCACCGGCTATCTTACCCAGAATCGTTAAATCCGGATTAACCCCGTAAAATTCCTGCGCACCACCCAACGCGAGCCGGAAACCGGTAATTACCTCATCAAAGATGAGTAAAACCTCGTGCTCCTTCGTTATCCGCCGCACTTCGTTCAGATAGCCATCATCCGGCGGTATCGGTCCCACATTACCCATCACTGGCTCTATTATAATCGCCGCTACCTCACCGTGATTCTTCTCCAACACTTCGTTAAGTAGCTCTGCATCATTAAACGGAATTTGAAGCGTGTTTCGCACTAAATCCACGGGTATACCTTGCGAATCGGGAATACCCCATGTAGTAGCGCCTGAACCCGCTTTTACCAGCACACCGTCATGGGCTCCATGAAATCCACCCTCAATTTTTATTAGCTTTTTACGTCTCGTGAAACCTCTTGCAACTCTTATCCCTGCCATCGTTGCCTCACTACCCGTATTAACAAACCGGACCATTTCAACCGACGGATAATGCGCTATTATCCGCTTCGCAAGCTCTATCTCGTTCTCATGCGGCGTGCCATATAGCCATCCACGTTCAAGCTGGTCGTTCACCGCAGCTTTCACTTCGGGATTCGCATGCCCGAGAACTAGCGGTCCGTACGCTAAGCAATAGTCAATGTATTCTTTACCGTCAACGTCATATAGCCTCGACCCTTTCGCACGACTGGTAAAGAATGGATACGGCTTATATGCACGCACAGGACTGCTAACGCCACCGGGCATGTATCCTGTTGCGAGTTTGTATAGTTCCTCAGAGTGGTTCATTTCTCATCCCCTTTTGTTCCATTCCACATGCTGTGTTAGTTAGTTAGTTAATTAAGTAGTGAATTTATATAAAGTAGTAGATGCAGATGCCTGGAAACCCTATGAACGAGAAGATAAAAAATAAATTATAGACGCAGATTAACGCAGATTAACACAGATGAAAAGATTAATGCCGTTAAAAATAGCTCACCCAACCCACCAAAAGAAAAATCAGTGTAAATCAGCGTTAATCCGTGTCAATATTTAATTTTAGTTGGATATTAGGCTTTATTTCCTTATCGCCACTTCCAATATGTCACCAACAAACGTGCCAATTATGAATATAATCACGAGGACTACCACCTCTATGAACATTCCAGTGGCACCCGCGACAAAGAAGAACAGCCCACCCACGAAAAAAGCGATAATACCAAAGATTATCCCCAGAATTATACCGTACACAATGCCCTTCTTGAAAAGGTCCCAGCGCTTTTCCTTTCCCGGTTTCACGTAGCCGTAAACCAGCCCAATAATAAACGCAAGTATCTCAAATATCATTTTCTCAATCATCACCCCTAATTTTGTTATTTGTTTACAATAAAAAAAGCAAAAAATAAAAATAAGGGAGAGAGAAAAAAAAACTCCCCTTTTGATCTCTGTTTTGTTTCCTTACTTACACTGTTCCGACTGCGGGTGACCTTCCGTAATAACCGGAGACAATCAGGTCTCGCTCTCCTGCCACCTTAGCGAATTCACGGTTTGCACCTATTCCGTACTCCTTGGTTACGTAACCACGGTCGAACGGCAGGTCACGGTCCGCGAACGCTACCTTCCACAGTGGTGACAGCACCCATGCGTCCTTATTCGCAAGGTGTGCACCCGCAACCAGACCGGCGTATGCACTCTGATGTCCGACGTTCATCGCGTAGTTCGGATAGTTCACGCCTCGCATCTCGAATGGCATTCCCTCATCGCTCTGGTACGAGTACGAGCCGCATGCCGTGCACTGGTCCTGCAAGTCGTATCCGTAGAATCCTAGTCTACCCACACGCTCGTAGTGTCCTAACTGAGAAAGTGACCACGCACTCAATGTCGGCTGTGCAAGTCCAGTTGCGCATGCAACAGCACTACCGCATCCCGCTGCTGCACAGCATGCTCGCACAGAACCACCGAAGTGCGACTCCGCAACTGTCGGGTACGCTTCGTACTGCGTCAAGCAGTAATCGTTCTCTGCACGGATTATCTTCTCCAGAATGTCCATGTTCAGCTTGTCGCCCTTTATCGAAGCCATATTGCCGCCTGCGTAGTCCAGTCCTATCTCACAGCCCTTGTAGCAGAAGTCCTCCAGGATGTTGTCCGTGTAGGTCGCACTTGCATACTGCGTGAATCCTACACCACCCGACATGTAAGTTCCGAACCAGAGCTGGTCGTAGACCATAGCAGCAACTGCGATGCTCTCCAGTTCATTCCTTATCGGGTCGTTCGGGAACAACGCAGGTGACCTCACACTGTCTGCATTGATACCTAACGGCATACCGGAACACTCGTTCTGAGACCTCGCTCTCTTTACAGGCATGAAGTTCGATAGCATCACCACAGCCGCGTGCTTCGCATAGTATGCGAATTCACCCGTTGCTGACTCACCTGCACACATCTTGTATGCGTTTATCATCGTCATCCCGACCTGCATACCTACCCATCTGAACATCGTTCCACCATCGGTCATTCTGCCTACGACCGTGGGCATCCAGAGAATCTGCCAGATCTTCTTCCCGATTGCCTCTTTCAACTGGTCTGCCTGCTCTCCAGGTCTCTCCCAGCCTGCTGCGAACTCCTTGTTTATGTCCAGCAGGAATCTCCGGTCTACCGCATCTGCAAGGTCGTCATCTCCGGTAAATATCTTTGCATAGCTATCGTTCACCAGCATTGGCTTCGTCTCTACCATGTGCTCCTGAATGACCGCACCACCAGGCAGTGCGTGGTTCAGCACTTCCATGTAGTGGCTTATTGTATCCGGCGTAACTTCTTTACCCAGCCTCGCCTCTAACAGTCCGTGTGCATCGTCCAGTCCCAGAACAATCCCTCGCTTCATGTCATCCCAGCACTGCTGCATCGCGGCATTGTTTACCCAGTGCAGATCATCCGCATTCACCATAATGTCTGTGTGGTTCATCATGTACGGCATCAGGAATCGCTGTCCTTGTGGCATACCCGCATCCGGGTTGTATGCCGGCGTTCCCGAAACTCTACTTTCTACTATCTTCTTCGCTTCGGCTATGAACTCCCTCTTCCTCATTCCGCCTTTCTGCGCTATACCGCCGTACACGTAGAACTTAGTCGTTGTGCTCTCTGGCTTCTCCGCGAACTTATCTGACATCGCTTTCAGGAAACTATGCTGTATATCTCTAAATGGCATTTTATTCCACACCTCCTCTCGGTACGAATAATTTCAGGTCCTTCACACCTACGTCCTTCTTTCCACCTTTTATCTCTGACATCTTTCTCCATGGTTGGAATCCACCTACCGTTCTCTTCCAGTGTATCTGAGCAGTCACATCCATTGCCTCAGGATCATCTACTTCCTGCCAGAGACCTCCCTCTGCATTCCTGTACATTGTCGTTCTCTTCAGTAGCTCATCTTCGGACAGTGGCTTTCCTAACGTTACTTCCTTGTCCATCGCACCGCCAATCATATCCTTCACGTATTTGACTGTTCCGCCGGGACCCACTGCCCATCTTCGTAGTGCATCGAACATCATACCGTTCTCATCCAGCCGGACCGCATGTCCATGCACCGTCCTTCCTCTCAGTCCTGTCCTTGCAGTATCGTATAACTCGGAGTCAACCTGCTCTTTCGTTATCTTCTCTACGTCCCTCTCTCTCGCTTCTATAATCGTCCTGCCTGATAACACACCGACGTCTATTCCTTTATATCGGCAATATCCCGACCATGCACGCTGATAGGGCGTTATCGGTGCGAACTGCATCGAATCGGTGTACTGCACGTATCGTATCCTGTCACCTGCTTTTGCACCCTCTGTGGGCTCTACCATCTGACGAACCGCGCAGTCTGGTTCTTCCATCTCCTCTAAAGGCGGATGAATGCTCTTGTATTCTTCTCCTGGTGCACGATGCGCAAGCAACCTCACAATGTCCTCTTCTGCTATGTCCCTCAACTTCTCTAATTTGTAATTCGGGTCCATGTAGTTTCTTCTGTTCTTTGCTACATGGCTCGTTCCTGCTGTATATTGTGGCATTTTTCTTCTCCTCCTTTTACTTCTTGGCAGCCTCCGCAACTGCCTTCATTGGCTCTGCAAACTCCGGTATCGCTCCCAGCACTTCTCCATACAGTCCCGATGTCCTCGATGGTGTGAAATACATCGTATCCGCATCTATGCACATCGCAGCGCAGAAACAGGGTATAAACTGCCCCTTCGCATGCCTCGTCACAATGTGGTTCCCGTAGAACACACCCGGCCCTCCACCGCCATAGATAGAGTGCGAGAAGAACGAACTCGATACTGATGTACCCTGGCACATTCCAAAGTCCGGTCCCGGTAGTCCTGTCTCCTGTTCCGTTAAAACACAACTGTACATGATGTTAGACGGCACTGGCTGACCTGCACGCATTGATGCGGTGTTCACACATACTGCTGCAAGCATACCCGCACATGCGTAGGCGTTCCACATCTGCATATCGTCTGCATCATACACCGTGAACCCGGACGACAGCTTCTTCAGTGGCTTTATGACACCGTCTGCTTTTGCTCGCTCTACCATGGTGTGTATTACATCTGCAAGCGTCCCTGTCTTTCCGTTCTCCTTTATCAGATCGTGCACCATGTTGTTCGCGTTCAGTCCCTCATACGCCAGGTCCAGAAGATGCCCACGCTCATGTGGTCCCATGCAGTTACCCATCTCGAACTGCCCTGCCTCCTCCAGAATCATAGTCAGAGCCGCACCTTGCATTGCCCTCTTCCGCACGGTCGCTGCTAAGTGGTTCACCGGAATGTTCCTGAGCACAAATCCCGGACCTTCGTTCTTCATCGGTATGTCCACGAGCATCTTTACTGCTCCTCCATCTCCCGGGTCAGGGTTTTGCGGGTACATACCCCATACTCCTGCATGCACATACGGTGCATCCCACATGCTCACCTTGCAGACGTCAATTATCGCGTGCGTCAGCGCGCCCATTGCCGCCGTCAGACCAACCGAGTAATCGGATAAAATCCGCGCAGTTGGCACCTCCGTCAGCATCCGCTTCCCGCCGGCTATCAGCTCTACCTTCGTGTCGTCACCTGGTTCAACACGCAACATGTCCTCTACTGCTTTCGCTATCTCGTTCGCTTTGTCCACAATTGGCAGGTCGCGCGCTACGCCCCGGATTGCCATACCTTTGCCTGCTATTTCTCCGGTCGCGAACTTCTTCTGCAGTCCCGCTAAGTCAGTTGCACCTGTTCGCACAGTCAAACTAACGATTCTTTTTATCGCTGCGTTCTTCAACGGGCTGATGTTCTGTAATGGCACTCCTTTCGCCAATACGTTACCTTTGTCGTCGTACAAATCTATTTCATCTTTTGCCATATCTTCTCTTTTCCTCCTTTTCTCTATTACCCACTCAGGGTAAGTAGATGATAGTGAGTATACTATGATATGACTTTCGGTTTCTCCCGGCATTCCAAAATTGAGATGCTCACTTGAGAGCCGTCATTTCATACGTAGTCGCTACTTAGTCGTACAGGTTGTGAGGGATGTGCATATCGTGTGAACTACGGGCATGCACCTGATTCGTAAATCCAATATGCGGAGTGCGACCGTGAAAATACTGATTTGTTGTCTGCTTTATGCTATTTTCACTCTGCTAAGCCGTTCCCCTCTTCTTTCCCCCCGCTGCCGCCGTCTTCTCTCCCCCTGCCAGGCAGGCGCGCGGTGTTTTTTTTCGGGATGACATGACTTTTTAGTTGTATATAAAGTATAAACTTCCTTCGTATTTGACGATATGAAAAACTTTTTCTGGGACTATTCCCTAGGTGGAGACTGTGCATCGGCTGGCCCGTGCTAAACATGACCCGTAAGAGGTCGAGTATTTGACTGGGCTGGACCAAGCGGCTATCAAAATGCTCCAATGAGAGCGGATGGATGCTTGCCGCGTAGAGCCAATGCAC
>JBAQFZ010000053.1:0-7806 GCA_049287525.1 Halobacteriota archaeon | reverse complement strand
CAAATTGTAAGTGGCGGTTTCACCATGATTTACGAGCGGAAGCTCAAACGTGGCGGTATCTCCTGCTTCTATCTTCTGACCCGGGAAATCGCATCGTATCTCTATTCTCTTCTCCACTGTTTGCGCTATCGCCGGAGGAAGGAAAAATAGCGGTAGGAAAAATAATAAGATAGTAAGGATTGACTCCAATTTCATCGTTTTTGCTTTCATTTTTCCCAGTTTTCCACTTTCCATTTTGCACTTTGCATTTTGCATTTTCTTACCGTATATCCATCCTCATGAATTTCACGTATGCTAGTGCAAAGAAGACAACCGAGAAGCTGATGAGTGCCAGAATGTTCTTCCAGACCTTTCCGAGCATCTTCTGAAGACCTGGTGCCTCACCCCCGCCGGTGAAGTAGCCGGTCGTTGTAAATGGCGTGGACTGCTCATATACTGCCGAATATATTTGAGGGTTGCTTATCAAGAGCGAGATCGTCATGTAATTCATATTTGGCGAGATTATGTTGAACGCCTCGGTAATAGGTCTTTGCTTCTCCCAATATACCCTCAATTCTTCCTGATATTGCTGCATTTCCTCTTTTGTCACTTCCTTGTAGATGGGTCCTTCTGACTCATTCGTTTCATGCTGATGAATCTCAACCATAGGTGGTTCGGGTGGCTCACCAGCTACCATGCCTGCAACCGTAGATCCAACTATTGGTAAGAGGGACCCGAGAATGAAGAAGATGACCAGTGTGTAGATGAGTGCACTCCCGCTATCTCCTGAAACTGTGGACATCATAAGTGCAACTGCGAAGTATGCGAGGAGGAATACAATCGAGACGATGCCAAAGACCAAAATTGCAGCCAGTTCGTTCATGCTGGGAACGATGCTGAATATGAGAAGTATCGCGAGTGATATGAGAAGTGCAGTGCCCATCGCAAACACCAGTGCCAGAGTACCGCCCAGTGCCTTGCCGTTGATTATCTCGTCCCTGAATACCGGGCATGAAAGCAGCGATTTTAATGATTTCGTCTGCTTCTCCTTCGATACCAGGTCAAATCCCATAGCTATCGCGAGTATTGACCCAAGCATCATTATGTAGCTGGACATAAACATGAATACGAGCATTATGGAGGGTTTCTCTGGCATCCATCCTACTGGACCTTCAGGACCTTCCTTAATCTGCGATACTTGCTCTTTATATGATTCGAGCTGTTTGTTATAGTTGTTTATGCCCTGATGCATCGCAAGCGCCGAAATAATGAGGAACAACCCTAAAATAACAATAAATCTCTTGCTCGTTAGATGTCCGATGAAATCCTTCCGTGCTACGTTAATCAATCCTCTTGCTTCCATTTTATTTCTTTTACCCCCTGTAAACAGACATAAATACGTCTTCAAGCGTTGGCTCTTCCATCCTCATCTCTTTTATCTTTACTCCCTTTTCAAATAGCTCGGACGATATGTAATCCCGTAAGTCCGATTTAGATTCGATAATCACCTTTCTTCTGGTTTCGCTGTATTCTGCACTTATTATATCCCCGTGTCCAATTTCTGGCATTGGCTCTACCGTTTCTATGATGATTCTAAGGTTATCGGTTCCGACACGACCAAGTTCCTTTTTTAGTTCTTCTAACGTCCCTCTTGCAATCAATTTCCCCTTCGAGATAATCCCGATGGTCTTACAGACTTTGCTCACTTCTGACAATATGTGCGAAGAGACAAAGATTGTCTTTCCCTCCTCAGATAGTTGCTTTGTCAGCTTGCGATACTGAAAAACGCCTTCAGGGTCGAGATTTGCAGTTGGCTCGTCCATGAACAGTACCTTCGGGTCGTTGAGCAATGCCTTTGCAAGTCCAAGCCGCTGCGTCATCCCCCTTGAGTAGCCACCTACATTTTGGCTCACGCCGTCAAGCTGCACCAGCTCAAGCAGTTCTTCTATTCGCTTTTTCCTCTCGCTCGCATCCATCGCCGCGTAGAATCGAGCGAAGTAATCGAGGTTTTGCTCCGCGGTCATGTTCGCATAGAATCCAACGTCTTCTGGCAGGTATCCGATAATCTCCTTTACTTTAAGCGGATTCCTCGCTACTTCTATCTCGTTTATGAAGCACTTGCCTTCGCTGGGTTCGATCATTCCCACGAGCATTAGAATGGTGGTGCTCTTTCCTGCACCGTTCGGACCTAAAAAGCCGAATATGTCGCCTTCCGCTATCTCCAAATTCAGACCATCTACTGCCTTATTTCCATTATACACCTTTGTCAGGCTTTCTGTCTTTATCATTTTTTACCTTTCTGTTTACCTCCTTTGCTTCTTCTTCGGTATTTATATATCGCCTTCCTAAGCGCTCATGCATATTTCCGGTGGAACAGCATATAAATACAAGGTGGAACATGCGTTCCAAAAAATGGAACAAGGTGTTCCGTAAGATGGAATGAGCATAAATAAGGCTTTTACAATAACTATCTCTTAGAATAACCACTTTTACCTAGCGCCGACGAAGATAAGAATAAGTTTCATTATCAATGAAAATATACCCACAAAAGTTTCATTACTAATGAAAACTTTATGCTAATAAAAACAAAAGCATCTATCATATCATGAATACAAGACAGCTTAAAGAGATAGTTGTTCAGCAAAGGGAAGAGATAAAAGAGAAGAACAGAGGAATAGAGAGAGAAAGTCTGGGGGAGATAAAAAAATATCTGGAGATTCCACACGTAGTGATAATCAGCGGTGTGAGACGGTCCGGGAAATCAACACTATTAACGCAGATAATATCTGAGTGGTTCGATGAGAAGTTTTATTATCTGAACTTTGAGGACGAGCGGTTGATATCATTTTCGGCGGAAGAAGATTTTGATAAGCTTTACCAGGTATTCTTAGAGCTTTATGGAGAGCAAAGAACCTTTTTCCTGGATGAAATTCAGAATGTTCAGGGCTGGGAGAGATTTGTGAGAAGGATGTATGAACGCGGGTTTAAATTTTTCATCACCGGGTCCAATGCAAGACTATTAAGCAGAGAACTTGCAACGCATCTAACCGGGAGACACCTGATGAAAGAGATATATCCATTCTCATTCTGGGAATTTTTAAGGTTTAAAAAAATCGGTTTAAAAGAGAATTTTGAATATATTACAGAGGAGCGTGTAAAAATCATGAAATATCTTTCACAATATATTGAAGATGGTGGTTTTCCGGAGTATTTGAAATATGAGGAGAAGGATATACTTCGCAGGCTCTTCAGTGATGTAATCTTTAGAGATATACTCGTGAGATATGGCGTAAGGGAAACAAAGACATTTCAGGAGATTGTCAACTATCTTGTGGCGAATGTCTCAAACACCATCAGCTACAACAGATTAAAGAACATCTTCAATCTGGGGAGCGTGAATACCGTGAAGAATTATACTGAATATCTGGAGAACAGTTTTTTAATCTTCTTCGTCAATCAATTTTCATATTCCGGAGGTAAGCAATTAATATCGCCAAAGAAGGTTTACTGTATAGACACAGGCTTGCGAAATGCGGTCTCTTTTAAATTCTCGGCGGACATCGGGAGGGCGATAGAAAATCTCGTATTTATAGAATTGAAGCGTCGTTCTTCAGACTCAGCAGAGATATATTATTGGAAGAATAAGGGAGAGGTAGATTTTGTGATAAAGGAGGGCTTACACGTTAAGGAATTGATTCAAGTTTGCTATTTCATGGATGAAAAGACAGAGGAGCGGGAAGTAAGAAGCTTGATAAAGGCGATGGATGAGTTCAAGTTAAAAGAGGGGCTGGTGATAACCGAAGACCTTGATAAGGAAGTGGAAGTGGACGACAAAAAGATAGTGTACAAACCGCTGTGGAAGTGGCTGTTACGATTAAATAACGAAATAGAATAATTTGGTTAAAAGAAGCGAACCGAAACTTTTAATATTATTTTGATGTTAAACTTAAACATGGTAAAAACGATAACGATAAGGGATGATGTATATGAGAAACTTCGCATGCTGAAAGGGGATGTGTCGCTCAGTGATCTAATTGAGAGATTGATTACTGGTGGAAAAGGAATCGAAGTGCTTAAGAAGATTAGAGAAAACATGGAGCTAAGCAGTGAAGAAAAAGACGCAATTCTAAAGGAAATATACGGAAAAAGGGATGAAAGGAGAGATTTCGATGATTGTCTTGGATACTGACATCTTGATTGAGGTCTTTGATAAGAAGTCAGCACAGGGGGAGGAGATCCTTGGAAAAATAGGAGGATATGAGGTTGCAACTACTTCTATTAACCTGCATGAGATAGTTTACTGATTTTATAAAGTGAAAAAGGAGATTGTAATAGAACTTATAGAATTCAACATCTTAGATTACACAAGGGGTGATGCATTCCATTCCGGTCTGCGAAGCTTGAAGTAGAGCTCGAAAAGATTGGCAAACCTGTCGGCAGGTTCGATACAATGTTCGATACAATGATTGCTGCAATTTGCATAGAACGAGATGCTATACTCTTGACGTTGAATAGAACGCACTTTGAAAGGTTTGTCGAATTTGGGTTGAGATTGTTCAAAGTTTGATTAGCCCTGATGCTACATCTTCGCCACGTAACTACCTTCCACTGTTTGAACATTTATATTCTCCACTAACTAATTCTACGTTTCACCATCTTGCTCATTCCGTAATCATATCGAAATATCAAACTGCGGTCTTCGAGGTCTTGCAATATCCTCGAAAGCGTGGACTTCGGTATTCCGGTTCGGGCAGAGAGGTCCGCCTGGTTCATCTCTCCGTATTCCATGAGCGCTTCTATCACGCGCTTCTCATTGCCTTTCAGTATCTTCAGAAGCCCTGCTCTATCCTCCTCAGTTTTGCTCGTTTCCAGAACTTGTGTATCAGCATCCTGCATCAGTAACGCCGATTCCAAGCCTGCTCCACCTGGTTCCGCTTCATGCTCCGCTCTCGCCTTTTCAGGCGTCCTGAACCCAACGAAAAGCAGATAAAAAGCGCTGACGCCGAGCAGGAAAGAAAAAATTGCGATTATTTATACAATCCTGGACAGTATACACATTTGGCATCTCCCTTACAAAGATTGACTGCCCTTCGATAAGCACCTGAATGGTCGTAGGAAGCATGAACTTTAACATGACCATGAACACGGATACGACAAACAAAACCATGGCAAGTGCAGTCTTCCCTTCTGTTTTCATACCTCTTACCTGCTTAATAATAATAAAGATAAAAAAGTTATTTAATTTTTGTCAGGGACTTATTCTTAAGACTTCCTCTTTCTCCAGGCTTACGTGCACGGGGACTGTTGTTCCATCAGTAAACTTGAATTTTACAGATGCACCTATCAATTCCTCGGTACTACCCATTACGCTAAACTCTTCCGCTATCGGAATTTCATATGAGCTCATCTTTACCAATGGACGGCCTACCTCTATCTCATACTCCTTCCCATTTAGTATCTTCTTCACTTCAGGGTCTGAAAGTGCGATGCGCTCAGCCTTCTTGGCTGGCTCTTCTGGTAATCTGAAGCATGGCTCGTGGTGAATATACCCACTTGCTGTACATAGGTTGCCAGAAATCCAACGAATGCAAGTGCTGTCACCGCTCCTATTAACGCCAATACTACCAATATGACAATACCTTTTTTCTTCATCTTTTCCACATTCACCTCCTAAAGAGCGCTACGCCCTTAGGCGTTAAAGCACCCATACAACCCTCGGATGGAACAAGGTGTTCCGGGAAATGGAACAAGTTACAGAAAGCGATGGAAAACTTTTGATTAGCAAATGCCATTCTTTTGCAGCAGTTTTACTTTATATTAGAATGAGCGTTTCTTGGTTGAGCACACAAACACAAATATAAGTAGCATATGCGGTGAGTTATTACTACCCATCGCGATATACAACGGGGTAGCAAAAAAGAAGGCGGGAAGAAATGGAGATGTTAGGAATGGTAGAAGTGCCTTCGGGTAGTGTAGTGAGTGCATCGAAGCGCCGAGGAGGGGCGCAATATAAATACCTGAACAAATAGGAGGTGATACAAAAATGAAAAAACAACTTGCAATAGCGATAGTAGCGATACTGTTGACGGCGGTTTTGTTAGCGCCCACGGTTATGGCATTCGCGGTGAGGGATGGAGATTCAGAGCAGTACCCTCATCGGGGATACAATTCCATAACCTATAACTCTGTTACAGCATACAATCAGCCATATATTACCCTGAGTAATGGAATAGGGGCATGGGAGAGTAGCTCGGGGGTCAAATATGACTTTGCAACCGGCATACCCAATTGTTACGGACTTAAGACGAGCAACCTTGCACTTGACGATTCGGATGATTTAAATTTGACAATAGTGGGTGAAGCTCCGACACCGGTGAAATTAGAAACATCAAGACTTCTAAGAAATGCAACGCGGTTAATTGACGATTCGGATGATTTTGCCGTGGTGGGTGAAGCGCCAAGGTGTCTGCTAAGGAACGTAAGGGTAAACGCGTTTGATCTTCTAAATGGAACGAAAACGCTGTTACCATAGATAGATGTGAGAGCAGTTAAGTAAACGTCTGTGATCACACAATAAAAGAGATCCGACGGCAATTGTCGTACAAACAGGGATTTGCTTTCGGGTAGTGTAGTGAGTGCATCGAAGCGCCGAGGAGGAGCGCCATATAAATACCCAAACAAATAGGAGGTGATATAAAAATGAAAAAGCAAATTGCAATAGCAACAGTAGCGATAATGCTGATGGCGGTTTTGATAGCGCCGCCTGTTATGGCATCCGTGTTAAGGGATGATAAGACAATCGATGTAGACGGAAAACAATTAAAAGTGGTAGAACTCAAACTGAACAGCATAGAAGACATAATCGGAGGAAAGGAAGTTATTCACATCCGCCATTATATCTCTGGATATGTAAATCATGGTGAAGCTCGGGGAGACGTATGGTATCTGACTGAAGGCGTAAGAGTCGAAATAACAATAGATCACACGCCAACAGATGCTACTGGTGTCCTCTTAGGTGTCTGGGACTGGGACGATCTAAGTAACGGCGAATACATAATAGATAACGACCAAGATGGACATGCCCATTTCCCATCCAGTGGTACCTATACAATACCAGAGGACGGTAATTACTATATAGCCGTGGGAGCACTAGACGGTGGCTTTAGCTATGAGGGATGGTATGATGTCTACTGGTAGAGGTACTAAAAGGTCTTCTTTGGAACGGCAATTGACGTAGATAAGTTTGGAAGATTGAGCCGCTGAATACGGCTTTATTTTTTTATTTTCTTCATTTTCTAGCACCTCTCTTATCTTTTTCCCGTTCAGGCAAAGCTCAAAGTCACGCAGCTCGTAATACTTCCTTGCTCTATTACCTATTCCAAGCTCTGTCTTTCCTATCAATATCCCTACCTCTTCGAGGTTCCGAAGATGAAGACATAGTAGAGGTCTGGATAGTTCTAACTCCCGGGCTAACTCTGAAGTGTGTTTCCTCTTCTCTGATAGTGCTGCTATTATGCGTAGTCGGTGTTTATTGCTCAGTGTTCCGCAGAGGTTAATTATGCCATCCCGCGTTTTTGTCATCATCTTTTTTTTTATAACACAGCCTAAGGGGCGCTACGCCCTTCGGTGTAAAAGCTCTCATACGAACCTCGGCTGGAACAGCAGATAATAGAGTGGTGGAACAGGCGTTCAAGAAAATAGAACAAGGTGTTCCGGGAAATGGAACGTGTGTCAGCATGTAGTTTTATAATTCTGATGAAACGATAATTTCTATTGAGGAGTATCCTGAGACTCTATCTTCACTCTCACCTCCTCCCGTACTTCCTG
>JBAQFZ010000052.1:0-6157 GCA_049287525.1 Halobacteriota archaeon | reverse complement strand
AAGATTAACACAAGACAAGAAATCTAAGATTTTTCTCGTGAAAATCTGTGTAATCTTGTGGTTATTTTTCGGAAATACTATAATCACGACCTTTTTAAAGTACAGTGTTGTAAAAGGGGTTCTTATTGATATTGTTATTGATGTTCATAGGCGTAGACCACGGAACCGCAGGGATACGATTTGCGGCGCGAGAAGAGGAAGAAGTAAGGGTCTTTGAGCTGTCGCGTAAGGACGCGGCGGTGATGGCCTGCGATGCGATATTACGAGAAGTAGAGCAGGGTTTGGAAGTAAAAACAGAGGAGATAGAGCTGATTGCACTGAGTTATTCGATGGGCGACGGCTTCTCCACGATAAAGGGCATAAATAGGGTGCGTAATCGTGGACTGAAGAGCGGAGAAGGGGCAGGTACGAAGGTTGGCGGTGGTACAAAGGTGTTTAATGCGATAAAGGCAGCAGATATTCCGGCTATAATGATACCCGGGATAAACAGAGATAGCGAAAGAATAGACCGCAGAATGAAGTTCTTCTCGCATGGTGCAAGCCCGGAAAAGGTAGGTGTTGCTTATCACATATATAAAAAAGGTTTTGAGAACTTCATCTTCTCCGATGTCAGTTCTAACACGGTTACTGTGTGCGTAGCGAAGGGTGTAATAGCAGGTGCGATAGATGCTTGTCTTGGCTCGCCCGGCTTGTATCAAGGTCCGATAGACCTCCAGTTGTTAAGGGATATTGATGAAGGTAAACTGAGTGCAAACGAAGCTTTCTCAAATGCCGGGGTATTAAACAAGCGATGGTGGAAGGAGAGGGATGATGATGGGCTGCTGGCTCTTGATACTTTAGCTTTGTTTGTTGCAATGGAAATATCGGCGATGCTTGTTCTTATGGTAGATTATGAGATATCAACCTGCGATATTTTCTTGACCGGTTCTATGGGCGACAGCCTGAGGATGAAAGGGGAGATAGACAAGCTTGTAGGCGTCAACGCGAAGACTCTCACACGGTATAGTGCTGCAATAGGCTGTGCAGAAATAGCAGATGACGTTTTCCACGGTGTTAAAAACATATTGGGGATAGAAGTGGAAGAACGGTAAGCGGTTATAGCGCATTCATTCATTCATTCATTTATTTATTTATTTATTTATTCTCCTTTACGCCTTTTCTCTTATGTGCAGGTCGAATTGCACCACATGCGTCACATTTCACCACCCATACACGGTCCATCTTAATAATATGCGTGTCTGGCTTTTTACATTCCCAGCATAGCACGTATTCATCCACGAAACGTTGAATCTGGTGCGCCACCTGGTCGGGAGAAAACCTGCCCTGAAAAATTGCCCGGGCTCCCTCCATTTTACCGGCGGTACCGAGTTCGTTCAACAAGAATTTCATTACCTGCTCAGGTTCCCGGTTTATATAGCTGCGTATAGCGTCAAAATTGTCGAATATCGTTGTCTTACCCTCTATAAATACTTTCGCACGTGGTATAACAAAGCGTGAGTCGGAGGTCGCCGTGCCCGGTAACAGCTTCAAAGCACGGTCTAATAATGCTTCATATTCGTATTGTTCCATTTCGACTTGACACCTCTAGCAATTTTAACATGACGAGCGCCGAGGAAGGGATTTGAACCCCTGTGTCCCGGTAGGGACACCGGCTCTCAAGGCCGGCGCTTTAGTCCGCTAAGCTACCTCGGCTAGGTCACGGCTTCTTTTTACCCCACCCGTATGACTTCCGCATTCTACTCGATTTCCCAAACCCACATGCCACACAGTATTTTGCATGTATGCTATATGAGTGACTGCCGCATCTTCTGCATCTGAGGTGCGACCTCTTCTGCCTTTTGCCCATAGAGGGCGTACCTTTTACCATGTTGCTTTCTCTCCCGGTTCTTTACTCTTAGCTTCGCTTTTGCTCTTTTCCTCTCCCTTCGGCTCGGTTGGCGAGAGGTACACCACATTGTCGCCCCGCACCAGAATCTCGCCCATAACGTTCTTGACCGAAGAATCGGCATCCAGCTCCTCTGCTTCGCTCAGCACTAAGTTCATGTGCAGGTCGTACCCGTCTAATACCCCTCTAAATTCCCTACCCCCTCTTAACTTCACTATAACCGGAGATTTTAGCGATTTGCTCAATACGTCCGACGGCTTTGGTCTATCTACCATGTTTATTCTTCCTCTTTACTGTGCTGTGCTAAATGTTTATCTTCGTACTTCTTTCGTACTTCTTTCACATTCTTGCTTTGAATAGATTAATAGCATCATAAGCTATATCTTTATCATGGGTTCTCTATTATTTATCTTTTAGAGTATCAAACATTCACGGAGCATACGAAAAATGGCTAAGTCTTTTTATGGATATATAAGAGATGCCTGGAAGAGTCCAAAAGCGACGTACATTGGCGAGCTCAGACAGGAGAGATTGGTAGAGTGGCGGCGAGAGCCGGCAGTTGTAAGGCTAAAAAGACCGACAAGGCTGGACCGCGCACGTGCATTAGGCTATAAAGCGAAAGCGGGGATTTTCGTGGTGAGGGCAAAAGTAAGGCGAGGCGGGAGGAGGAAAACAAGACCCAAGCACGGAAGGAGACCGAAGAGGATGGGTGTGCACAAAATAACGCCATCAAAGAGTTTGCAGCGTATAGCCGAGGAGCGTGCAGCGCGGAAATATCCAAATATGGAAGTTCTTAATTCTTATTGGGTAGCAGAGGATGGTAAAAAGAGATGGTACGAAATAATCCTGGTTGAGCCAGCAAACCCCACGATAAAAGCAGATAAGACCCTTAATTGGATTTGTCACGGCACGCATAGGGGCAGGGTCTTCAGAGGCATGACCTCAGCGGGGAAAAAGGGTAGAGGATTAGTTTGATTTAATTAATTAATTATGAACAGGTCGGGTGTAGTAGATTTACCACTTCACGGCGGAACTGCACCGTACTGGCTGGTAAAGCGTATGAAACGCTTAGCTCATGCTATCTTTGAGTTGATAGTGGATGAATATGGTGTGGATGGTGTGATAGAGAAATTGTCAGACCCGCTCTGGTTTCAGTCACTATCCTGTGCTCTGGCTTATGACTGGCACAGCAGCGGAACCACAACGGTAGTCTGCGGCGTTTTAAAATCGGTTATAGTCCCGGAGGAGTTTGGTATTGGGATTGCAGGAGGTAAGGGTAAAGCCTCAAAGAATACGCTCTCGGATATAGACGCAATAGGCGATAAATTGGGGTTTGGCGATAGTAAAATAGCGGAGCTGAAATACGCAAGCCGAATTTCAGCGAAGGTTGATAACGCATGTGTACAGGATGGCTATCAGCTTTACCATCATTCGATGATTATCTCGGAGAAGGGTGAGTGGGCGGTGATTCAGCAGGGGATGAACTCTCTCAACCGATATGCGAGACGGTATCATTGGCTCTCTTCTGCAATAAAGAGCTATGATGAGGAGCCGCATAAGGGGATTATGGGTGTTCGGGAGGGAAAAGAAGTGCTGGATATGACGTCACGGGAGAGCAGGGGCTGCAAAGCAATCTCGGTTGACCTTGCTAAGGCGGACACGGGCGAATTGGAACGGCTGTATAAAGAACTCGGTGGCAGAGGTAGAAGATTAAGAGAAGGGCAAACGACACTATTTAATTGCGATGAAGTCACGAAAGAGGCAGTAAACACGGAGAAGGTGTACAGGTTGCCTAAGCGTGTGAACTGGGATGCGCTTGGTGCAGCATACGATAAACAACCATCGAATTATGAGCAGTTCTTAAGTATAAGAGGCGTGGGTCCTGCGACGGTAAGAGCCTTAGCACTCATCTCTGAATTGATCTATGGTGAGAAGCCGAGCTGGCGTGACCCGGTCAAGTACTCGTTTGCATTCGGCGGAAAGGATGGTGTGCCGTATCCGGTGGATAGAGACGCAATGGACGCAGCAACTGAGATGTTACGCGATGCCCTGAAGGAAGCGAAGAAGCAGGAACTGTTTGTCTGAATTCCTCTTTATATTTCGTCTTTTCGTTGTCCCTGATCCCTTCTCAGGTGTGCCCAGCAGCGCTGCAAAATAGGGAAGATGTTATAGGCTCGCCAGCCATCGGCGACGCTTGCGCCGTTGATCGCGCCGCCGAAAGTTTCCCGCAAAACGTCCTGACCCCTGGATGACATGATCACTACCACCACTTCATCAGCAGGCGTCCTGAAAGTCCAGAGCCAATAGTTTTTACCGAGAACCCGCATCCCCGTCTCGTCCATATAAGTCCACGTGGCATCTCTGACTTTCTCGAGATTCACGTCCGCAGCCGTGGCACTTGTATTTGTGCCGATTCTTTTGAGGTCTCTTTAAATCGTTGCGCGTAAGAAGGAGTATGAGGATTTTCATATTTAGCGAGTTTTGCCTCTAAGTTCTCGCTTATCGTTATTAGCTCTGCATTCTGCTTTGTTAACCCGACATTCTGCTTTTCTAGCTCTGCTACCTTTTCTTCCAGCTCCTCTATCTGGAGCATCAAACTTCGATAATCGCTCGCTGTTACTGACATCTCCACACTCAGACTTTAAGCTAAGCCATCAAAAGTAATATGGTGCCATATATTTAAATAAAAGTATTTCCCACTCCAGCATATAGTGAGCATATGCACATGTCCCAACAAATCGAAAAAAAATTAAAAGGGATATGTAGCTATATAACTACTAAATATGAAAACGATGGATTTTGAATGGCTGATCGGATACGGAAGAGAACTTTTAACACCCATAGCTATTCTTCTAGCCACCATTTTCCTCGCTTTCCTCGCTTCTTTCATCTTCAAAAAATTCCTTTTACGGCTTGCTGAGAAGACAAAGACGGAATTAGACAATATGATATTGAAGCTATTAGAGAAACCTGTATTCTGGATAATATTATTATCTGGCTTTCATATTGCTATAAAATCTTTTGAACCTCTCTCGACATACATGGAATTTGTAGATAAGATATTTATGATTTTTGCTATTCTTATCGGGCTATATGTTGGTATAAAGGTTGTCGGAGGCTTTGTATGGTGGTATGCGAGGAGGGAGGAGAGGGTTTATAAGACGTTTGCTGGCGTTAAGAACCTTGTAAATGTATTCATTTACATATCCGCAATTTTATTAGTTCTGCATACACTCGGCTATAATATAACCGCTCTGGCTGCTGGTCTCGGCATAGCGGCATTGACAGTTGCCTTAGCTCTCCAGCCCACGCTTTCTAATTTCTTCGCAGGAATTTATATCACCGCGGAGAGAAGTATGAGGATAGGTGATTATATAGAGCTTGAGAATGGCTTGGCTGGCTACGTAGAGGAGATAGGATGCCGGTCTACAAAAATAAGGACTCTACCAAACAACATTGTTGTGATACCTAATTCGAAGCTTGCAGAAAGCATCGTAACAGACTATTATACGCCGGATAAGGAAATGGCAGTTGTAATACCATGTGGTGTTAGCTATGCTTCTGATTTAGATAATGTGGAGCGGGTTACGATAGAAGTGGCGAAGCAAATATTAAAAGATGTAGAAGGAGGAGTTCAAAATTTCGAGCCTTTCATTCGCTATAACAAATTCGGCAATTCAAACATAGAATTTAACGTCATTCTGCGTGTGAAGGAATTTACTAATAAGTTTTTAATAACACATGAGTTCATGAAAGAGCTTAAGAAGGCGTATGATAAGGAGGGCATAGAAATTGCTTACCCATGCACGAATGTGTATATGAGGTCGTGATATCATGATTATCGTTTTTACCTGCTTTAATCCTCCATTTTTGTAGTGAGATATTTATACTATAAAAGCAAAGTATAAAACATGACCTTTTTGAGGAGTTGGAAGAAACAAGAATTTTGTGATTCCACCGTGTTCGCACTCATATGTGAAGAAGCCGCGACTCTCGTCCTTGCAGGACAGCATCTTGTTGACCTCGTTGATTTCGACATCGCGGAGGTTATCTTTTCCTGCAACGCGAAATGCAGCCCAGTTGAGATTGTCCTCGAATAACGGGGCTCTGCCCCGTTGACCCCGAAATCGCGGGCTCTGCCCCACGGTAGAGTAGGAGGAGGTCTTTCGACCTCCGTCCCCTCATCGAACCGTACGTACGGATTTCCCGTATACGGCTCTCCTTTGGCGTTGCCCCATTGCAGGGAGTGCGATCAACCGTCTCTTCCCACCA
>JBAQFZ010000051.1:0-4262 GCA_049287525.1 Halobacteriota archaeon | reverse complement strand
ACGCTTCGCAGTCCGTCCGACTTCTCGTAGCGAAGCAGTTTGGTCAAACTTTCTTAAAGTTTGTCGCATCATTCCGGCTTTCCCGTCCGGGTGGTTATACCTTCCTTACCTCCACATGGAGGACGATACGAGACCTCCCTCGGTCACCTAACCAACCTTTCGTCTTCATCCCGACCCTAATCAGACATGCTAGCCCTCTATGGGAATCTCCCGTTTTTGGGACCGCGATTACATACGGTAAGCCCGTCCCCATAGAGGCATCGAACTTCCCCAAAGCTACGAGGCACAGGCCACCCTCGGAATAAATTCCGAGGCATCCACTTTCTGCTTTCCGTATCATCCTTAGTGTGCAGTTGCCCTTCTTTGTTCATAGGAGGGATGGGTTACTCGGCGATGTATCCAAGTGTTGCGACACGCTTGCTCTTCTCCTCTTGTCTAGTATCTATAGATCTTACCACTATAATGAGCAGTATAAACGCTATAAAACTTAAAGTATCAGAACCCAGCATGACCAAACTCATGAGTTCAAAATCACTCAAGGTTTCAGCCCCGGAAGATATCCGTAACAACGCATAACCTACAATGCCCGATATGAGCCATAGTTCCCACCACATCCCAATCACAGGTGATGTGTAAGCATTTTTCCACGAGCAACCATCCGAAATATCGACATTAGGGTCACTAGCCTTATAGATTTCTTTGACGACTTCATATGGTCGAATGAGGTTCATGATAGGGACAAAAAACCAGCCAATAGCCCAGCCCGGTGTAAACCTAAGGTCACAAGCACCTAACGCTAGAAGGTTCCGGTGGACACGGTGAATCCACATGAAGAAGACAACTAACATGAAAAGGAATATAATCAGCTGCACTATTGCAATTCCAGGTTACACACCACGCAATAAATTGCGAGGCATCGGGCTTTGATTTGCACATCCTTTGAAAGCCCCAACCACTCCACACCCGAATAAATTCGGGTGCATCCCAGTGTTTTGTTTCTCAACTGAAACCTATTTATATAAATCTTCCACATACTTATATACATGCAATACGTACATCCTCTTGACCTCTCGGAAGTGGAAGAAGAGCTGAAGTGCATCATAGAAAAGCTCGGGGTATCTAAGGCGGAAGCGGTAAGGGAAGCTATCAGATTCTTTGCTGCAGAGTTGAAAGGATTGGAAATCGTTGAACTCAGAGATATTCCTAAGGAACAGGCGAGGGAAGAAATTATTGATTTCATAAAGGGGAAGGAGAGAGTGTGGGCAGATGAGATAGCGGATGCCTTGAGACTCGATTTGACTTTTGTCCAAGATATTCTCAAGGAGCTTTGGGAGGAAGGTTATGTCGAACCAGATTGAAGGCGAGAAGATAAAGTGTGTGGGAAGAAGGGTTTCAAAGCCGAGATTAGTCCATCAAACCGGGAAACATAGAGCGATTGAAGTTTTTATCGAAGGGAAGCCGGCTAAAGCCGAGATAGTAAAGGTTTGGAGAGTTCTCAAATGAATGAAAAAAATAAAAAAAAGCAGAGCTTTCTTAATTTGGAAACTCTACCCTACTCTTTCAATTATTTTCTTTGAATTTTATTCCAACTCCCACGATGCCAATTTTACTTTTGTAAACAAGCTTCCGAAATCATACTGGATTTTCAATCCTTTTGCATCTTCTGGAACTTCGAACAGGACTTTACCTCTCATCTTCTGGTTCTGATATAGCTCCTTAAACATTTCAAGTCCATCATTGCCATAATAAAGTTCCGGATCATACCTAAAACCTTCGGAATCCGTCATGCTGAACTCGCTTGATCCCACGTACGCCCTATCGCTTCCTATATTTTTAATTTCGACCTCGGCAAGAATGAATATCTTTCCCGGGCTTGCTGCTTCTGTCATCGTCTCCTTTAGAATATCTGAGTAATATTCGTAATGATTTGTTTTCTTTGCCGATAGTACTGTAACTTCTATTTTCGATGTCTTCGCTGTTTCCCCTACTTTAAGACTTAATTCAGTTGGTATTTCTGGAGTTGGAGTGGCTATCGGTGTTAATGTTGGTATCGGCGTTGTGGCTTCAGCCGGTGGAGTAGTAGTTTCTGGAACTTTTGTAGGAGTTTCTTCTTCAACACATCCAGCAAACATCGCCACCACTACAACTGCTACGAGTGCTATCAACCCTACTATATTTTTTCTTTTCATCTTTTTTGCCTCCCTTTAATTTATATTGGCTATACATAAGTTACACACCACGCAATAAATTGCGAGGCATCGGGCTTTGATTTGCACATCCTTTGAAAGTCACTATACCCCGTACTTAAGTACGAAGCCTGTACTTAAGCACAAGTGCCAATGAACCTCTACTACCCTTTTATCATAAGTATATAAAAGCTTTTCGCTTTTTTTTCTGTTTTTAACCCAATTGGGTAATAACACTTAGCTAAAATGGAAGTTATTTATAGCCATATCTCCTAAACACCATTGCCATCCTTGAACAATAGCAGAGGACGGTAAGAGGTGAAAAATGATAAGAAGCGAGAAAAAATTAGGTAACGGGTTCGCACTCGTTTTTATCTTGAGTGTGATACTGGTGATTGCGGCGATACCAGCGATAGCGACGGCAGCTGACTGGCCCCAGTTCCAAAAGGATGAGATGAATACAGGCATTGCGAACGATAAAATTCCGGGCAGAAGCGTTAGCTGGAGCGCTTACACACATACAGACCCCTGGAACATGGCGGGCATTGATGTCGTGCCGATTGTTGCGAATGACAATGTCTATGTGCTTGATGTGCTTGGATATATCTGGTCTTTCAATGCAATAACCGGCGCAGTGAACGGGAATAAATGTTACAACTCACTCACAGGTCCCCCTTATTTCCAGCTCTCGACGCCAGCTTACGGCGCTAACAAAATCTTCTTCGGAATGAGCAGTGGTGCCAGGAAGGGACATATGTTCGCGGTAAGCGCAAATAACGTTGCCTCTCAGGTCTGGGAGAAGACGATAAACGTGAGCGAACAGATAATCACGCCGATAACTTACGATAACGGCAGAATCTACTTCGGCACATGGAACGGAACGATGTGTGATACATATTCAGGAACCTACTATTGCCTTGATGCTGCAAATGGGAATGAAATCTGGAACTATACCGCCGGACCGAACAACGGCTACTACTGGGCTGGTGCGTGTATCGCCGGTGATTACATCCTATTTGGAGATGATCTCGGAAAAATTACGAGCCTTAACAAAAACACGGGTGCGCTAATTGACAAGGAGAATATAAGGGCAATAGACTCGAATGCGCGTTCTATAAGGTCGTCTGTCGCTTGCAATGCAACCTGTGGCAGGGTCTACTTCACAGATGGCACGGTCTGCGGGGCTTCACTCACCGCGCGTCTCTGGGCTTATGACTTCAACACCGCAACCGGCGCCCTCTCTTATGCATGGCACACTACCTTGAATACGCTCTCAAAGTCAACTCCAGTGGTTCACAACGGACGCATCTACGCTGGAGATGGCAGTTTCCAGGCGAATGGCAGGCTCTACTGCGTATATGAATCGAACGGCACGATTGAGTGGTATTACCAAACCCCGGATAACGGCGGTACTGGCAACCCGGGCATAATGGCATCTCCTGTAATCTCTGTCAATGGTGACAATCTCTACATCTACTTTACGACAAACTGCGAGAACGGCAGGCTCTACTGTATCAATGAGACGGGTAACCTGTGCTGGTACTACGAACCTTCAGAGCCGAATCCAAGCGGAGAATACATCCTTCAGGGTGTATCGGTCTACAACAACACCGCAGGAGATGCACGAGTTTTCTTCGGGAACGATAGAGGTATGCTCTATGCACTCGGTAAGGGCATGTGCGGTGATGTGGATAATAATGGTCAGCTACGCGGGAGTGATGTCAACCTGCTGGAGGATGTTGTTGGTGGGGGTGATCCTGGTATGCTGAAGAGCCAGTGGGCAGCAGATGTAGATTGTAGTGGCCAGATACGCGGGAGTGATGTCAACCTACTTAGAGATGTTGTAGGAGGTGCTCCGGGTCCACTGAACTGCTGCTGATAGGAGAGAGCACAAATAAAAAAATTATGAGGTGAAAAAAGAAAAAAATGAAAAGAACAGGAAAAGGAACCAGTGCATCGCTTATTGCAACGGCAATAGTATTTTTAGTCGTACTAACAATGAGTATGGCGCCAGCGGCAGCAGCGCCGCCAGTGCCTCCAGGAGAGGAAGGTATATACTTCCTGGTTCCAAAGGAT
>JBAQFZ010000050.1:0-15033 GCA_049287525.1 Halobacteriota archaeon | reverse complement strand
CGCCAGCACTCACCGATACTTTCGTTCAAATCCCTGGGATAAATCCATCTTCTCAAACGAAATTTTGGGAATATCCTCGACCACTTCGATATTTATGCAATCATAAGTCCTATTGAGTAAAAGTCTTCTTTGTATTTGATGTAGGGGCCACCTCGTTGTGGTGCATCGTACTTTTTTGCATACTTACATTGGACAAGGTTGATAATTTCTTGACCTTTAATTTCCCCCGTTTTATAAATAATTCCATCCCCATCCGTACGCTCCAGCTCTTCCAGTATATTCCTTAATATAGTGTATTTATCCAAATCGGACTCTGTTATCTCAACAAAATGACCTGGAACGTTATCTACTTTGTCCACTGATATAGAAGCAGGGAAATCATCGATATTCGAGTCGCCAATTACCTTAATATAGGTATGAGGTACATATGGCACCATCTCATGAATTTCCTCACCATCTTTGAAGTAGATTTTGTGACCGAATTTCTGTTCAGTGCCCTTGAATGATATGGTAAAACCTGCATTTATACTTTCTTTTATTTTTGCCGGTTTTATTCCCTCTTTGCTATATACCCTGAAATTAGATGGCGCTTCTACTGTCGCGGTGTTACCTTGTTCTATGCTGTTATATACCCTGAAATTAGATGGTACTTCTATGGTAGCTGTGTAAACTTGTTTATACGCGCTTACCGCGGGTACAAGCATAATCGCCATGAATAATAGTACCACCACGAATAGTGCGGTCCCTTCTTGTTGTTTTTTCATTTTTTCCTTTAATCACCTCCTAAGCGTTTTAACCATCCTCTTTACCCTTCCCTTTTTTCCCTCACTTCGCTTTTTAGCGCCCCTCGCCAGCACTCACTCCGCAACAATCTTCTTCAAATCCGACACTAACTCTGCCCGTACCTGTGCTTTTCTATCACCGCCACAGACCATACCTCTAACACCCAGTATATCAGGATTTATCTCTTTTATTACTGGAAGATCCTCAAATGTAAGCGCGCCCGCAAGAGCAGTCTCCAGCCCAAGCGCTTTCGATTCCGAGACAAAAGTCTTGAGTTCAGCCACACTCAAAAAATCCAGTGTTGACCGTCCGTCCTTTATCCCGGTGTCCACCATCGCCACATCTATATCCACTTCTTTTCCTATTTCCACAACCTCAAAAGGTGAAATCGAGTTTATTCGTTTGTAATCGGAATAAAAAGCTGACACGACCTTTTTTGCGGGGTCGTAGTCCTTCACCGCTTTCACCACTCCGGAAAGCAAATCTATCGCCTCTTCCCGCGTCTTTATCTTGTGCAGCCCGATTTTTATGTATTCCGCACCCGAGACAGCAGCACCTAATGCAGCTAAAGACGCAGTACCTGGCTTATAATCGAAATCACCGATTGCTGCACTCATCTTCATTCCGTTTCCGGACTCTACCACCAGGTTCCTTATCGAATTTATAATCCATGGGAAATTAGCGCCTAAAGAGCCCTCATTTGGATTCTTCACGTCTACAATATCTACATTCCCACGTATCACCGCCTTCGCTTCCTCTATATCCTTCGGACTTACTAACAATTTCATTTTCCTTTAACCTCCCTTTTATTTATGGTTCTCTTTTTAATATCTCCGTTCCTTCTTCGTGCCCCACATGCACCTCAACGGCATTTGTGAATATCCCATGCTCGACCGAGCCGACGACAGAAGAAAGCGCACGACTCAGCTTTTCAGGATTTGTTATAACGCCAAAATCCGCATCTATTATTAGATTACCGCCTTCTGTTATTAAAAATCCACCTCTATCTCCACCTTTCCTTAAACTCGGCACACCACCAAGCTCTTTCACCTGCTGCTCCACTACTTTCACGGCATACGGTAAAACTTCTAATGGGACTGGTTTATTCAGCCTTTCCACTAATTTCGGGGCATCTACGCCGATAACAAGCCTTTCCGCTGCATACGATACTGCTTTCTCCCTTGTATGAGAGCCCCAGCCACCCTTGACTAGATTCAATTGAGAATCCACCTGGTCAGCGCCATCTATGCAGAGTTCCAGAGAAGAATGTTCATGAAGAGAGGTAACGCGGATTCCACATTCTATCGCAATCAGTTCGGTTCTGAGTGAAGTAGGAACGCCGAGAATCTCTATCTTTCCCGCCTTTATCCTGTCTCCTATCATCCTTATCGCTATCTCTGTCGTTGAGCCCGTACCGAGTCCTACGATCATGCCATCTTTCACCAGAGAAGATACAGATTCCGCAGCTCTTTCCTTTCCCCTTATCGTCTTATCCCCGTCCATCTTTACAGGGTGCTGTTTTTACTTCCTATTTAAGAACTTTTCTATATCCTATGATATAAATAGGTTAATTAGATTAGACTCGTGTCTTTCATACGATAGATGATGCAAAGCAGCAGTGAGGCGTGGACTGAGAAATACCGCCCGAAGAAGTTGATAGAAGTCGTGGGCAACGTGAAAGCGGTAGGAGACCTGAAAGAGTGGGCGGATAGCATCCATAAATCGAAGTCGGAGAAGGCGGCTATTCTTCACGGACCGCCGGGCTCGGGAAAGACATCGGCTGCTTATGCACTCGCTTCTGAGAAGGGTTGGGAAGTGATAGAGCTAAACGCCTCAGACCAGAGGAACGAAGGCGTGATAAAAAGCATCGTGGGTCCGGCTTCTACAAATAATACATTCAGCAAGACAACACGACTGATCATCCTGGACGAGGCGGATAACCTGCATGGCAATGAAGACCGTGGAGGCACCAGAGCGATAACCGAGATAGTGAAACGGAGTCCACAGCCAATCGTGCTCATCGCAAATGACTTATACAAGATGGGTAAAGGATTGCAGCATAATTGCAGGGTAATTCGTTTTCAAAGGATAAGGACAGAGCGAATTGTGCGTGTGCTTAAAAGATTGTGCGCTCAGGAAGAGATAGAGGTAGAAGAGGAGGCACTCCGTACTTTAGCAGAAAACGCAAATGGCGATTTGCGGTCGGCAATAAACGACCTGCAAGCGAGTTCCATATCGAATCGCGGAAGGAGGATAGCCAGAGGCGACATAGCGACGGGGAAAAGGGACTTTGAAGAGTCTATATTCGATGTGTTGAAGAAGATATTCGGTGAATATGAACAGGGACAAGGACTGGGACTAGGATACGGAATGCAGGAGGTTCTTCATGCTGTTTATAGTCTTGACAAAACTCCTGAAGAGAGCATAAGCTGGGTATATGCGAATCTACCGAATGCTTACGACATTGACGAAGGGGGAAACTTTTTGCGCGGTTTGCATTTCTTGAGTAGGGCGGATATTTTTTTAGCCAGAACACGCAGTCGAGAGAATTACAAGTTCTGGCGCTATGCAACCAGTATAATGGCTTGTGGCGTGTTCTCGACAAAGACGGTGCGGGAGAAGCGGGAGTGGCAACCACGGCGGCGTTACCATCAGTATAAATCGCCATGGCAACGAGCAGGAGCAGGAACAGGAGCAGGAAACGGAGAAGACCGTAAATATGGTGTAGTAAAAGAAGAAGTAGCGAAGAAGATAGGTGCATATTGCAAAGTGCCACTGCAGTATGCAAGAGCTATTATCATACCACTTTTGGCAGTCTCTTTTAGAGACGCGGGGAAGGCGGCGGCCATAGCGGCATTGCTGCGGCTTGACGTGCCGGAAATAGCGTTTTTGGTGGGAGATGCGGTGGAAGATGCAAAAGAGCAGACGAAAAGAGTGAAGAAGATATACCAGGATGCTGTGGCGATTACCGTGGAAAAGCGTGAAGAAGTGGTTAAAGCCGTAGCCGTTACGCAAAAAAGAAGCGAAGTCCCTCTGGAAGTAGAACTAATAAAACTAAAGGAGCTGGAAAACGCAGGACCAAAAAAGGCAGAGGAGAAAGAGCTAAAAGCGCAAAAGACATTAGAGGAGTTCTTTTAGTTTCCTTCTCATAATCCACGCGCTACTTCTTTCGCGAAATACGTGATGATCAAATCAGCACCCGCCCTCTTTATCGCTGTTAAACCTTCTATCATTACGTCTTCTCCGTTTAAGAATCCTCTCTCAGAAGCCGCTTTTATCATTGAATACTCTCCACTTACGTTATATGCCGCCAGCGGAACATCGAATCTTGCACGTACCTTAGAAATGATGTCGAGATAGAAGATAGCGGGTTTCACCATCACGATGTCCGCACCTTCGGCAATGTCAAGCTCTACTTCCCGGAGCGCTTCGCGTGCATTGGTAAACGCCATCTGATAGTCACTCCGGTCACCGAACGTGAAGCCAGAATCGGCAGCCTCGCGGAAAGGCCCGTATAAAGCGGAATTGTATTTCGCCGCGTAAGACATAATAGCCGTGTCGGTAAAGCCCTCCGTATCGAGACTCTCCCTTATCGTTTTTACCATCCCGTCCATCATACCTGAAGGCGCTACGATGTCCGCACCCGCTGCCGCCTGACTCAATGCCACTTTTCCAAGAATCGCAAGTGTAGGATCGTTGCGTACCATTCCATCCCCTATAATGCCACAATGCCCGTGTGTGGTGTACTCACAGAGGCATAAGTCTGTGATGATTACAATATCCTCTACTTCTCTCTTTATCGCTCTAACCGCTCTTTGTATTACTCCGTCATTATTGTATGCTTCGCTTCCGTATTCGTCCTTTCGCGCCGGGATGCCAAAGAGTAGCACCGAATTTATACCGAGTGATTGCGCTTCTGCAACTTCGTTTACTGCCCCATCTATCGAGAACCGGTACTGCCCCGGCATGGTTTCAATTGGTTTTTTGGCTGCTATGTTCTCGTCAATAAACAAGGGGTATATCAGGTCGTCCGTGTAAAGCCGGGTTTCTTTTATTAACTTCAGCCTTCGCAGGCGTCTCATTCTAACTGCCGGGTACTTTATAGTCATAATTATCACATACCGTTTCTTAAAAGAAAGGTTTCTTGTTAGAGGAGTGGTTAAATTTTTATAGCCATGGGATTATAATAACCCCAGTCCAGTTTCTTTCTTTCTTTTTATACTGCAGCGAAAGAAGAAATTAGGGAGCTTGTAGACGGGATAATATGAGTGTGAACAGATTTTATAAAACCGGCTTGATGAAAGGCGTGGGCGTTAACGTGATTCTTCTCGGGTTGGTCAGTCTGTTTACAGACCTGAGCAGTCAAATGGTCTTCCCCTTGATTCCGCTATTTTTAACTACTGCTTTGGGTTGCACTGCGACCGTTGTCGGGTTAATCGAAGGTTCTGCGGAGACTGTTGCCAGCTTGTTAAAAGTCTTCTCCGGCTACTGGTCTGATAAAGTGGCGCGGAGGAAACTATTTGTTCTTGTGGGCTATGGGCTCTCTTCGTTGATGAAGCCGCTATTTGCCTTCTCTTATGCCTGGCAGAGCGTTCTTGGAATCAGAATTGCCGAACGTGTGGGAAAAGGAATCAGAGATGCACCCAGGGACGCTATTGTAGCAGAGTCATGTGATGCCGGAGTAAGAGGAAAAGCCTATGGTGTTCACAGGGCTATGGACGGCATAGGCTCAATTCTCGGTGCTGTGCTGGCGCTCTTCCTCCTTGTTTTCCTTGGTTTTAGGAATGTGTTCTTGCTGGCGGGTATGCCTGCGCTAATTGCCGTCCTGTTGATTGTATTTGTGAAAGAAGAGAAGCAGACGAATGTTTATTCGGAAAGAACCATACGTGTCAGTTTCAAAGCTCTTACGCCGGAATTGAAGCATTTTATCTCTGTCGCCACGATATTCACGCTTGGTAATTTTGGCTATGCGTTTTTGATGATCCGTGCACTCAACATAGGTCTAAGCAATCATAAGGCGATGCTAATGTACATCATATTTTATGTGGTTTACACGATATTCACCATTCCGGCAGGGCTGATCTCTGATAGGCTGGGAAGAACGCCGGTTATCATAACCGGTTATACGATATTTGGGCTGACATCCCTTGGTCTTGTTTTTGTATCGGAACTGTTCCAGATTATCTGGATGTTCATACTGTACGGCGTATTCTATGCTCTGATTGATGGAGTCCAGCGTGCATTTGTCGTGGATTTAGCGCCATCAGACCTGAAAGCTACCGCGCTTGGGTCTTTTCATACCGCTACGGGTTTAGCAGCTCTACCTGCGGGCTTGATTGCCGGGATACTCTGGGATACTGTCAGTCCGGAAACAACATTCATCTATGGTTTTGTTCTTTCTTTTATTGCCGTAGCGTTATTCCTGCGATTTGTACGGGAATAGAACAGAACACAATGTCGTTCGTTCAGGCTAATAAAAACGAAGAGATAATAAATGCAAATCCGGCAACTAAAACAATTGTCGCACCCGAAGGTAAATTGAATATATAAGAGAGCCACAGCCCGCTTATGGTTAAGACCGCAGAAAGGAATACAGAAAGGAGCATCATTGTACACAAACGATGTGTGAACCGCCTGCTCATCGCTGCTGGTATGGTTAACAGTGCAATGACCAGGATAACGCCCACCACGCTTATCAAAACGACCACCGCCAATGCAATAAGACAGAGAAGGAGCAGGTATAATCGCTCCGTGGGAAGACCAACAACAGTCGCATACTCGTCATCGAATGAAATAGCCTGAAATTCACGGTGAAAAGAAAGTACTACCGCGATTATAACGACGTTCATGCACAGCATCAGGATGATGTCCGAAGCAGGCACCGTTAAAATACTCCCGAAGAGATAGCCAAACGGGTCTGGCGCATACTCATAACCCGGAGTCAAATCTAAGAGGATAATACCGATAGCCATCCCCATTGCCCATAAAATGCCTATCGCGGTATCTTCCGGTATTTTTGTCCTCTTAACGATAACGCCCATGCTCAGTGCAGATGCGATGCTAAACGGAATAACACCCAGAATAGGGTCTATACCCAGGAAATAGCCCATGCCTATACCACCAAAGGCGGCATGTGCTATTCCACCGCTGATGAATACAATTCGCTTCACGACTACGTAGACGCCGATAATCCCGCATGCGATGCTGGCTAACAACGCGGCTATAAGCGCGTTTCTCATGAATTCATACTGTAAAACCTCTATCATCTTTTTCCGCAGAGATACCTCTCTCCTTTCTCCATCATTCCACTTTCTTCTTTCCTTTACTGTTAGCATCATAATAGTTTATTCAAAATAGTTTATTCAAAACTCTTTGCAATACGCAATAGTAAAACAGAATAAGGGAGGAAGGAGGAGGGAGGGCGGGAGAGGAGAGTAAAAAAAAGAGAAGGGAAGAGAAGGAAGAATGGATAAGATAAAATATATCGAGCATCCCTCAGATGTAGGATTCGAGGTGTATGGCGATACAATAGAGGAACTCTTTGCAAATGCCGCCGTGGCTACTTACAGTTTTATGACCGACGTGGACGAGATAGCGGCAGATGTGGAACGAGAAGTGGCAATAAATTCAGAAGACCTTTACAGCTTGATGTTCGACTGGCTGGACGAACTGCTTTTTTTATTTGAATCCGAGCTGCTGGTATTGAACAAATTCGATATAGAGGTGAACTTATCCAACTTTAGTATAAACGGTAACTGCAAAGGTGGTAAATTCGACCCCACAAGACACGTATCCGGCGTAATAATAAAAGCCGTTACATATAACATGATGGAGATAAAGAAGAATGAACTCTGGCATGCAAGAGTCGTTTTAGATGTCTGATGCGGAGGGCAGGATTCGAACCTGCGAACCCCTACGGGAGCAGATCTTGAGTCTGCCACCTTTGGCCACTCGGTAACCCCCGCCCCTCCAATTACACGATTATAGTAGCTGCCGATGCGATTGCGGAGAATCGCTCTATCGCTTCTCTCGCTACCGGACCTCTTATCTCTGAGCCCTTTGGCGCACCCTTATCATCCACGATCACCGCGGCATTATCCTCAAACTTCACCCGCATCCCTGAAGGTCGCCTGTACTCTTTCCTCTGTCGTATTATCACCGCTTTCAGTATCTGCTTCTTTATCTCCGGTCTTCCCTTCTTCACCGTGACCACTATCATATCTCCGACTCCCGCTTTTGGATACCTGTTCTTTACCCCGCGGTATCCTTTCACCGCGATTATCTGAACCACCTTAGCACCGGTATTATCTACACAGTCTAAACGTGCACCGGCTGGCAACGCTTTCGTTATCTTCGATTTTAGCCCCTTCATATTATCACCTGAACATGTATGTCTTTTAGCAATTTATAATAAAAAAAGCTTTCTGATTGAAGTCGTGTAAGGTGTAATAATATATGTCATATTAAAAATGAATCTATCGGGATCCGGTACTAAAGTCTTCATAGAAACCTTCGGCTGCACCGCAAATGCAGGTGACACGATGAAACTGCGTGCGATATTGCGAAAATCGGGTCATAAGATAGTAATGGAAGAGCGCGAAGCCGATGTGGTGATCGTGAACACCTGCACCGTAACGAAGCGGACGGAATTGAATGTGCTAAAGCGACTGGAAGCGTTGAAAGGGCAGGGTAAAGAAGTGGTCGTAGCGGGTTGTATGGCTGCGGCACAGCCGGAGCTGGTAAGAAGCATTCTGGGCAGAGACACGGCATTGGTAACTCCACAGGATATTTACAACAGTAAAGAGCAGGAGTTTGAGTTCGATGGCGTGATTTGTATAATACCCATTTCAATAGGTTGTGTCGGCAACTGCTCTTATTGTATCGTGAAGCGCGCAAGAGGCAAACTGACGAGTTACGAGCCTGAACAGATATGCGAAGCAGTAAAAAGTGCGGTGGACCGGGGTGCGAAAGAGATAAGATTTACTGCTCAGGACTGCAGTGCTTATGGGTTAGACAGTCAAGGGATACAACTTCCGGAATTGTTAAAGATGATCTCCGCCGTACGTGGCGAGTTCCGTGTGAGAGTGGGCATGATGAACCCATTTACTCTGCTGCCTGTCTTAGATGACCTTCTGGATGCTTTTGAATCCGAAAAGGTCTTTAAATTCTTTCACGTGCCTGTGCAATCTGGCTCGGACCGCGTACTGAACGATATGTGCAGAGCTTACAAAGTAGATGAGTTCGTGGAGATAGTAACAGGCATAAGGAACCGATTCGACAACTGCACGATTTCGACCGATTTCATCATCGGATTCCCTACCGAGACTGACCGTGATTTCTTATTATCTCTGAACCTGTTGGCGGAAGTAAGACCGGAAAAAGTGAACATCACACGGTTCTCGCCAAGGCCTATGACAGAAGCCACAAAGCAGAAGGATTTATTAGAGCGCGAGAAGAAGAGGCGATCAAGAATAATCTCCGCGGTGTACCACCAGCTTGCACTCGCAGCGAACCGGGAATTGGAAGGAACGGTGGTTCATGTTTTGACAACGGAACAGGGAAAGAAAGGAGGCGTGATTGCCCGGGACTGTGCATACCACATGGTAGTGCTAAAAGAGGATTTACCACCCGGTGTTACTTATGACGTAAGGATAAAAGAGGCAAAGAGCAGTTATCTGGTTGGCGAAGTTAAACACTTTTGACGTAGGGTGCGCTTACCACAGAAGATGCCCATAACCATAACCTTTAAGTTTGTAACTGCTCCTTTCACTTTCATGACACGAACACGAACACCTTGCATCATCTGCGGCAAACCGGCACTGTATAAGTGTAAATACTGTGGTGATACTCTTTGTAAGGAACATCTCCCGCCCGGAATGCACTGGTGCGTGGGATCTGAAGATTATAAAAGCGACCTTGAAGAAGGAAGAACCAGACCCACAACAGCGGAACGGCTAAAGAGTGTTGATACGAACATCTTCAGCAGCTTTTCTCATAACTATTCCTATTTGATCCTGCTCATCATGTCTATCTCTTTTATTTTAGAATTACTCAGTCCTGATTATTATACGCAGATGTTTATACTATCTCCCCAGGATGTAATAGAAAGACCATGGACATTGATAACATCTATCTTCCTTCACGGGGGCTTCGAGCACTTCCTCATCAATATGCTCGTGTTTGTCTTCTTCGCTCCAGTGTTAGAGCGGAAAGTGGGCAGTACCAAATTTCTACTCGTCTTTTTCCTCTCCGGCATTTTTGCGGGAATTGGCTGGAGTTTAACTGCTCATAATCCTGCTCTGGGCGCAAGTGGCGCAATATATGGGATATTGGCTACCCTTGCGGTGCTGATGCCCAAGCTGCGAGTCTATCTCTTCTTTTTTATACCATTGGAGATCTGGATGGTAGCTTTTCTTTTACCACTCTACTATGACGTTTTACCAATTATGATGGGTTCTGCAGACGGAATTGCGCATACAGCACATCTATCCGGACTCTTATTCGGATTGCTTGCCGGCTTGTATATAAAAAGCGGGTGAAGACGACCCAACCTTTTTATAATTATCTTACCTATAAATGAGATGTATCTCAAAATTGTGATTGCTGAGGTGAAGGTGAAAAGATGAGTGGTGACATAATCGTCTCGTTAAAAAAGCTTGCATTGCTGGGTGCGATTGCCCAACCAATTAAGTTATCTTCCGGGCAGTTCGCCGAAGCGATAAAAGCGAGTGTACAAACCGCTGCGAGACGACTCCAGGAGCTTGATAGAGAGGGTTTCGTGCACCGGAGGATAATCGCGGATGGCCAGTGGATAATATTGACGGCTAGCGGGATCGAGCGACTGAAGAGTGAATGTTATGAATACCAGGAGATATTTTTTTCCATGACGAATATCGAGTTAGAAATAGCAGGGCGTGTGATTACAGGGCTTGGTGAAGGGCAATATTATACGACTCTTACGGGCTATAAACGGCAATTCAAGACGAAATTAGGCTTTAACCCTTTCCCGGGTACCCTGAATCTACGCCTGGATTCGCAGAGTAGAGAAACGAGGAAGAAACTGGATGGGCTAAGAGGGATAGAAATAGAGGGGTTTGAATCAGAAAACAGAACTTTTGGCGGTGGCAGGTGCTTCCCGTGTAAGATATTGTGTGACCGGGCCGAGGGCATTAAAAGTGCTGTTATCATCCCATGTCGCACACATTACCCCGACGATGTATTAGAGATAATTTCGCCAATTTACCTGAGATGTGAACTAAAATTAATTGATGGCGATGAAATAAAGACGAAGGTGGCGATATGAAGATTCCCGAGTCAGTAGAAAGGGGTATAGAATACATAAAAAAAGGTAAAGTCGTATTAATATACGATGCCGCGGATAGAGAGGGCGAGACGGACTTTGTAATGCCAGCCTCTGCTGTGACACCACGAGATGTGGCGTATTACAGAACTGAAGGAGGAGGGCTCATATGCGTTGCGATCCATCCCACTGCCGCAGAGAAACTTGGGTTGCCTCTGATGAGTGATATATTGCGGAACGTGACCGGAGAGTTCTTCCCGCTAAGACGGATGGTGGAAGAAAAAGGTGACCTATTATACGATAAACGCTCTTCCTTCTCTCTATGGGTGAATCATCGTGATACCTTTACGGGCATAACGGATAAAGACCGAGCATTAACGATAAATAAGATAGGAGAAGCGGTGGATACCGTACTAAGTGGTAACTCATACGATTTTTATACGGAATTCCGGACTCCCGGGCATGTTTCAATATTGAAAGCGGCAGATACGCTACTTGACGAGAGAAAGGGACAAACAGAGCTCTCGGTGGTTCTGGCGTTGCTTGCTGGCATATCTCCTGCAATGGTAATCTGTGAGATGTTGGACACGGAATCATGGGCGGCACTATCGAAGGCGGATGCAATAGCATTTGCATCAGAACGCGACACCGTTTTCATTGAAGGGATAGAGATATTAGAAGCCTACCAGTCCATTCGCACTCTACGTCATAAGTAGGAGCCGTTTCGATTATATCTCTCACAGCAATGTTAACAAAAAACACGTCAGCGATTACGCCTTTTGCTACACGTTTGACTCACGCTACGCTAAACACAGAAACAAGGAGCGAGTACCCCTTACGGACTTTTACTTGAGCACCGTCAGGTGATTGTTACCCTTCTGCGTTAAAGACACAAGTTCGGTTCCGAGAATGAAGACTGCCTGCTTGTGGTCTTCTTTGCTTCGATGCACCTGAAAAGGAGAGATGCCCAGTTCCTTGTACTTCGCAAAATCGCAGTTCAATCCATGCTCCTCACAATACTTCTTCAATTGCGCCAGTAACAAATGCAAATGTACAAGCTCTTCTTTCTTCATGCTATATACATCTATATTATATACATTTAAGTGTTTGTGTGCTCCCGGCATATGTATATAACAGGCTGTGCGGCTTCTGCTTTTCGCGACGTTAAGGGCTTAAGTATTAATATTACGAGCCCACAAAGAGATATCATCATACGCTGGCTGCCGCTGTGGCTTAGGGGTAAAGCGGCTGATTCGTAATCAGCAGGTCGTGGGTTCAAATCCCACCAGCGGCTTTGATGATGCAGACCAAAAAAGAAAGCAAGACCACTTTACCGAAGGCAGGCAACTTCAGTGAGTGGTATAGCGAGATGTTGAAACGTGCAGAGATACTGGATATCCGGTATCCTGTAAAGGGTGTATACGTGTGGTACCCGTATGGATTCAAACTCAGGAACTTTATCTACAAGGTTTTACGGTCTCTCATGGATAAGGAGCACGAAGAGGTGCTGTTCCCTGTGTTGATCCCGAGAGATGAGTTAATAAAGGAGCGGGAGCACATAAAAGGGTTTGAAGATGAAGTCTTCTGGGTGACAAAAGGCGGTAGCACTGACCTGGATATTCCTCTTGCACTCCGTCCTACCTCAGAGACCGCAATATACCCGGTGTTCAAAGTCTGGATACGGTCACATCGCGACCTGCCGGTTCGAATATACCAGATTGTAAACACGTTCAGATACGAAACGAAGCATACAAGACCACTCATTCGACACCGTGAGATGACCTCCTTTAAAGAGGCGCATACGGCACACGCAAACGGTAGTGACGCCGAGGAGCAGATAAAAACGGCTATTGCCATATACCGTAACTTCTTTGACCTGCTTGCTGTGCCCTATGTAATCACAAGAAGACCGGAGTGGGATAAATTCGCAGGGGCAGAGTATTCTATTGCTTTCGATACGCTCATGCCTGATGGGAAGACAATACAGATTGCTACTATCCACCTGCTCGGCGAGAGCTTTGCAAGAACGTTTGATATAAAATATGAGGCTAATGACGGCTCGTTGCAGTACGTTCACCAGACCTGCTATGGCATCTCAGAAAGGTGCGTTGCTTCTGTGATTTCTATTCACGGTGATGAGCATGGACTGATGTTACCGCCTGAAGTCGCACCCATTCAGGTCGTTATCGTGCCTATTGTGTTCTCGCGCGAGGTGGGAAATGGCGGGGGAGCAGTAAAAAAGGCTTGCGTTTCTGTCTATGAAGCGTTGGAACAGGCGGGCATACGAGTCCTTTTGGACGACTCCGAGGAAAGACCGGGTGCGAAGTATTATCGCTGGGAGATGAAAGGGGTACCCCTGAGAATTGAGATAGGACCCCGTGATTTGAGAAATGATAGCTGTGAATTCGTAAGAAGAGATAATTTCAAGAGTGCGCAGGTACCTCTTCTCGCAGTCACAGCGGAAGCGAAGCGAACACTGGAAGAAATCCAGTCCAGTATCCATGAACGAGCAAAAGAGAAGTTATTCGCCAATATTTATAAAAGTGAAGGTGATGAGGAGATGACCGAGCTGAAAGGAAAGGCAGAACTGGGCATCGTTTCTTTATTCCTGTGTGATGGCGAGAGATGCGGTAAGGATTTGGAGGAACGTCTTGATGCGAGTGTGTTAGGCGAGGCGATATATGAAATGCAAGAGGATAGCGAAGGTAAATGTGTGATTTGCGCGGGAAAAGCCAGGAGGGTATATGTTGCAAGGACATATTGAGCAAAGTTACAAAGAAAGGTCAGAAAAGCGCAAGAGCATTGACACGTGCCCGTGTTTTGCTTCTGGTTCATAAAGGAGAAGGCGGATAAGAAGTTATCCAAGTATTAGGCTCTCTCCACCCCACCGTCTCTACGATGATTCTCAAATTGCTCACTTCTGATAATATGTGCGAAGAAATAAAGATTGTCTTCCCTTCGTCAGATAGTTGCTTTGTCAGCTTGCGATACTGAAAAACGCCTTCAGGGTCGAGATTTGCTGTCGGTTCGTCTAAGAACAGCACCTCGGGGTCGGTGAGCAATGCCTTTGCGAGTCCCAGTCGCTGATAATCTCCTTTACTTTAAGCGGATTTCTCGCTACTTCGATCTCGTTTATGATGCACTTGCCCTCGGTGGGTTCGATCATTCCCACGAGCAGCAGCAGTATTGTCGTGCTCTTTCCTGCCCCGTTCGGACAGAAAAAGCCGAAGACATAGGTGTTCGGATATTCGCGTTGATGTCCTATCCGCCTGGGAGATTGCGCTCCTGTACGGGGCGAGATGGGAAATAGAACTGATATTCAAGGAGTTAAAAAGGCACTATCGCATGGATCAGATACCGGGCGAAAAACCAAACATCGTGAAATGCTTGATTTGGGTTGCTTAATAGGAGTTCTAAGATTATATATAAACAAGCAAAACCGTTTACGGAAAAATGCAAACCTTTTTGGAAAGGAGCTCTAGAACGAAGAATAAGTTTACCCGCGATAGGTAAAAAATCTTTCAGGCTCAAAAAATTTTTTATATCACAACTTTTGATACTTACATTATCTCTCGAAAAATGTCCGGAGACAGATAAATGCTCCATATCCGACCCCAACAAGTGTATGATTGCATCTCAAAATTTAGTGGACTTGATGATGCGAGGACATTGTATTGCAATTTACTCAACTATGATTATCAGGATTTACCAATTCCAGTTGACTCTAAAATCCAGAGTAGTTTCCTCACACAAATAACATAACCCTATTTTCATTAAAACTTGTGGGAGCCGCACTCAATATGAAGCATATCTTATATAAAGATGGCTCACTTCTGTCATTGTATGACGGTAAATCACATCAAAGAGAAAGCCCGCGCACTATCCGGCGCAGGAGGGCAATCGAGTGTTTTTCCGATGGCACTCCGGTTCGGATAGTCGTGGAGAATCGA
>JBAQFZ010000049.1:0-4053 GCA_049287525.1 Halobacteriota archaeon | reverse complement strand
TTCCCGATTACGGTGTATATCGCAGGCGATGCGAACGGTGACGGTGAGGTGAACGTCCTCGATGTGGTCTGGGTAGGCAAAAACTGGCGCAGGGAATGTCCTGCAACAAATCCATGTGCCAACAACTGCACTGCTTATCTATGGGATGATGAGCAGGAGGTAGATAGTGCAGACCTGAATAACGACTGCGAGATAAACGTGCTGGATGTCGTGATAATCGGCGCGAACTGGCGGCACGTTGCGGGATAAAAAAAGGCAAAAGGCAAAACGGAAAAACTAAAAACTTTTCCCCCTTTTTCTTTTTTCGGGGGACAAACTTTTTAAAAAGGCGTTTACGGAAAAACGCTTTGTGGAAAAGAAAACCGAGGGCTAAAAGAAAAATGAGAGGAGAGAACGTGACAATGGGAGCAAAAAGTGAAGGAATGGAGGAGATGGAAAAAGGAGAAGTGGACTATGGTCTTGTCCGTGATAAAAAGGAAATCAAATCAGAAGTAGAGAATACCTTGACTACTTGTTGTTTTTTAAACGCCTTTTCTTGCGCCCAGATAGGGCATTCGAGTTTTAATGCTAAGGCAAATAAATCAATGTCATCCGGATCAGGAGAAATTATCTTCGCATCTGATAGAAAATCCTTGTATTCAGAAAGTGAAAATACTTTAACAAATATTAGCAGGTCATCCAAAACTTCTTCAAATTCGCTGTCAGATAACTTTGATCTCTCGCAGATAAGTTCTTTATGCTCGTTCAGTTCATCTATGCAAAAAGAAGGTGTAACCGGTTCCAATATCTCAAAATTCAATATTAATTTCCTCGTTTTGGATTCTTTCTTGAAGAAGGAGAACAATACGTTTGTATCCACCACCAATTTCATTTACACAAAACCCATCTGCTTTAGTTTTTCAAATCGCCCCTTCTTCATCATCTTTCCAAGTTCTATGCACTCTTCTTCCGTTAATTCGCTGTGTTTGAGCAATTCATCAAGCCTCTCAAGCATTAAATCCCTTGCCAGTCTCAACTTTACGAATTCCTCCACGCCTCTCGCTAAGTCAGACATGTCAACCTTAAATCGGTCCGGTATTTTGATCACCAATTCTCCCATTTCTACCACCTATAATAATTATGACTCGGAGTATATAAATGACTTCTCCCCAGTGGGAATCCCGGTTTACACTGCAACCGCAAGAATTGAGGGGGTGAAAGGATTATGACGAAAGATTTGCGGAGAGTTGCACGAACAACAAGTTTAACCATAATGGCATTTATAATGTTGTCTTTTCTCGCCTACACCGCATCAGCCGCGCAGATAAGTGTTGTACCTGCATATCAGGAAGTCACAAAAGGTGAAACCTTCACTATTGATATCTACATTGACCCGGAAGGAAATGAGACCGCAGGTGCTGACTTCATTCTTCGGTTTAATAATACCTTGTTAAATGCCACTTCGTTATCCAATGGCACCTTTTTTAACGGTTTTGATACCGATAATTCCTATGGAGAAGGGATAAATAACACTACTGGCACCGTAGATTACTGTGAAGTTATAGGGCCTTACACCGGTACAGGAGTAACCACCCTGGGAATATTAACAACCATCACTTTTCAAGCAATTGCCGAAGAAGATGGAGTCTGCGAAGTCGGTTTCACTAAAGTCACTTTAAGCGATCCTGATGGGTACAAAATCTCGACTAACGTCAGTAATGGAATCGTAAGCGTAAAAACAGGCATCTGTGGCGATGTAGATGGATTACCGGGAGTTACGACAAACGATGGAAGACAGATATTTATGTATCTGCTGTACGGCGCGGAGCAATATCCACTGGTATGTTGCTAAAGCATAGATGAGAGAAAAGGCGATTTGAAATTTATTTCTTATGAACTCTAAATTACGCTTTCACGGTACCTATTTCTATTTAATAGTGTTGATTATTATTACTTATATATGAAAAAACCGGAAATCATTTTATTAATGAATACACTAATTCTACTAACACTAAAAAGCAATCTTGCTTGAAGAGAGCAAAGATGAAGCGGGAAAGCAACATGAAAAGCGAAGTAAAAAGCGAAGTAAAAAGCGTGAAATACCGTAAAACGGCAGCTCATGGCACATTTCTGGTGCGTATGTGCACCGCGACAAACGCCTTTTGTTTCGGAAGAAGGGATATTTGTCATACCATTGAAGTATATAAATATATGCTATCCACAAAAAACCGAAAATCATTTTATTAATGATACCAAAATAGATAGTATGCTTTCCTTATAGTAAGATAAAAGAGGAGATATGTATAAGGAAATAGTGGCAAAACGCCCGAATATAAGAAGCAAGCCCCTTGCGTGGTGCGAATCCCGAAGGTGGCAATTGGGGAATAAAAGGCGAATCCCCAAATCATAGGAGGTAAGAAGATGGAAATAGAGCAAAAAATAGGAGGAGAAAAAGAGGAAAAAAAATGAGAACACAAAAAACAAGTGTTCTTCTGTTTGCCATTGTGCTATTGTCACTGATGGCAATACTGGGAAGTACGCAGGCTCTGGCTCTGCCAGATCTGGTCGTAGATAGCATTACACCAAATTGCGGTGGGTATCTCTTCGCGAACGAATCGAATGAGATATGTGCGAAGATAAAGAATAGCGGCGTAGACGCGGCAGGTGCATTCCACGTCAGTTTCGTTGCAGGCGCCTTCAGTGAGCAAGTACAAGTCACAGGAGGATTAGCCGCAGGTGCGAATACCACCGTCTGCGTCACCGACCCAACGCTCAGGAATGCCGGCGATTCCGTGGCGATAACCGTGACGGCAGATTGCAATGGCGCGATTAACGAATCAAACGAGACGAACAACGCCTCGTCGGTAGCAAAGACTGTTGTGAATAACGGCTACAAAGGGAAACGCTACACCAGTGGCAATGACATCACCACCTGGAAGACGTTGGAGCTCCAGGGCGACCTGCTGTATTCGACCGGCGACAGCATTTATCTCAGCGGGTCTTCTACGCCTTGGACAACTTATACCGCTAACTGGACTGCGAGCGATTTGCTTGTGCCGGGCACGGCAACGGTAAAAGAGGCGCGACTGTACGTCATCTACAACTGGGATAAGGTGCAGGGGATGCCGAATAATGTCAGCATGAGCTTCAATAGCGTGCCACAGACACGGGATGCGTTCTACACTGACCGCAAAGGCTACGCGACCAGTGATTATCCCTACGGCATGCTGACCTACAATGTCACCGCCGCGTTCAGCACCGCTGGGAACACTGCTATCCTGACGAACCTGAATCCGACCGCAGGTAATCCATCGCTGCGCGGCATGCTACTGGTAGTGATATACGAAGATGCAAATGAACCGCGACGGCAGATATTTATAAATGAGGAATTCGACCTGCTCTACGGCGGCACCTCCGCGTGCACGACACCCGAGGAGGCAACCGCCTGGGCGCCAATCACCGGACCCGCGATTGATCTACCATGGCTAGCGAATGCGACACTGATAACTGTTGCTCCAGGTGCAGGACCTGCCGAAGGCGATCTGATTTTCAACGAGCAGAACTGGACTGACGTATGGAATTACGCTGATGACTCGCAGATCGGGATTGATGAGCGTGATGTGAAACCATATCTGGAAGAAACGGGTAATCTAGCAGGCTTCCAGAGTAGTGCCGATTACATGGAAGCGAGCAATGCATTCTTAATTGTGGAAGAACTACCAGCGCCAGCTGCTGAGGTGTACTTTGTGCCTGAGGACATCAGGATTCCGAAGTACTGCGATACCACAGATGTTAGCATCTGGATAAATACGGAAGATGTGATCACTTCTGGTTTGATGGAATTCGAGTACACCTATTGCTGCATGAATGTAACGGGTTACACGATAAACACAACCAATTGGGTTCCTCCAAGTGCTATGTCATTAACTCCAGGTAAAGTGAGGATTATCCTCAACGCGGCGGGACTGGGCGTTGGACCTGGACTGCTGCATGTAGGTAACATCACAGTTCACTGCTGCAATGACACAGGCTACTGCTTTACTGATTTGACCTGGAACAAAACCACTGGCGCCT
>JBAQFZ010000048.1:0-3754 GCA_049287525.1 Halobacteriota archaeon | reverse complement strand
AAAAAGAGAGGCTCGAGCGTGAAGCGGAACAAAAGGAAGCAGGTTCGGAATCGGCGTTACCGATGCGGAATGCTGATACACAAGTTCCAGAAACGAGCAAGTCGAGTGCCGCTCCTGAAGATGACAGAGCTGGACTTCTGAAGATACTGAAAGGCAGCGAGAAGCGCGTGATAGAAGCGCTCATGGAATACGGCGAGATGAACCAGGCGGACCTCTCAGCCCGAACAGGAATACCAAAATCCACTCTTTCGAGAATATTGCAGGACCTCGAAGATCGCGGTTTGATATTTCGGTATGACTACGGGATGAGCAAGATGGTGAAGCTTGGATCTGGTTTATAGTTCCAAAAATTCTTCCACGGTAAGCCCTGCCTCTTTGATGATTGCTTTTAATTTTTTGACGGTCTCTCGATCTCAAATGGCAAAGGGTCGCCATGCTCGATATAAGACTCAATAAGTTTTCTTGCAACATCCTGCGCTATTTCCATCGTCTCTGCTATTGTCCTTCCCTGCGCAATGAATCCTTGAAGGGTATCACTCGTTGCAAGATAGCCCCCTTCTTCCAATACCTCTATTTTTATGGATATTAGACATTCAGTCACTTCTATCTCACCTCATTAATTTTAAGTATATCGTGTGTTATTAAAATGGTTTTTCATCTTTATCGAACTGCTGCAAAGAGTGGCATTTGCCAATCAAAAAGTTTTCCATTGTGTTCCGTAATTTGTTCCATTTTCCGGAACACCTTGTTCCATTTTTTGGAACGCCTGTTCCACCATTCTATTATATGCTGTTCCAGCCGAGGTTTGTATGGAGTGCTTGAACGCCGCGGTGGCGTAGCGCTCTTTAGGAGGTGAAAGCGAAAAAGATGAATAAAAAAGCGACCGTTTTGCTTGCCCTGATAAGCATGTGCCTGATTACGACAGCTGGAATCGGTGCAGTAAGCGCGAGTGATAAGCCAGTTGGCGTTATAACAGTGGGCAAAATAAATCCTGATGGCTCTACTACGGTAGCCGAAACTTTCGATGTCAGTGGTCCCACAGTGGTAACGGTAACCAAGGATGAAGACGGGAGTCAGAAGGTAACTAGGGAAGATAGGCAAATATCCGAGGATGAACTTTCCTATGATGTGGTTAAGGAGATAACGATAGGCCCGGAAACAGAGCTTCCGGTGAATATTGAAGAGGAAAACTTCAGTCTAATAGCAGATAGAGCAGACATCCTAGAACCCTCAGAACAAATAGATGCTTCTGCAAGGACTCTATACTACAAGGCATATACAAAGAACTATAACACAGGTGATGACTGTTGGGCATATTCTTATGTCAATAGTTACGGCGCGGGTGCAAAATCTTGGGATGACTATACTCAGTGCTGGGTTTGGCAGTGGTAAGCTCTAAGGAATTTAGCGGAGTCATATAAAATATAAAAGTTGGAGGGGGTTACTTTTTTTCCCCTCCCCGATAATTTAGCCGTTCCCGACGAGAAAGGGATGAGAAGAATGAACAAAAAAGAAATCGCAATATTGGCAGTATTAGCAATAACAATAATAGGGGCAGGAATAGCATTCATATACATTGGAACGAATATTGGTATGATGGAAAAAGCACCCTATAAGATAGAGGAGATCCCGGGACAGAATAAGACGGAAACGGGAGAGGTGCTAGGACTGACGGAAATCCCGTCCAAGCCGAATGTGGTCATTATAGGAAAGAATGATACGGGAAAGATACCGGAATTAACAGAGGAGCAAAAATAGAAAGCCAAAGAGATTGCTCTATCAGACCCTGAAGTGAAGAAAGTGATAGAGGGGAAAAGGTATGAGATAAAAGTAACTCAAATGATAATAACAAGTATGATAAATGGAGAGACAAAGGGAATATCAGTAAATTTTGAATTCGAAGACAGCTCTTGGATGGAAGTGCTTGTAGACCTGGACAAGGGAGAGATAACAGAGATAGGTCCAATGATAAAACCGCAAGGAAGAAGCGTGAAGAGACAATGATGAAAAAATCAAAATGGTTTGTAATTTTTGGGATGATAGGGGTGCTGGTTACTGCAGTATTCGTCGGTGCATATATCCTCCAATCCACGTTGCATATCGGTAATAACAGCAATATTACTCATGACGGAAACAGAAGCAAATCCATAAACTATGCGACATATACGACTGCAAACTTCACGATAGACTATCCCGCTGACTGGACTGTGTTTCCTACGGAATTAAAAATTTTGTTTGTTTCGAAAACCGGATACGAAGGTGGATATATAACTTTGAATGTACAACTTCTATCTTCGATTGACAGCGGTGGAATTTATAATTCTGTTGACGATGTGGTAGCAGATTTAGTGCTGCGGTTTCCGGGAGGTGCAAAAAACGTCAGTAATGTCAGCATAAATTATGAACGAGAAGAGATGTTAGGTGGAACAAAAGGAAAAGAAGTTAGTATTTTATACACTTCTCATAATATACGCTATACACAAACACAAATTATCGCAAAGAAGGGGAAATATTTTTATGTGCTTACGTATCTCGCACCCTCAGCATATTACGGCGAGCAAGAAGAAGCATACGAATATGCAAAGAAGCACTGGACATGGAAATAATTTACCGCAGAAATAAACCTAAAAAACATAAAAGATGGTAATACAAAAATGAAAGAAAATGGGATTGTCATATTGATGGTACTGGCACTAATAGGAGTGGGAATGGCGTTTGCCTTCGTTGGACTCATGATGAGTGGAACACATTCATCTGAGGATGTATGGATGGATCAGAAGCAGGTGAAGGAGGAAAAGGTCAAATCAATACCCACGATGACCGAAGAACAGCAACAGAAAGCGATTGAAATCGCAAAACAGAACGAAACCGTGAGGCAATACCTGGAGCAGGGATACGAAATAGGCGGAGGAAATATCGCTTTTGGTACCATATCACAGAATGAAACAGAGGTAGCAAGTGAGTTCATCTCCCTTTGTAGGGACAACGAAACTATAATCATAAACGTAGACCGGAACGAAGGGAAGGTCATAGGGATACATAAGTCAAGTGGAGAGTTTATGGGATTGGAGAGGCGAGAAGGAGGCGAGATTAAAGTGATAAACAAAACAGGGCTTGAAATAACGATTGGAGATAGGAATGGCAGGCGTATAAAAGCACCAGAAGTGCGAGCATTGACCGGAGAAGAGCGTGAAAAAGCGAAAGTGGTGGCTCTATCCGACCCGGAAGTGCAGAATATCATAGCAGGTAAGAATTACGAGCTGGCGATAAAATCAACGGGTATAATCATAACAAACGAAGCAGGCGACGTTGAAACGAAATTCAGTGGCGCTTCTGTAACGTTCGAGTTAGAGGACGGCACGGTTTACTTCGTGCACGTTGACCTCGATAAGGAAAAGGTTATAAGAGTAAGCCCACTTATTTATAGATAGGGGTAAGAACCATGAAAATAGAAGGTAAGGCTGCACTCGCAATGGTTCTGTTCGTCGTGGCTGTGTTCATGCTTGCATCGAAGTTCATGATGCCCTCGAGTGTTCAGGTGATCATCGAAGGGCAGTCAACGTACATGAAGGAAATCCCAGACGTATATACTGTTTCAGACTGCGTGATTATCGCTATTGGGGCGTTTTTACTCGGCGTCTGCGCTTTTTATCTGCTCTTCTTGGGGTTTCGGATGCCGGAAAAAGAGAGGCTCGAGCGTGAAGCGGAACAAAAGGAAGCAGGTTCGGAATCGGCGTTACCGATGCGGAATGCT
>JBAQFZ010000047.1:0-2192 GCA_049287525.1 Halobacteriota archaeon | reverse complement strand
GATAAACAACGACGGGGAAAAAATAACTGTACCGCCTCACGACGGAAATCGAAAAGCAGCAAGGCTTCGAGATGGCAAATGCTTGATTTTCACAACGAATTTTGAGAAAGGTGCGGCGGAGATTATTGAAAAGTTGGGGTTTGCGGATGTGCTCTTTTAGGGTTGTGGCCTATACAACGCAGAAAGTCAGGTTATAAATCATATCCTTTCCATATTAGAGCCTGACCTTGTAAAGATAGGTGTAAAAGAATCCACAGGCATTGAAACGATTGGTATTCAACATGACTACTTTAAGATATGGGAGCAGATATTACACAGTTTAGCAGATGAGTTTACACAAATACTAACTGAAGAATCGTTTTCACAGATAAAACGGACAGAATTAAAGGAGGAGCTGATACGGTTTTTAGATGTTCATTAATCTTCTTCCCTATTACATTCTTTGACTAACATTACGTCAGCCATATTCACAGGTTCTACCCTTGCTGAGTAATAGCAATATGGTATGAGTTGCAAAGAACTGATGAAAGCGAAAAGTGAAGCAGGTGTTCAGCCCCTCCACCTAATCAAACACACCGCAGCCACCACACCAATTATAGCAAACAATAATTCAAAGCCGGGTGTTGGTGTAGTTGCTGGTGAAAGCGTTGGACTTGACGCTGGTGTATAATCCACTTTCCACTCATAAGGATTGAACTCAGAAGGTGGAATATACATAATCTCAGCGTATCCCGCTCTTAGTAACTCCTCATTTAGGTTTGTATCATTGACATAAACAACCGCTAATATCCTATAATATGGGTCGTATTGCTCTTTGTCATCTACATCAATCTTAACTACTTCTCCTAAGCAGCTTACATTAACAAATTCCTTCGCTTCCTCATATCCCTCTTCGCCGCTCTCAGGGGTATTAAAGCCAACTAACCTTATCCCCTGAATCCCGCTTATCCCGAGAAAAACATCAACCGTATCCCCATCAACTACATATTTAACAATACCTTTCCATATCTTCCCCTTCTCTAATTCTTTAACGCCAAAAATCCACTCGGAATCATTACGCATCCAATAGCGATTATCGTTTTCGTTATCGCTTACTGTTGGAGTTTTATCTACTACTTCCCCTTTTGAATCGCTTAATGTTATCGCTTCTTCGCTGTTATCCAACCACTGATAAGGCGGGGTATAGACATAATAAGCGAAGGGATAAAGGATAGTGCCTTCGGGGATAGTTTCCCTTCCGCCATCCGCAGTTTCTAAAGTCCAGTTACTTATATCCACGCTTTCGTTAGATGGGTTATAGAGGGTGACCCATTCGTTGCCCTCATCGCTTCCCTTATCGCTTCCCTTATCGCTTCCGGCGGGGTTTTGGTCAAAGGGGAATATTATTACATTGGAGGTTTATAAACTTTTCGATTTTTTCGAAAATAGAAAAGCTTAAATGTAGTAATAATCAACATAGATCTGAACAAGAAAGCACCCTTCGGGTGCAAATCAATTGTTAGCTATGGCTAAGCCATGGGTGGTTCCAATCAGATAATTTGCATCCAAAAACTTCGTTTTCTATCGGAGGTCCCTTCTCATAGCACACGAATGTCATTTTTCTTCCACAATTTGGACAGTTTGGCGCCCATTTATTCGCTTTCGTAACAAAGTCCTCGAATGTCGCCTGCCTTAAACTTCTCTGTAAATATCCGGAATATCTCCTTTTGGTTCTACGGCTGTAAGCACCGTAATACCGTATCATTTTAAAATTTCGATGTTTTTCGCATAGCATTGAAAGGGATGCATTTTTGGTGTATGAACCTGCCATGCCTGTCGAATCCTCCTTCGGTCACGAGTATATGGATATGTGGATTAAAGCCCAGACTCCGGGAAAAGGGATGCAGCGCAACGACAGCGCCTGCCGTCAATCTTCCGTTTCTGTGCTTGTGTGATTCTTGCCACAATTCGTGCAGATGCGACTGTTGCATCCGAAATAGACTGTTTTTGTGATTCCACAGTGTTTGCACTCATATGTGAAGAAGCCGCGACTCTCATCCTTGCAGGACAGCATCTTATTGACCTCGTTGATTTCGACATCGCGGAGGTTATCTTTTTCCGCAAGGCGAAATGCAGCGCAGCCCAGTGGAGATTGTCATCGAATATGTGTTTGACCGTGAGAGGGGCATCAGTAGTAAGACAGAGGAGAACTA
>JBAQFZ010000046.1:0-23147 GCA_049287525.1 Halobacteriota archaeon | reverse complement strand
AAACTATGTTAATTTTATTCTTTTTCTCGTGAAATAAACCCATTCTGGGTTTTAGAAGAAACCCGTAGGGTTTCCTGTGGACGTGGGCAGAGCCCACGATGTGTAATCGCTGATCGGTTCATGATATCTCCCTTTGCTCTTTAAGTATGCATTCTGCATGAGGATAATATGATGAAAGTTACACTGAGCTTAACCCATAACTGCAATCTTTCATGCAAGCATTGTTACCGCCTCACAGGAAACAAAGACCTCTTCTTCCTCTCCAAATTAACCTCATTAGTAAACGGCATATAGAGGACTATTTAGCCTTTGTTACAAATTTTATCATGATTTTTTTCCCGAGCAACTTTTCTACCATACCTACTTCCCCTGTATAGAATGCCCTCGCAAAAGCTATTTCCTCTCTCAATCCATCAAGATTTACCATCTCTTTTACAACCTCTTCATTTTCAAACAGGCTATAACAGGCGTCACATATATCGTTCTCCTTAAATCTTTCAGGTACGAGATCCTTTCTTCCCCTTTTTGCGAGGATGGAACAGAGCTTTCCAGGACCCCACAACCTCAGCGCTTGAAGAACAAGGTTTTCCTCCGATGCCTCAAGGATCTCTTCCAAGGTGTTTTCCCTCAAGCTGCCCAATATGAGTGGATGGTTGTGAGCGAGTGTAGCTAAAGGGCCTATACATGCTGTCACTTTGCCATCGGGAAAAATGAAGGGAGTGGTGGCAAAAAGACAGGGTATCTCTGGAGGCGTGGAAAGATAGCTCTTTTTAATCTGCAATTGCTTTGCCCTTCCAATGGGAAAAAGAGTAGTAATCTCGATATTTTCATAATCTGTGATTTTTGTAACATCTTCAACAACCTTTCTACATTCTGGAGAATCCATGTCTTCTGCAGCAACAATAATGTTATAGGCAATACCACATTCTTCCGCAGCATAAACAGCATTTTCTATATAGGAGAAAGGCAGAAAACGTTGGTGATGAGTATCTGTGCTTATTCCCAACATCTTTAATGGTAGAGATTCCAATACTTCCAACGCCTTTTCTCTGGTCACCGCCCAGAAGGCATTCGTTGTTACAGTTGTCTCAAAGCCAAGAGAGGTGGCAAAATTCACGAGGTCTGCAAGTTTTTCCATAACAAAAAAAGGCTCGCCCCCTGTAAGTGATAGTCCTCGGATAAAGCCGTTTCTGTATAAAGCCGCCTGTCTAATCCAGTTATGCGCATCTTGAAGGTTGACTTCCTCCTTTCTCGAGGGGCCAGCATCCAAAAAACAGTGAGGGCATGTGATAGGACAACGGAGTGTCATCACAAGCCCGAGGTTCTTATTGAACTCTCTTTCTACGTAGGTTGTACCCATGCTATATCTATATCCTTTCAGAATTTTTTGCTTTTATCTGAAACATAGATCCTTCTTCCATTCTTCAGTTCCGGAAGAAGCATGCCTCCATCTGGACGTCCATCAGGCCCCGGGATCACTGAAGCTATTACAACTTCTGGTAATGCAACCCGTAACTCAATCATCTCCTGGGGGAATTTCTTAATCATCTCGATTTGTTCCTTAGCAATTGGCAGCTCAATACACAACGACTTTCTCAGTTGCATATTGCCTTTTCCATACGCCTTGAGCACTGCGCCTGTATCAGGATCTGGAGAACGACCAGCAGCAGTGATTTCATCTATTGCATCATCCACATCATTGGGAGAACCTGAAGTATCGCAAAGTACTTCGAAGAACTGGACTGCTGCGGGATCCCCATAAGTAGAGGAGGCATTCTTTGTCCATCCTGTGTAGCATCCAACGCCACGCGTACGGAACGTATTGATCATATCATCTACTGCCTCCGGGTCTCCTCCATGACATACAAGCAAATGAAATATGCTGTCCTGGAATTTCTTGGTGCTCATATATTTTAAAACAAACTCGTTGTTGAATGCATATGCATATTTTGGACCCCAGCTTGTACCTACGGAAAAGACCCCTATGCCATCGAAACCGCTGTCTGGAGGGTACTCGTCAAAGAAGGGTCTTGCCATAATATGGAGTTTAAGGTCTCCCTCTACAAATAGCATACCTCCATGTGTTCTGATGAAGATCACGCCATACTGTTTTTTGTCTAAGCCACTAAAGAAGTTTAGGTTGACATCATCGCCACTTACAAATTCCACTTCGTAGCCCGCTCCATCCAAAAGCGCACAGATATCATCAGGTGTTGACTTAGGTGGCCAGTCATCATAAAGTGGGTCCAACACTCCTGCTTTTTTAGAGCTTGGAGTATCCCCAGCACGCCAGCCCCAGCAAGGTCTTATAAATCGTTTAGAAATAGGAACCCTTTTTATCCTTTCAATTTCTCTTTCTCCTACTCCTCCTCCATACAACTTATCCCTCCCGAGCAGTATTCCCACCCTTGTTTTGTCTTTGAACTCCACTGTAATATCCATATCTTTGTAGACGGAAACTTTGTCCACGCCTTCCTGCTTTTCAAGCCAATCCACTAAACTTTTCGAGCTTTTTATAGGACCGAAACCCTTAGTCCCATACTCCCTGAGCTGTTCATATGCCTGCTTTACAACCCTATCTTTCACCTTTCGGTCAATTTTTTCTTCTGCCATAATACTCACCAGTTTTATTATCAGGCATGACTATATAAAGATCTTTTGTGTTTCTAAAAAACCGAAAGTTTTAAATAGCCACATTCCTTAACGTTGTCATACTGCGTATCTAAAGGGGAAGGAGGGAATACCGAATACAATGGACATGAGTTTGTTTCTGTTTGGCGCGCTGGGAGCCATTCTGACTGTTTACTTAGCAAAACAGGAGGTCATTCCAGAGTTCCGCCCGCTCTTCGAGATATCCGAGAAGGAGAAAGAGGTCATAGAACACCAGGACCACATCAGGATGCAGAAGAGATGGAATCTAACCAGGCAAATGGTTGAGAAAGACATGAAAGGAGTCCTGTAAAGTGCTAAGAATGAAAAGTATAAAGGGGATAGTACTAGTTGCCGCAGTATTGATTTCTCTGATATTGCTCTCAGCGAATGTAAGTGCAGATGTAGAAAGGGTGAAGTACCAGGCAGAAGGAAATTACCTTATTGTTGAAGTGCTCGATGATGATCTGATTCACTTTGAGTATGGTAGAGGTACTGGACCAGACACTGACAAGGCGATTGAAACCACTGATATGGTCTGTAAAGATACCGATAATCTCCCTCAAGGGGTTTGCAAACCTCTGTCCGATTTTACAGGTTCAGAAACATTCAGTGATAATGGTGCAGGGGTTTTAGAGACAGAAGATATTCGCTTGCATATCAACATAAGTAACCTCTTTGCAACGGTGATCGATAAGACTAAAAATAACTTATCGTTAACGACTATAAGCGCAGAGAATCTTCACCAGGCAAGGAAAAGATTGGTTGGTACTCGAAGTGAGAGACTGGATGTCTACGGTCTTGGACAGCAGTTTATAGAACCAGGCAGGATGGATATTGATTGGGATCGCAGGGTGCGCGAAGGTGGAGAATTCGGCAATGTTATGGCTGGTTTCAATGGTGGAGCCAACGGTAATACTCAAATCCCCGTAATGTATGCGGTCAATGAAGCAACCTTTGAAAACTATGCCCTTTTGCTGGACAACATTTATAGACAGAGATGGGACTTTACTTCCACTTCTCAATGGCAGGTGGAAGTGAATGAAGGTCAGATAAGGTTTTTCATCATGGCAGGTCCTGATCTTCTTGACCTAAGGAAGGACTATATGGAACTTGTGGGGCGCCCACTTGTGCCGCCTAAGAAGATGTTTGGATTATGGATATCTGAATATGGCTATGATGACTGGCATGAATTGGAGGATAAACTCAGAACCTTACAAGAAAATAAATTCCCTGTTGATGGTTTTGTACTTGATCTGCAATGGTTTGGGGGGATCACCCAAAACTCGGATTATACAAGAATGGGCGCACTGACCTTTGATGATGTGAAATTTCCCAATCCTTCGCAAAAGATCAGCGAATTGCAAAATGATAAAGGTATAGGGATCATGCTGATCGAGGAGGCTTATGTGGGCAGGGCTCTTCCTGAGCATGCTGATCTGCACAGTTATGGATGTCTGGTAACGGATCGCCCTGGTGGTTCTAACCCCGCGTATATCGTGAGCAACCCCTGGTGGGGTAAAGGCGGAATGATAGATTACACCAGTGATTCTTGCAGCCAATACTGGCACGACAGCAAAAGGCAACCGTTAATTGACAAAGGGGTAATCGGGCACTGGACTGATCTTGGAGAGCCGGAGATGTTTAATCCAGACGCCGGATATTCTGTTGGAACCCATGCAGATGCCCACAATATCTTTAACTTCCGATGGATTCGGGGTATTTATAAGGGCTACCTTGAAAACAATGTTTCGAGTAGACCCTTTATTATGTCACGTTCAGGCACCGCGGGCATACAGCGGTTTGGAGCAGCGATGTGGTCAGGAGATATAGGATCAAGGTTAGAGAACCTGGCTTCCCATGCCGCAAACCAGATGCACATGTCCTTATCAGGAATCGACTATTATGGCTCAGATATTGGGGGATTCCATCGGGGAGACCTTCAAAATCCCGAAAATAGAGATAAATTAAAAGAATTGTACACCCACTGGTATGCCTATGGAACGATGTTTGACATACCTGGCAGGCCCCACACGGAAAACCTGTGCAACTGCAAGGAAACAGCTCCTGACAGGGTCGGCGACCTGAGATCAAATCTCGAGAATACGTACCTGCGTTACAAATTGATTCCCTATGTATATTCCCTGGCACACCGTGCGAACCGTTATGGGGAGCCATTGATGCCACCTCCCTTTATGTATTATCAGACTGATAATAATTTCCGTAGTGTAGGTTCTGAAAAGATGATCGGCTGTGATTTATTGGCGTCGGTCATTTCAAGACATGATCAAACAAGTGCTGACGTGCGTCTTCCCCATGGTACATGGATAGATTGGCATACCAATGAAAGGTTTATCAGTACCGAAAGACAGTCGTTAGTAAACATTCCGGTATGCCGCAATGGTGTTTTCAGTCTACCTCTTTTTGCACGCGAAGGTGCGATCATCCCTCTGATGTTCGTGGATGAAAACACCATGAATGCTCTGGGAAAAAGAAGAGATGGGCTGACTCACGACGAGCTAATTGTAAAAGCTTTTTCCTTTGATGGTGACGCAAACGATGGCGAGGGAAAGAGTAGTTTTACCCTCTATGAGGACGATGGAGTAACCACTGCTTATCTAACAGGGGCTGTTAGAGAGACCAATATATCCCAGGAGCGGAAGGGCAATATAGTGACAGTAAGGATACACAATTCAACAGGCACCTATCAAGGTGCACCCGGGTCGAGGAATAATATCATCGAACTTGTAGTCGCTAATGTTGGAGAAAAAGTTTCTCTTAATGGTGTGGAGTTAAGAGAGTTTTCGAAGGTGGCTAATCTTAAAACAGTGGATTCGGGATGGGTAGATGATGAGGTGAGCAAAACTATGATAGCTAAATCAGGCACCATGAGTGTGAGTGATGCTAAGGAGTTTGTTTTCACACTAGGTGAACCACGTATTACACCAACCCCTACTCCCACACCAATCATAGAGAAGAAGATGTATTTACGTGGCACATTCAACAACTGGAGTTTATCCGACCCAATGTTCAAAAATCCAGAAGGCGTGTGGGAAATAACAAAGAATCTGTCCGCGGGAAGAATAGAATACAAATTCGATACCGGGAAGTGGACCACAAATGAGAACTGGGGTCATGGAGATGAAGGGACTGAGGTGCCGCAATCAGGTTATGCGGTTCCCAACGCACCTAATATCGTGCTTAATATTCCGGCGACAGGCGAATATACGTTTAAATTCAACGAAGCCAGCAGGTATTTCTCAGTAACTGGTGTTGTTGGACCTGTTACAACCACTTTCAAGGTTCACTACGATGTTGGTTTCGGCAATAACATCACCATTCGTGGCAGTATTCCGCAGTTGAACAACTGGCAATCGCCCGGTAAAGCCTGCACGTGGACTGAAGGGAACGTATGGGTGTATGAAGCAACGGATATACCAGAAGGGACAAAATTCGAGTGGAAAACGCTTATAAACGATACAAGTTGGAGTGAAGGAGCTAATTATGAAGGAACTGGTGGTGAAACTATGGATGTATATCCCGTATTTGAAAAGATTCTCGGGGTTGAAGTAACGCCAACACAAGTCACGCCATCACCAGGTCCAACGCCGACACCGCCTGGATTCGAAGCTGTGTTCGTAATTGCAGGATTATTGGCGGTAGCATATTTAATTAGGCGAAGAAAACGATAATAATATCTATCCAGGGGTGGTAAGTAAGTTATGTGGGCTAAAATAAGCTGGAGGATAAGTTTAAGCATAAGCATTTTATTTTTGATCTTGCTTTTCTCTAACATTTCATCGGCAAAATCTGAAAATCTGTATACCTTAGTGAACGAAAAGGAAGAGTTACTTAATGAAAATTTTGCTGTAATAAAAGAAGAACATCCCTTGCTTTTCTCCCTATTTGGAAACCAGCATGTAGCAATACGTACACCCGACGGTCAGATCGCAGGATTAATACTGAGTAATGGAGAGATAGTAGAGCTCATCCAGGATGAACCAGAAGGTACCAGAGTAGATATATTCACTGATATAGAAACCATTGAGAACATAAAGACAGCAACTGATTTTTTAATAGCATGGCGTGAAGATAGAATTAAGGTAATATTTAGAAACCCCATTACGGATAATCCAATAGCCTCCTGTGCTGGTTTAGCCGGCAGCGCTTTTGCTTTTGGATTATTTTATTATTTTACCGGGAATTATTATAGGACTAAAAAATCTTTGATTGCCATTTTTTCGATGTTCGGTTTGTTTAAACGAAAAGACAGGATAGGTGTGGAAAAGGGAATAGCCACTGGAAGAATGCTTTTCCGCATCTTGGGATGGGAAGGGAAAGGATATAAAGCCAGGAATAACTATGCCCGGCTACTTATAGGTCACAGTTACCTGTTGAATTGCAGACTTACTCCATTAAAGGAATTTAAACTAGTTAAAATAAAGCTGAGATACGACGAAACCAAACTAAAAATAGATGATACCGAGCACGATACGGAATTGCCTGAATCAAAAACCTATCATATCAGCCCTAAAACAGAGGGACTGCCAGAGATGCAAACAGAAGCCACTGACTTTATTTTGATTGATGCTGAGTGGGTAGATGACGGATTGAAAGAGGAGGGGATCATCAAGATTCCCATTGCAATTAACCGATATGTTTGTGACGGTGTATCATATATGTCCGGAAATGTTATTAAGTGGATTGGAGGAATAACCGCTGCTGTGGTGGTGATTGCAAATGCTATTAATCCATTGATTACTATTATTATCCGGGGTATGATTTGATGAAGGATATTGCAGGTTATATCCGTAAAAAAGACTGCTTCTCTGCATTTCCAGTATTGATTTCTCATGCAGTACCGCCTCACCGGAGATAAAGACCTCTTCTTCTTCCTCTACAAATTAACCTCATTAGTAAACGGCATATGCTGGATTTTTACCCTTTGTGACAAATTTTATCATGATTTTTTCCCCGAGCAACTTTTCTAACATACCTGCTTCACCTATATATAATGCTCTCGCAAAAGCTATTTCTTCTCTCAAATCTTCAAGATCTTCCATCCCTTTTACAACCTCTTCATTTTCAAAGAGGCGATAGCAGGCGTAACATATATCATTCTCCTTAAACCTTTTAGGTACGAGATCCTTTCTTCCCCTTTTTGAGAGGATGGGACAGAGCTTTTATGTTCCACTTACCATCCCCACCTCTTCCAGCACCCGCCTCAACTTCTCCTCGTTCGCGGCGCTCAACGCACCCAACGGAAGCCGGACATCTCCTGACGCCAGCCCCATCATCTCCGCCGCTTTCTTCACCGGTATCGGATTCGTCTCCAGAAACATCGCCTCAAACAGCGGGAAAAAGTGGATATGAATCTCCCGTGCCTTCTCTAACTCGCACTGCGACATCGCTGCTACCATATCGCTCATCTCTCGCGGCGCAATATTTGCAGCCACCGAAATCACGCCCGTTCCACCCAGACTCATTATAGGCAGTGTAAGGAAATCATCTCCTGCGACCACAGTGAAATCCAAATCACGTTCCTTAGCCAATTTTATAACTGCTCCTACCTGCTTCAAATCGCCCGAAGCTTCTTTCACACCCTTTATATTCTCAACTTCCAAAGCAAGCTCTATCATCGTATCCGCAGTCAGATTCAATCCCGTCCGCGACGCGATATTGTACAAAATCAAAGGCACCTCCACGGAATCACCAATTCTCTTAAAATGCTCCTTCAGCCCTCTCACGTTTGGTTTATTGTAATAAGGTGTAATCAGAAGACAACCGTCAGCGCCGGCGTCTTCCGCGTGCTTCGTGAACGCTACCGCTTCTATTGTATTATTCGACCCCGTACCTGCAATCACCGGCACCTTTGAACAGTCCACCACTATATCTATCACACGTTTATGCTCCTCCTGAGACAGCGTTGCCGACTCGCCTGTCGTGCCACACGGAACTATTCCTGCCACGCCTCCCTCTACCATATATTCCACCAACCGCCTCAAACCGTCCTCATCTACTTCATTAGCCTTTGTAAAAGGCGTTATAAGCGCTGGATATACTCCTTCTATATTTAACATTTCAACTCTCGCCACTACCCCGCTTTTTTTTATGTGCTATATACCCAGCGACCCTATTCCTTATCCCTTTGCTCTCTATATTCGTGTGCTTCTCCACAATCTTCTTATTTACATCAAAATCAGCAGTGAAATCGTCCACTTCCTGCATCAGTTGCTTTGACAATTTCTTTATATATGTCGGTTTAATCGCGCCCACTACTATTCGCCCTCACCTTTTTCACTTTCGCTCTCTGTACCTGTACTTTCTGCTGCTTCCATCCCCATCTCTACCCCTTCTTCTCCCTTCTCTCGCACGTCACTTATGCCTATCATCAAAAACACTGCACCCACCAGCAGCACAATTATGCCAATCACTCCCAATATAACCACCAGCACATCTTCCCAGAAATACCATATCCCGGCTACGCCCAAAGCTGCTAATACGAGTCCTACCAGGATCTCGCCATATCCTTTCATCTTTTATCACCCCCTCCTCAGAACGAAATCGGCAGTCTCTGGCTTGTAACGCCAGTCCGCGGCTAAGACCTTCTCACGTCTATAATACTTTACCAGCCGTCTTATCTTGGATTCCGTTAACTGTAACGCTCTTTTATTATGAACGTCTTTCTTATTCACTTCTATATGCTTCCTGACCCGAAGCGCTTTTCGCATCAAATTCTGGAGGTCTTCCGGTATCTCAGGTGCTATATTTCTCGCTTTTAAAATATCCGTCATCTTTTTCCCGGTTACCAATGCAACACCAGGCATGCCCTGACTATCCCTCAGCTCTATTCCTATCTCACTTGTTGAAAGTCCCTGTTTATACAACGTAACCACGCGCTCCTCCACTTCCCCTGCCGTTACGTCCAGCCATTCAGGTGCAGTCTCACGGGGACTAAGCGACCTCTTAGACCCTGACTTACCTCGCCGCCGCGCATACATCCTTGCCATTTTAACGTCCCTTATCCTGATTACCTAATCTTCGGTTAGCATATAAATACTTTATGATATTCCTTGCAGCTAATTTAATGAGTACCGGATTTTTTCGTAATTCCCGGAACACGAGTGCGGGATAATCCATATCGCCCAATTTCGTGATACGCGCCAGCATCTCTTCCTGTGATAGTACGCGGCAGATCGTATCGAAGTCCTCATCGTTAAGGATACACCTCAACCTGTGTACCTTCAGACCAAACGCTATCTCCCTTCCTATCTCCTTCCTCCACCTGAGTTCATACTCGCGCAATACCGCCATGTCATTTCTCAAAGACGCTTCTGCCGCTATCTCGCCACTCAGCTTGCCACACTTCAAACCGTAATACACCCCGCCACCGGAGATTGGCTTGACCTGAGCCGCGGCATCTCCTACCACCATAATGCCCGTACTATCCGCTATCCTCACGGTCCTCGGACCGTGCAGTCGCCATTGCAGACCGGTATCCGCTGGTATAGGAATTAAACCCGGGGTGAATCCGGCACGAGCACCTTTGTACCGCTTTGCAACTTCCGGATGCTCCGCCAGAAGTCTTTTTAAGAACGAGATAGGACCTGGCCGCGGTGAACACCGTCTATCTATGCAAAGACCAATCCGGGCAATCCCTTCATCTCCACGTGGAATCGCCCACGCAAAGAACCCCGGCGCTATGCTTCTGCCCATGAAAATCTCCACGAAGTTTTCGGCTGCTTTATATTCCCCTTCTACCTGCACGCAGTGCAGGTAGTTCCTGGTAACAGTCATCCCACTCATTTTTGCCACTCTGCTCCTCACCCCGTCAGCGCCAATCACCACGGTTGCAGTTAGTTCTTCTTTACCACCATCCATCACTATCGTGAGTGTTGGTCTTCCCCCTATTTCTCCCTTCTTTATGCCTTTTACCCGGCGATTCAGTAATATGTCTGCACCTGCTTTCAACGCATCTTCCGCCAGTGCCCGGTCAAATATATCTCTTCTTATAGCAAATGCGCTTTTAGCCGGCGATGGCGCTTCTATCCGCAATTTATGGTAATACGAATGAACTATCGCCCCCTTTAGCTCGTTGGTTATGAACGATTTAGTATCTTTCAGTTCGCTCTCCTCTATCGCTCTTTTGCTTATAAACCCGGCACACTGCACCGGTTCGCCTATTTCCGCATCCTCCTCTATAATTACCGTGGCAGCACCTGCTTTCGCAGCGTATTTCGCAGCTATGCAACCTGAAGGCCCTGCTCCTACCACAACGACATCATATCTGAGCATAACCAATTCATCATCCTCTTTATATTTGAAAAGGTTAATAACTGAAGAAAATGAAAACCACGAAGTCAAAACAACCGCGAAAACAGAGGAAAGCGAGGTATGACGCACCTTTGCACATCCGGCATAAGTTCATGAGTGCGTCACTTTCTGACGAACTGCGGGATAAATACGGTAAAAGGAGTTTCCCCGTGCGGAAGGGAGATACGGTAAAGGTGATGAGGGGCGATGATAAAGGCACAGTAGGTAAAGTGCGGAGCGTAGACCTGAAGAGGGAAAAGATAATAGTAGAAGGCGTTGTCATTGCGAGGTCAGACTTATCGGAAGTACCACGGCCCTTGCATCCCTCGAATGTGATGATCACCAGGTTGGAGTTGAAGGATAAGCTAAGAGAGAGTGCATCACAGAGATAGCGTGTTTGTTTAATTACTCTAACACTGCTATCTCATTACTTCCGCATGTAGCGCCCTCATCCGATTTAGGGATGGGTGCGTTGCCCCTAACTTAACCTTCAAGTCCGCTATTGCTTCTTCTATACTCCTTCTTCTCACGCCATCAATCAAGTTATCAGCATCTGCTACTATCTTCTCCTCCATCGTCTCTGGTATAAAATCCATCGCGGGTAACCCCAGGGTCTTCGCTTCTGCTGCCGTTATTCCCGCACCTACATGCCTTTGTATTATTCCCACCACGTTCTCCGGCAGCCCTAACCCTCTCGCCATTTCTCCGCCTATAAATCCGTGGCTCACTGTATTTGTACGTGCTCTGCCCAGGTCATGTAGCAGCGCACCTCTAAAAACCAGTTCCTCATCTACTCTATTAGAACCCTCAGTGCGGTTGTGATTAATAGCGAGTTCCAGCGCAAGTTCTGCAACTACCATACAATGCATGACTACTGCTTTCTTGCATCCCACCGCCCTCAGTATCTTTATGCACTCTTTTCTTATTCGCGCTTTATCTTCGCCTTCCACTGCTCTATCTTCGCTATCTTCTCCTCTAACTCGCTCATTAAATCTTCATTCGCAACATACTCAAATTTCGTGCCACATTCGACACAGATGAAGTCCCGTGCTGCTGCCTCTTCAAATAAAACACGCTGACAGCCGCACTGATAAAACACCCCTTTCCGTTCCGCATTAAGCTGGCTCTTCAGTTCTGTTAGCTGGCTATTCGCTTCATCATCCAGTATCTTCTTTACGTGGTCGTAATTAAAACGCCACAGATAAGTAATCCAGCCACTTTTATCATCCCGCTCAGTCCTGTACTCCGCTATGCGGTTCTCATATAGCCGGTATAGTATCTTTCTTACCGCCGTGAGTTTCGTATCGCTTAACCTTGCTATCTCTTCATCCGTTATCTCGCCCTCCGGGACGTTCTTCATTATCTTCAGTCCTTCGTCCCCTATCCTCCTCTTGAAATACTCGCGTACTACCAGATTGTCCAGCTCTAACATCCGATACGGTCTCCCCGCTAATAATAAATAAATTAGGTCTTCTGATTAATTAAACTTTCTAAATAATCACTTCCGACTACTACAACTAACTATTAAGAAGGCATCTCAAGATGCTTCTCTCTTATCTCGCCCGCCTTCTGTATTCCGATCTCCACCATCTTTACAATCGTTTCTTCCTTCAATCCGTCACTACCGCTCTTCTGCATCCCGGACAATGTACCATCAGCATTTGAAATCACCGTCAGCTTGCTTGTAGCTGCGTTCTCTTCATTATAATTCGGGTCTACCAGGATATTTCCTTCTATTTCTACCATTGTTACCGCCACCGGTGTATCCCGCACAGGGAGCGAATCGGTGCCCGTTAAGTCATATCTATCATTAGGTATACGGGTATTCAGTAGCGCGGCTATGGCACCTAATGCCGCTGCGTCCACCAGATTACCGCTGTTGTCCAGTACATGTATATCTAAAAATAGCATCCACACTTTTTCACCTTCTTCTATGCACAATTGTTCAAGGTCAATAGCCTCAGAGCCCCGGATGCCCCGGTCCACTACTCTCGCCAGTTGTATACTGTTCTCATTTGGAGGACCGGACTCAAATTCGGGCGACGCTAAGGGCACAAGCTCCGCATTCGTTATTATCACTCCTTCCGCGGGAGTATCAGGAAATGGCTCGCCGGGCTCGAGCTTTACGCCCACTAAAACGTCTGTATCTCCTATCTTCACACGTGCAGAACCTTCTGCCTTCTTTATTATATCCCGCTCCACAGTTATTTCACGGTATTCGCGAAAGTCTCTGCCCCCTTCTCTATCGCCCACTTTTACCATGTTGCGCACCGAATCTATCCATATATCATCCATAATTTCAAGTCCCATCTCTATCTCTCTCTCCTCCTCCTCTTTCTCTCTCTCTCTCTTTCCTACGCGCTCCGCTCCTCGAACTTCCCGGGTTCGCTCTTAATATATCTATATCGCTCTATCAACGCTGCGCGCTGCAGCTCGTATATCTGATTACATGCTTTCATCGCGAACTTCAGTCCTTTTTCAAATTCTTCTTTTGTCAAACGGCCATCCATTTGCAGTGCCGTTATCGTATTTCGCCTTGCAATCATTGCAATCGGCATATCCGCTTCACCATAATTGTCTTCCATCGCGTTCAAATCCAGCACTACTTCGCCGCCTACCTTGCCCACGGCGACAGAAGAAACCAGGTCTTTCATCGGTATCCCCGCATCTGCGAGGGCAACAGAAGCGGCATTTATCCCCGCAGTCCTTGTGCCCGCATCCGACTGTAGTATCTCTACATAGACTTCTATCCCGGTCTTCGGATAATATTCCCTTATAATAACAGATTCCAATGCCTCTCTGCTCACTTTCGAAATCTCCACGCTCCTTCTATCCGGTCCGGGCCTCTTTCGGTCATCCGCGGAAAAAGGAGCCATGTTGTACCTGAATTTTAGCACTGCCATCTTTGCATTCTGGGCGTGTTTTGGATGCATCTCCCTTGGTCCATAAACAGCAGCTATCACCTTGTTATCACCTAACTCAAAATAACAGGACCCATCTGCTCTTTTTAACACCCCAACTTCTATCTTTATAGGTCTGAGTTCATCAAAACTTCTACCATCCACTCTCTTCCCTTCTTTTATAAATTCTATCTTCTCTGTCTTCTTCATTTCATCTTCCTCTATCTATCTATCTATCTCTATCTATCTCTCCTTCTCTCTACTATCTTTTTCCCGCCTTCCTCCGGTAGGATTCCAAAAAATCCGCCACCCTATCCGTTAAACCTGCCGTATGCGCCTCATTCGTAATCATTAATATCACCTCAGATGCAAGAGTCATCTCTTCTTCCTTTCCTTTTATCCAGATACGACCATTCTTTGCGACAAAGATAGAGCAGTTGCATTTCTCTTTTAACAGCCTGACCATCGAGCCTTTCCGTCCTATGATTCGGGGCACCTTGGTATATGGTATCTCTATCAATCGCCCCCCTCCTTTTATATCATCAAAATCGTCACTCAATCCCAATTCTATCCTCATCAGCGCATCCACGTTTAATATCTTCACAGCAATCAGGGCGTCCAGATCCAGATAGGCGTTCATGTCGCCAAACTCTACTCGCTCTTCTGCCCGCATCGCTACCTCTGACATGTGTAATCGCGCTTCGTATGGCGAAGCGATGTCCACAATCCAGTAAGGGAACGAAATCTCAACCACCTTCCCTATCACCACATCGCCCCTCGTGGGTACATACTTACCGGTAAACGCCACCACCCTTATCTCAGTCTTATCATCTACTATACCATAGGACATTGCGTAGACTTTGCCATCTTCCACGTAAGTCCCTTCACCTGCACGATTTGTCTCATCAGAAACAAAATCACCTGGAATTACCACTTTATACATCTCTTAGTGCCTCTTCACTATCCTCGTCTCAACTTCGCCTTTTGTTATCAGGTTCAAAAACGAGAATACTTCATCTCTCATCCCCGCGGGTACCCGCAACAATGCTATGAAAGACCCGTCCCCCTGCCACTCCTCTTTCGTTACTCTGTACTTCTTTTTTAGCTCGTGTACATGTCCCGTAAACGCTGCGGGTACTTTTATCGCGATCTCAGTCTCCTCTATTTTTATGGGGATTATGGGTCTTATAGCCTTCACTGCCTCGTTTACCAGCTCGTCTACCGTCTTGAAAGGGTCAATGTGCACCTTAGCCTCTTTCATCGCGATTTCTATTCTCGCAGGAGGGTGTGGCGTATCAGTCTGAGGGTTTATAGCAATTTGCGCGATTTGAGTTATCACTCTCCTCCTCTTCTCCTCTACCCTTTTCCGCCGCTGCTCGGTGGTCAGTTGCACCTCGCCCTCTTTTACTATCTTGACCGCTATTTCCTCCACAGCTATGGTAGAAAATACCGTCTTCAAATCGGATTCTGTCGCTTTATCGCCCTTTGAAGCATCTTCGAATATCTCTTCTGCCGCTAGTGCATCCCCCATATCAATCTCTGCGCCACTTTTTATTGCATCCACCTGCTCAGGGTCTACAAGTACCTCAAATATCCTCTTACCGTGCTTATACCGCGCTATCACTGCCTTATCCAAACTGACCATATCTATCAGCCACTATCTCTCCTTATCTGCTTTCTCCCCTTTAGTTCCACCCTTTGCCGCTTTTTCATTCTGCTTAGTCACTTTCTTTATATACGGCTCCAACTCGTCTGCACTCATAATCCTGAATTCTTTCTTCTCTGACAACGCGATACCCGCATCTACTGTTGCTACATTTATCTTACCTTCGGTTACCCTATACAAAGCGTTCAAACCGAGCAGAATGGCATCCTCAAGCGTGATGTTATCGTCATACAGCTCCTCAAACATCTCCGTCGCGATACTCCTGCCCGAGCCAATCGCAGTCGCTTTATATTCAAGTAATGCACCGCTCGGGTCCGTCTCGAGTAGATAATTATTCCCGTTATACACGCCTCCGATTAACAATGCGGTACCAAAGGGTCTGAGTCCCCCAATTTGGGTATATGCCTGTTTAAAGTCACATATCTTCTTCGCCAGGGTTTGCACATCTATCATCTCGTCATAGATAATTCTGTTTATCTGCGCCTCTACCCTGCCCCTATCTATAAGTACCCTGGCGTCTGCGACCAGACCCGAAGTGGCTGCGCCTATGTGGTCATCAATCTGGAATATCTTCTCTACCGAGCCCCCTTCCAGGAGCCGGGAAGTCAATCGTTTGTCCACCAATAGCACAACGCCATCGCGTGCCTTTATTCCAACAGCAGTAGTCCCTCTCTTCACCGCTTCTCGTGCGTATTCCACCTGGAATAACCGCCCGTCCGGGCTGAACACTGTTATCGCTCTATCATACCCCATCTGTGGCATCATTTGCATTCCTATCACCTCTTATACATATCATTCATATATATGGACTCGACGGGATTTGAACCCGTGGCTTCCTCCTCGCGAAGGAGGCACTCTTCCTCTGAGCTACGAGCCCCCCCGTTTGGTTGCCATATCATCCTTTAATAATATACGGATGAATAGATATAAGCTTCACAGTTATTTATTAAGTACGGCTGGGGCAATGATTTAAAATATATATATATATATGGACCCTTCATCAGTCATAAACGGAGTATTCCTGGTAGGGTTGGGCTTTCTGACCGGTCTTAGCGGGGCTTTGATTCCAGGACCTCTTTTCGCGTTTGTTATTTCCAATAGTTTGAAGAGAGGTATGTTATCCGGACCACTTACTATAATAGGTCATGTATCCGTGGAATGCCTGATAATATTATCACTTCTGGCTTTGGGGCTGGGCTTGAAGAGCTATTTCTATCAATTCGAATCCTGGATATATCTAATAGGAGGCATTGCCCTCTTTTTTATGGCTTTTTGGATCATTAAAGAGGCAAAGGCTGTGGAGTCGCGGTCATCAAGCGGTAAAGGGATAAGTACGGGGATAAGCAGTGCGAAGTACAGATATAACAGTGCGATTTTTGGCGGGGTTCTACTCACGGCATTCAATCCTTCTTTTATACCCTGGTGGGTGGCAATCGGATACCCGATATTATTAACAGGCTATGAATGGCTTGCCCTACCGGGAATAATTTTGGTAGCCATAGGGCATTTCCTCTCGGATTTCGCATGGTATTCTCTCGTATCTTTTTCGTTCTCCCGGGGTAAGAACTTCCTCGTCGGTCCGCGATACGAGTTAGCGATGTTCGTAATTGCAGTCTTCATGGCTATTCTGGGCGTCATATTCATTATTACGGGTTGTTTACGCTCGGTTCTCATTTACGCTTTGTAGGGTTGTCAGTTGTCAGCACGTAAATGCTCAAAATCCGCAAGATAATAAATAAATAAGCAATTACCGCTTCCTTATGTACATTAACAAAACCGAGATGATAAAGAGCGCCATGAGCGCAAGGAACGCTTCAAAGCCAGGTATTGAAGAAGGCGCAGGAGTAGACACAGACACTTCCTGAGTACGGGACACATTTGACATATTCGCGAAGACGTCCAAATGAATTGGCACGTTGAATGTATAATTCATCGAGTCCCGGTTGCCCAGACATCTTAGCTCCAAACCCTGTGGATACACCTTAGTTGTTGCATTTGTATCCACATTGAACTCCAGTATTGCATTACCCTCTGCATTTACCTTCAAATTGCCCACGTCAGTGCTATTCCTGCTGAATTGAAATGGTGCTGCTCCGGCTCCAGAAGTCGCGCGAACACTTACTGATTTCGCCTCTTCCGTACCGGCATTCCGTACCTTCATATACAGTCTGACCTGGTCGCCCGCGTTTATCTTCGCAGGCTCCGTATGATACGCCATGAGCTCGAGTCGCGGCTTGCCTCCCACCTGTACTTCTATACTCTCATTCAATTCGTATTCCACACTGTCTCTATCCTTATACCGTATCACCAGGGGAAGGCGATATGTTCCGGCTTCTACATCTTCTGCTATGTCCACATGGAAAGGAGCCACGAGTAATGTGTCCTTCTTTAATGCTGCTATATAGGTACGGTCAGCACCGGTCCCGGTAGAGACGAATTGGTGGTTGCAACTCAATCTCGCCTCGATGTCATGTACATCCGTTCCACCGGTATTACCGATTTCCACGTTTATTACAATATCCTTATCTCCGGATTTTATGCGCATGGGCTTGGTATACACATTTCCAACAGTTACTTTCGCCTCGCCTTTTACGATAAAAGAGATACCCAGGTTCACGGGATCACGTCCTGTTGCAAAATATTTACCATCAGGGGTAGAAACATAAACGTATTCATTCGGATTGCATACATAACCATTTACAGGATCGGTATAACATTCCACCCAATAGCAGTGGATAGGCAGATGATAAATACCATCCGGAGTGCCTTCTTCCACGTGAACGTCCCTGATTACCACCTTCTTCTCACGCCCTGAACTTAACGTAGATATCTGGTATACGGTATCTCCAGCGAGGGATACGTTTCTTCCGTCCGCTACTTGAAACTCTAATCTGATATTACTTGCATCTCGAGTGCCAATGTTTTTCAGTGTCAAAATAACTTCTTTCGTGTCACCAGGATGCAGCACTGTCGGCTGTTGATCTATTATATCAATGGACGATAAGATAGCACTAACCGGCATTATGAACACGACAGAAAAAGCAGCTAAATATATGATGCACATCACTGCTACGCCAGCTATTTTCTTCTGCATATCTCTTCTTCTCCCCTCTTTTGTGACATAAATAAATAGAGAAAAAGTTCTATGGCTATATATATAAATAGGTATCAGGCAGCGTGAAATAAAATAAATTATAGACACAGATTAACGCTTGTGGGCTCTGCCCACATCCCTGCAAGCCCGGAAAGGGCGTAATTAACACAGATGAAAAGATTAATGCCGTTAAAAATAGCTCACCCAATCCACCAAAAGAAAAAAATCAGTGTAAATCTGCGTCTCAAATACCGCTTTTCCTTATCCCCATTCTTTGCCTATCCTATCAACGGTTGAAGTCGGCACTATAAGAAACATCGAATTTACCGTCCACTGTGATTAGCTGACTATAGTCAAGAGAACCAGTATATACGGCACACCCGGTACTTACCGTTCCCTCACCCAGCGATGCGAAGTCATATTCTGTCTGCGACATATCCGTCCTCACACTGGTATGTACTACACCGTCAGTGAGCGCGAATTGAGAGCCCATCGCTGCACACATAGTACCGGCTGGTCGGCACAGACCGCTATTACCGCTGTAGGCAATACCCGCGGTTGTACTCTCTCCGCCTGTTAACTGCCCGCTGGTGCCCAAACGGTCATAGCCAATAGAAGTGTCACTCCAGAGCCGGCTACCGCGCGTGGTTGGAGCTATACTCAACACATCAAATACCTCGGTCTCACCCTCCGGCGCGCTGACACGAAACGAATGTGTATATTCCTCTGATTCGTTGTTGCCTGTGTACGAATGAGAATAATCCTGGCTCATATTCAACGCACCCACGTGCCGGATATTCGTTATCGCCCATACCCGCTCCGGGGCATTAATAACCCAGGGCTGTGCCTCTGCCAGCACAGCCTGCGGGATCAATATCAACAAAATGCTCACAGCAAAAGCAAAAGCAAAACAGCAGGCTATCTTCATCTTCATTATCTGCTCTTCTCGCATCTTTTTCATTTCTTCCCTGTCACTCTCTCTCATATTTTTGTAGTATATATATCTGCATATCACCGTACTGCATAACGAGCTAAAAAAAAAATGTGTTTGGGGAGAAAAGAAAAAAATCTCCCCCGATTTTTACTCTTTTTATCAGGTTTGTCACTATCGCTGCTGTCTAACTAACTAACCCGCTATGCTGAATAACGGGTATCCCGTGGGTAGGCCAGCAAGAGGAATCTGTGCGGTGTAGGTCATATCCTTCTTGACGTTCCACATACCACTTACTGTGACCATCTCGTCATATGTCAGCGTAGATGCACGCGGGTACCCTCCTAACGTACCAGCAGAGCAGTTACGTCCTTCCATCGTGCTCACCTTCATGCCTGCGGATACCGTACCTTCTGCTAACCATAGGGGCGCACCTTCTTCTGTCGTGTACATTCCAATACCCGCTACTCCTCCGGCGGTGATGTCATGATGTATTCTTGGCGCGTCTTCTGTTGTACTTACACTGGTACGGGTCTCAGCCGACACAAGTGTTACGCCCTTCAGCTCACTACCAACAGCTACCAGCTCGTTGGTTGGTGGTATGCACACACCCTGTACCCAGACACAAAGTGCAGCTGCGCCACTACTGACAGGCTCATCATCTCCTTCGGTCACGATACCCATGAACCCGTTCTCCACAGCACCTACCGAGCTTATCGTACTGTTTGTAGCCATGAAACCAAGTTTTTGGGTTGCTTCGAGATTTGGTATGGTCGTACTGTCAAACGTGAAGGTATTCTCGAGATCTACCACCCCTCTAGTAGCGGCCAGCTCTCTATTGTACTGAATCTGTGCTACACGTTCCTCATCCGCCAGGTCATCATCTTCATCACCGTTAGTACTGTTATACTGCCCCGCCGGGATGTCACTGTATAGCCAATCAAAGGTCTGGTGACTCGTTACAGTTCCAATAGCAGTGATACTGGTCGTAGACTCAATCAGCGAATCCTGAATTGGAGGTGGTACCGGCGGACTTGCGGAAGCAATACCTGCAAGTGCAACCGTCAACGCCACTGCGACAGCTATAATTAGTCTTACTCTATATGTTGTATTCATTTTTTTTCGTTTCACCTCCTATTTTCTTTTTTCAATATGCCTGCTTTACGGCATAGTAGCAGCTACTTTACCTCATACTGCGTTAGTGTGTTTATCCGGTAGTATATAAAAGGGTATATGGTCTTTAAGTAAGAACTTCAGGTACTGGCTGACGAGCTCTAAAGGCTGCATCAGTGCACGAGAACGAATAAGAGCGAAGAATCCGGCTTTTCTGCTATCAAAACTCTTACTTTAGCTGGTCCTTCATCTTCTGGAAATCGAGCAGGAATTGCTTCCCTTTCGCGGTCGTTCTGTACCCATCGTCCAGATTCTCTATGAGTTGTTTATCCTCTAAATACGCGAGATAGCTGCCTGTCCTTTTAAAATTGAGATTCGCTTTGTACACTATCTCCGTCTTCTTCGCCCCGTCCATCGCCACGGAAAGAATATCCACGATTATCTCGAATCCGCCCCGCCGCTTTTTAAATCTACCCTTGAGACTCTCCCTTATATCATCTTTAATATACTCCTCTACTGGCATTCCCTTCTCCTTCTTTATCACACCTCACGTCAGTCAGGTCGTTCTCCCTCGCTTCGCTTCCCCCTGCCGCTGGGAGGGGGGCTTTCATCTCTCTGGTTAGAGTAGCGTTGCTTCGCTTAACTTTCTTTGCCCATCGGGCTCCGCGTGAAGATGATGAGGCAAGGGTCTTTTCTGACTCGCGGCGACAATGTTCGATAATTTTATGCGTAGCGTAGAGTGGAGTGGAGTAGCATATGGAACTGATATGTGATATTAGCATGTGTCAAAACCTTTATATACTCTCAGGTTTCATAAATGAGAAGGAGGTGATACAGGAAAAAAAATGACAGGACTGGAAGCGCTAAAAACGATATTCATAGTGGCTGCGATTACTCTCGCTTTTGTGGCTGCCGGCAGTGCGTACACCGATTATTCTTATAACCTTACCACCACAGGGGGCACGATGATAGCGGAAGAGAGTCATTCTTATCTCTCTGTAAATGATTACGGCGGTATGGAAAACCAGTATTCACTGGGCATAGATGCGGCACACGCCAGAAGCGCAAGCTGTAACCATACCTTCTCAGAAAGTAACGACGAAATCAGGTCGTCAACTAATGCCACTTATTCTCATGCCACTAATAGTAGCGTACCCATTCTTATAACTGGCGCGGGATTGACCGAGAACATAGGCGGGGCATCTACGGGAGAAGGTGGGAATGCAACTGCAACCTTGTATGACGCTGCAATCGGTTTCACCACCTCAGTAAGTACGTTAGAACGATTCTCTTCTGATGGTCTGGGGAGAACAGGGTCGGATACGTATTACAACGTCAGCGCAGCAGAGGGTACAGGCAGCTTCAAAGCAGGAGTAAGTGCCATAGAGCTAACAAAACAATCGTCCGCAAGTGGATGGGATCTTACCGCAAAAGATAAGACATACAGCCGAGTAGGTGTCAAGTCAGGATCTTACATGTTCAATGCCAGATACCACGTGAAGCGGTCAGGCTAATTTTTTTTTTGTATTTGTTTAGCTGCTAGGATTCAAGATGCAGGATACAGGTTTGAGGAGAAGAAAACAGAACTCTGCTTTCGTGCTTCCACTTGCATCTTGTATCTTGCATCTTCACAACAGCTATACAAATACTTTTTTTTTTTGCACGGAACTGTCTATCTAGCTATCCCTTGAACGTCAGTGACATCCCGGCGGTGCAATTGCCATCAAGCATTTGATTAATCGCTACCTTTTTCGTGGGCGTTGACCAGTTTACCTCTGTCTCTCGCTTGCCGATGAAAGCAGCCGTAGTCGTTGTGTTGAGTGTCTGTTCGTGACTTTCGGCAGAAATCGTTTTGAGAGTTGTTGTAGTCTGTTTCTCCAGCTTTTGGGCGGTAATATCTTCCGTGAGCGTTGCGCCAATACCACCTTCGGATGCAGGACTTCCATACGTCTCACTACTCTTAAAGGTGCCCCCGGAGAACGAAATCAAAGAGGTATGGTAATAGTTGGGCGAGTTGGGGTCTGTCCGGTTCGCGGAATCACTCAAAATCTCCTGGGACTCAATTGTATAGTTGTCTTCAGCTCCTGTTACCCCTACAATATTCTGCTCTGCATTTACTGCTACCGCTTTGCTCGTCATCTTCTTTTCAATCAAAAAACTTCCCGTGCCCCGCATTGATAGTTCTGTCGCAATGTGCGGTTCCATAATCCTAAAAGAAACCGCGACTTCCCCCGTGTTACCCGCACTATCCTCCGCGTATATCACCACCCGGTTCGTTCCTTCTTCCGCTTTTAACGTTATATTCACGCTTACGTTACCCGCAGCCACAGGTGCAAACGTCACGTTCTCCACGCCGTTGTTCAGCCGGTAGCGCCAGTGAGAACTCGGCTCGTCCGCTTTTACCGTCAGCAATATCTCGCGTGTCGCGTATGTCTTTCCTTCTTCCGGTGTTAAGACTGTTAGCTCCGGTGGGGTCGTGTC
>JBAQFZ010000045.1:0-8461 GCA_049287525.1 Halobacteriota archaeon | reverse complement strand
TGAGACCCATCAGTCGGGGTATATCCGTCGTGGGAATCCATTTTTCAAGCTTGGTGGCACTTATTGGGTCCAAAACTCGATTCATAGCCCAAGCAGTGAGGAACTTACCCGGTGATGGACCTTCGACCCCCGTTTTTCCACAGCAGATGCCATCGATAATATCGATGAAATCAAGCTGATATGCAAGTTCTTGGTTTTGCTCGTTGTACCAGAGATACAGGTTTTTCTGGTCCTAGACTCTTCACATAGATGCTTTTGACCTTTTCGCCTATGCGAATAGACTTATATTCTTCGAGATATACTCGCCCATGTTTTTTCTTGCGTTTTATTGTCATGTAGGAGGGAATACCCCTACATCTATATAAATGTATCTTTGGCAAGAAATGGGGCTATCGTTGGAATATTGGCTGAATCGGTCACTTATTATATTCAGAAATTGGGATGTAGGGGGGAACGTTCTATCTGTTCAGGTATCTGACATTCGGCTATCACCAAACAGTTTATTATATAAGATACTATTAATAAGATTAAGAGGTATTGAGAAAATGACAAGACAGGTATCAAAGGGAAAATGCGCCTTTTGCAATGCTACCTTTAGTAAGGCAGCAATGACTAAACACCTGAAGTCATGCAAGCAAAGAAAAGCTGCGATAGAGTCACCATTGGAGAATAGGAAGTCTCGAAAAACAAAAATCTTTCATATTGTGGTGGCAGGACGCGGCCGGCCTGAGTATTGGATGCATCTCGAAGCACCAGCCAATGCAACACTTGAGGATCTGGATGCTTTCCTCAGAGACATCTGGGTAGAGTGCTGCGGACACATGAGTGCATTCACCATTCAGGGAGCAAGATACATAGCCGGCGGAGGGATAGATTCAATGTGGGTAGGTATGGGTTTTGTTCCTGGTGGAAGGGACATGGCTATTGCTCTGAACAATGTTCTTTCTCCGGGACTGAAGTTCCTTTACGAGTACGATTTCGGGACTACAACAGAGCTTGCGTTGAATGTAGCGGCAGAACGCGAAGGTGAAATAGCAGGCGAGCCAATTCAGTTACTTGCCAGGAATGAACCCCCTTCGATAACATGTGATGTTTGTGGGAAGATTGCGACGCAAGTGTGTACTCAATGTATATGGGATAATAGAGGCTGGCTTTGCGATGAGTGTGCTTGCGAACATGAGTGTGGCGAAGATATGCTCTTGCCAGTGGTTAATTCTCCACGGGTTGGAATGTGTGGATATACGGGATAGGGGGATGATTCGTGCCGAACGTCAGATAACACAGCATATACGTTGCGGGCTTACGCCCTTGCCCTTCGGGACATTGCCTATCGGCAACGTCGTATATGCTGGGAACGTTAGCTGCCATTGCCGAGGTGAGAATTAAATGAATCCAATATCTGAAAATCAAAAATCTGATATCATTGCTTTGATACGAGAAGGAAAATTAAGTAGAGAGCAAATCGCTGCGAAAGTTGGAGTATCCCCAGGGACGGTCAGCGCCATCAAAGCCCATTTGACAATGGGAACCTATGCTGAACCTTCGGAAGCTGAAGACAAACAAGGTGCCGTTGTCGTCATAGAGCTGAAAGCTGGTGCTGCTACCCCTGATTGTATTGCCCAAATACTATCCTATATGGGTGCTCTTAGTGATATGGAACAGAAGCCTGTCCGTGGTATTTTGGTTGCTGGGGATTTTCCTTCTCGCGTAGTCTTTGCTGCACGAGCAGTTTCTAACCTCCAATTGAAGAAATACACTTTCAGATTTTCATTTGAGGCGGTTAAATGAGCAAGAATAACATAAGGGCAACGGCACAAATGTAAGGGGTGGTAATAATTATGATAAGGGAAATAATCAAAAAAATCCTCTGGTAAGTTACTTTATAATTGCATATGGAATCACATGGATTTTGCTGTTGCCGATTATTACTCACACCATCTCTGAAGATTGGCACTTTCTTGGAGCATTTGGTCCTGCAATTTCTGCTTTTGTAGTATCATTTTTGATAAAAGGAAATGCAGGTATTTCGGGTCTAAAAGACAAAATCATAAAGTATCGTGTCGGTTTTAGATGGATAATAGTCGCACTCAGTCCTATTTTTCTTTTATTGATATCTTGGCCAATAGGATATTTTATCTTCAATGGTACAAGAGGAAGCGTTCTTATGACAATTATTTGGCATGTTTTATGGAATCTGGTAGCAGTGTTAGATATGACCAAATTATCATCCATTATGAGTGCAATAATGATCATGATGGCAATATTGATTATTTTGAAATTTGGCACTAAAAATCTCTCACCCAATGAAAAAATCTGGCGGGAGTTTGGATAATGAATAGCAAATATAGCAATAAAGAATTTATAAAGGTAAAACTCAAAAATATATTCAAAAACAGGAGCTATGCAAAAGGCTGGTTCGAGAAGTTCTTTCCTACTGCCCAAAAAATTTTCGGGCTCAATCTTTGCAATTTGTTGGCGGGATGAGCTTTTTTTTTTTTTCACCAGAAATAAGAACCACCCGACTTATCGCCGACTCATCCACAACCCTGTACCCATACCCATAAGCTGCTAAATTAGCTGTAATTGCACCTGCAAATTCCTTCACGCGTGCATGTGTGGGCATCACATTGCGAGCTAACCGTTTCCTTGAATATCCAATGTGCATATACGCCTTCACCTCAATGAAGTCAGGATTCGCATTCTTTAACAGTTCGGCATAGCTTTCCGGATCCAACATGTTCAGACCCTCCATGCAGGTTATTCTTATCACCGTTCTACCACTTTTCCCTCTCAACTCTTTCAGCGATTCTTCTATACGCGCCCAGTAATCCGCCTGAGCTATTCTTTTATATACTAATTCATCGGGTGCATTTAGAGACATGTATAACTGAGTGGGATTTATTTCTCGCACCACTTCCGGATTCGTGCCATTTGTCACTACAAACGTGGTCATCTCGCGAGCATGGAATACCGCTATAAGCTCCTTCAGATAGGGGTACAGCGTAGGCTCACCGATGAGCGAAATAGCAACATGTTTTGGGTGGGTGGCCTCGTTAAAAATCGTTTTGTCCGTTCTGGGCGAGCCTTTAAAGCCTGAAATTAGCCGCTTTTGCTCGTCCATGCACCCCTCTGCGATTTCATCCGGGGAATCCCATACGACCGTCTTTGTCGCTATATTAAACGCCTCAAGAGGACGCCAACAATGAAGGCAGCGTTGGTTGCAGAATACTGAAGGCGTCATCTGGACACATCTGTGCGCACTGATGCCGTAAAATTTGCCCTTATAGCAGTTTCCCTCACCTCTTAATGATTTCCTGAGCCACAAACAGGTTTTCACCGCACTGTGCTTGTGCGTCCCTATGAAGTGATAGCCCTGTCGCTCCAATGTGTCCTTCCCTGAGTCCTCATCGTAATTCAATATACCCCTCTGTACCATTTACAAGCACCTCCTCGCCGTCCTGTATCCATTCAATCGGGTCAATCTCAAGCGAATCAACCACGGGTATCTCCGCTATAATCGCCCCTACTGCTACTATCGTATCTACATGACGCGTAATCATCGCGGCGGGGCATTTTCCATGCCTTTTAAGCTGGTATATCACATAAGAGCCGACTGTCGAACCTTTTCCACCCGGGAATATCAAAATCCGGTCGGTTATCTCCTCTCCAGGAATGTCAAGCGATTTGTCCACGATAATGCCCGTAGTAGGGTCTACGGCACCAAGGAACGATATTTTTTGCCGCGAAATCAACGCTTTTCCCGATGCTATCCCTTTGGATATGCCCCGCCCTTTCACCCTTCCCATTTTTTACTTTTCCGTCTTTGTGCCAGGCAGCCAGTTACGTTACGCAGTCTATCTAACCATTAACATAGTCATAAACAGGAGAACGTTATTAAAGATAAAAGAAGAAGAAGAGGTATTAGATATTAAAGGTGATAATAATGGAAGAAAGAGAGAGCGATGAGAGAAGAAGGGAACAGGAGACCGAGATGCAGACGCTGGTATTAACGTTGCGGCAATATCAGGCACAGGCAGAAGCAACGACTCAAGAGTTACTCTTTGTCCAGCAGGCAATCGCAGAGCACGACAAGGCGATAGCGACGATAAAGCAGTTGAGGAATTTGAAGCCGGGGGACGAGCTGATAGTGCCAATAGGTGCAAACTCTTCGGTTTATGTCACGCTTAGCACTGCTGATAAAGTAATAGTGATGATTGGTGGCGGGATAAGTGCGGAAAAAGACCCTGAATCTTCTGCACGGTACCTCAAGGAGAAGAAAGACGAGCTAGAGAAGTCACAGCAAGAAATAGCAAGAATACTACAGAGGATAGAGCAGGAGGCACAGAAACTACAGGTAAAGCTGCAGGAACTAGCATCATCTGGCGCGTCAGGACAGGGTCAGAGGTGAAGCGGTAGATAACTATACAGAAGGAAAAGTGAACAGGTCGTTTAGAAGGAGCGGTAATAGTAATATACCCTTTAAAAGAAGACGAAAAGCGCCATTTAGAAGACCAGGAAGTAAAACCGATGTGATATTGACTGTCATTCTGGCTATTTCTATTATTATTGCGCTTTCCATGACCATTTATGTCATAATAACGCCGAAAACGGGTGAGAAGTGCACGGAATTTTATATTCTGGGTCCTAATGGAACCGCATCGGATTATCCCACGAATTTGAAGCTCGGTGCGGAGGGAGAAGTAATAATAGTCATTGTGGATCACGAGTATGCTAATATCTCGTACCGGCTGGGAATTACTTGGGATGGTGAAGTCTTAGAAGAGAAAACAATGGTGTTATCCAATAATGAAACCTGGAAATCGCCTTTCAAGTTCAAAGCGAATAATAAGGGAGAGAACCAGAAGTTGGAACTCTTATTGTTTAAGGCAGGCGAGAAACAGGTTTATCGCTCTCTTCATCTGTGGGTGGATGTAACTTAAGGGCTTTTTCTGTACAATCAATCACAACAATGAGCAAAAATCTTTTTAGCCTATACAAACAACTAAAGAGTTACAAAAGGGGGAAAAAGAAAGTGATGCCGCGATGCCTGTGATAAGACTCTTTTACGATGATTTAGAAGCTCTTACCGGCGTGAGTATTGAGCGGATAAAGGCGCGACTGCCACTGATGTGTGCGGATGTAGAGAGAACAGACGCGGAGTATATGGATGTGGAATTCTTTCCAAACAGACCAGACCTTTTCAGTGTAGAAGGCGTATCTCGTGCTTTGAAACAATTTCTGGAGCTCGAGCCGGGACTGAACACATACACAGTGGAGAAATCAGGGATAGAGATGGTTGTAGACCCTTCTGTGCTTGAAGTACGACCTTACATCGTTTGTGGCGTGGTAAGGCACTTGCAATTCGACTCTATGGTGATAGAATCGTTGATGCTCTTACAGGAACACTTGCATCGTGGTATGGGTCGTAACAGGGAGAAAGTTTCCGTAGGCGTGCATGACTTAGCGCGTGTGAAACCACCGTTCAAGTATCTTGCAGTTGACCCCAGCTTCTCTTTTGTTCCACTGGACTACGCAGAAGAGATGAGTATGACAGAGATTTTAGAACGGCATCCAAAAGGGATTGGGTACCGCTATATACTCGAAGGCAGGGCTAAATATCCGGTGATTATTGATTCAGAAGGGAAAACAGTCTCTTTCCCACCTATTATCAACGCTGAGCGGACAAAGGTGACCGAATCCACAACGGATATTTTTATAGAGGTGACCGGGTTAAATGAGAACGTTTCCCTGGCACTCAATATTATAGCATGCGCACTTGCAGAGCGGGGGGGGCGGATACAATCGGTGATGGTTCGCTTACCTGGCTCTTTGAACGAAACGCCATGTTTAGAGCCACGTGCAGTAGAAATAGCACACAAAGACGTTAATTCGCTTATCGGGATTGACTTGAGCGTGGAAGAGTGCAAGAAATGCTGTGCACAAATGGGACTTGGTGCAGAAGCTAAACCAGAGGGGATGTTAGAGGTGAGAATACCGGCTTATCGCTATGATATACTCCATACATGGGACATAATAGAAGACATCGCTATCGGGTACGGCTATGACCGGCTAAAGCCAGAGATTCCGGGTACGATGCTCATAGGCAAAGCACATCCGATAGAAGAGAAGAATAGCACGTTAAGAGAAATAATGATGGGCTTAGGCTATTTTGAGGTATTGACCTTCACATTAACCTCGGAGAGGAGGCAGTTTGAGTGGATGCAGAGGGAGAAAAGAGCAGTAGTAGAAGTGGCGTCGCCGATAAGCAGTGAACATACAATGCTTAGATGCTGTATCCTACCGAATTTACTGGAACTCCTTTCGCTTAACAAGCATCGAGACTTGCCACAACGTATTTTTGAGGTGGGACCGGTAGTGCTGGAGTTGAAGGAGAACTACCGGCTTGCAGGTGTTTCCACACATGCGAATGCTAATTTCGCGGAGGTTAAGTCCGTGGTTGATGCGGTGTTGAATGAGCAAGGGCTGGAAGATGCAGAAGTGGTAGAGTCCAAAGATGAGGCGTTCTTAATCGGTAGGAGAGCAGATATATTGATGGATGGTACGCCAATAGGTGTCTTTGGAGAAGTGCATCCAGGAGTTATTACCAAGTTCGGGTTGCGTTATCCGGTGGTGGGGTTTGAAATGAATGTATTATAAGTTATGCGACTGGTATTTCTACTTTCGGGCGAGCATGACACACTGCCGAGAGCAGAGGTCATAAGTAGCTTACGTGCGTTAAACGTCAATTATAGAGAAGAGCCGACCACGGATGCCATATTGATAATTGATGCAGACCTCCCGTCGGTGACACTAGACGCTCTATCAAAACGATTGGGAATGACGCACGGTATATACGAACTAATAGGCATAAGCAAGGCCGGAGAGCGAGAAGTACTGGCACTCATCAGAGATATAGATATAGCTGAATTTATGGCAGAAGAGCAGACATTTGCGGTACGTGTGAGGGGCAAGAAGCCGTATCCTTTAGAACGCGGGTTAGAAGGACGAGTAGGCGAGGTCATAAGAAGAAGTGGCTATGAAGTGAACCTGACGCATCCAGCTAAGACGTTTACACTGCTATTTAGAAACCAAAAGTGCTATTTCGGGTTGCTATTGCGCTCCCGGCTTAAGGATGAATTTGAGCTGCGACGACCACATTTAAGACCTTTCTTTTCGCCCGGCGTGATAATGCCAAAGTTTGCACGTGCAATCGTGAATCTCAGTGGTGTACGGGAGAACGAGCTACTTCTTGACCCTTTTTGTGGCACTGGGGGGATATTGATCGAAGCAGGTATGATAGGGGCGAGGTTAATCGGAATAGACGTGCAGAGGAAGATGGTGCGCGGTACTGCGGAGAACCTGAAGTTTTACCGTCTAAAAGCGGATTTAATCGTGGGAGATGCGTCCAAAATAGCCTTACGGACTGAGAGCGTTGATGCCATAGTAACCGACCTGCCATACGGACGTTCATCACTGGTATCCGGTTCCTTCAGTACCGGCTCATCCGCTTTTGCCCGGGGTCGGCTGAATCCCTCCTATGCATTGTCTGAAATTTATAGAGTGCTTAGATACCAGGGCAAAGCGGTGATTGTATTCAATTCGCCTGATATTCAATCTCTTTTTCGCGACTTCAGAATCATTGCAAAGCACGAGTACCGGGTTCATAAGAGTTTAAACAGATACATAACGGTGCTTGAGAAGAAGAAGAAGAACTCATTTGTATAATGAAGTGCAGATGTAACCAATTGCAGGGATGAAATCTTTCTTGCGCGATAAAGTCCGGGGGATAACGCATTCATCAGCCTGTACGGTAACTCCGAACGCCTTTTCTATCAGCCGCTTATCTCCTTTGACCAGGACTTTTTCACCCTTCTTTAATGGATTGGTGATGAGGAAAGCGACCAGGTCGTATTGCTTAGCATCACGTAAGTCATCCATTTCCAGCTTAATATCAGCCTCTTTTGCCGCGATCTCTGAATCATCCAGAGCCATTATTTGACCCACACCCACTTTTTTCGTGCCCAGCAGATACTCTTTAAAATCGTGAAGCAGGATTTCCTTTGCGGTTTTGCCCTTTAAGTTTATACTTACAGTCAACAGTTCCTTGCCGTATGCTTCAATCACAACATCCAGAATACCAGCCAGCCGATGTGCAATTGCTCTATCCCGGTCCGTAGTGGTGGACAATGACAGAGCTAGCGTATCGGAGAGTATGCCCGATAGCAGCAATCCCGCGATCTCATGTGGAATATCTACCCGGTGCAGAAACATAAATCCTGCGACTATGGTGCATGTACTGCCGATGGGCTCGTTATGAACATGGATGGGCATCAGTGTAGATATGTCACCTACCCGGTGATGGTCAATAATCTCCATAATATCTGCCTCCAGTACGCCGTCAACAGCCTGTGAAATTTCATTATGGTCCACCAGAATGACTTTTTTCCGTATTGGATACAGT
>JBAQFZ010000044.1:0-7211 GCA_049287525.1 Halobacteriota archaeon | reverse complement strand
ACAGAAAGGACATCTGTCCATACTGCTAACGGCTTCTATAACTTGTTCCATAGGTATAAAATAGTGGTTATTATAAAAGAGTTGTGGGTGAAACTATGGTTTCTGGCGCTTAATTCGCTGAGTGTCTCGACATCGAAGGGTTTGATGGCAAAATGTGCTCGATTATATTTGCCAGAAACGCTTGAAATTAGTTCTTTTGCTCTTATCCCCCAAAAGGATTCGGAGATACTGATGTGACATTGTCAAACTACACCCACCGGTTTTTTGGTGAACTTATAATCAATTATTTGTAGCATAGCCCGAAGGCTCTGATTCTATGTAAACGTTTGCATTACCCTCCATTCCACCACCACCACCACCACCACCACCTCCTCCTCCACCATGACACCTACTACATCCACCACCACCCCCGCCTCCAGAAGGATGCACGGCAGCTTCATGACAGCCCATGCATATATCGCCATTGAACGTTCTTGCGTAATTTGAGGTAATATTATCCACAAAGCTCGTTCCACTATGCCCTGCACTGCCCCCACCGCCCCTATCAGGATTATCAATCACGTACTTTGTCTTCCCGCTGCCATGACATGTGGCACACGTTAAAGCTTCTGCACAGTGAACTTCCGTGGATCTTGTATCTGATGTTACAGCACCCAAAACGTAAGTAGTGTTATCAGAAGGATGCTCATTTGCATATTCTTTCACATTATGACATTTGTAGCAGTAGCTGTTGTTCACCCATGCCGCTCTGTTCGCAGCGGGAATGTAGTGGTATCTGTAATGGTTCCATGGGTTATCGGTGTCCCAGTCGCTCGCTTTCTCTATCGGTGCGTGTGTTAGGTATGATGGCGAGCCAGGAGTCCCATTCACAAGGACTTCATATATGTTCTTATGGCATTTCGTGCAGTCTATATCAGAAAGCATGATGAATTCATGTGTCGCTCCTGATTTGCTCCACTGGCTATCGTAGTTCCTCGTTCCATTGTAGGAGAAACTGCTAAATGGAACCGTCCAACTTGAGACGGTGTAATTAATATTGTAGAAATAAGAATATGCGAGTTGGCACGAGTAGTTAGTGTGGCACGCTATGCAAGCGCCGTTCTCACCCATGCTTGAGTTTTTTGCCATTAAAACAAACCGTTTATGCGCTGAATAATCAGTTCCGTAATCGGATTCATTGAAAGCAGGAGCTGGCGGTGCATGAACTGAACTTCCGGTCTTGTTTACAATCCAGACACCACTGCCATTATGACAATCCAAACATCGAGGCGTATATGCGGCATGAGATTCATTGCCTGGCGTGGAGCCGTTGCCATCACCGCTTGCGAACATGATGCCGGTTCCCGTGAAGCGGTGGCAGTTCTCACAACTCAAATCAGCATGAATTGCAGACTTGTCCAACTCGTTTTGAATGTGGTTGTGACAATCCGTGCATTTAATCTGGTTCCCCGGGTCGGAAATACTTACGAACGTGTGCTGACCTGCGAAAAGCGTAACGACATCAGTGCTTGTGAATAAGATAAGCGCTCCCAGCCCGATGAAGATGAGCGTGAATGGAATTGTCCCCCGTTTCATCCATCCTTCACCTCCTCATACGTAGTATAGTTGCCCGGCTCAATTTCAGTCACGTTCCAATATGAAGAGGATTGAGTGTATGTATTATTCACAGTAATCTTCACCCCCGTCGTGACGTTGAACTGCATTTTCACCTGCAGTTTCGTATGACATGCAATGCACGCTTCGTTCGCTCCTTCCAACGTTGTATTCTTAATCGCATCGAGCACGAACTGCCTGTGTGCTGCTTTGCTGCCGGTGTCTTCATGCCATGACACACCGGGTTTGTGGTAGTAGCCGCTCATGTTATTGAAATCCGTGATACCAAAACCACCTGCTCTTAGCATTTTGATGCCCCATCCACCTCTCGGAGGTGCGTGGCAGTTCCCTGGACCTTCTGGAGCTCCGCCCAAGCCGCATGTCTGATATTGCGGATTGAACGCGTGATGAGTCATTGTGCTTGTATTAAGTGGTTCACCATAAAAATTCATGTCATGGCAGTCCATGCACTCGACTGTTACGGCTGCATGTGTCTGCTTTCCCGGAGTGCTTCCGTCACCGCTTGCGTAAGTCATCTGGGTACCATTGTTCTCTCCAAAGCCCGAGATCCTGTGGCAGAGAGAACAGGGATATGTCTTGTGTGGTGCATACAGAGGATGAGCAGATGCGTCTTGATACTCCTCTGCAATATCCGCATGACACTTCTCGCAGGGGACATCATTGCCGCCACCTGAAAGGTTATACCAGCTATGCTGCCCGCTGAACAGGGAAGGCGTGGAGGACAGGGCGAAGATGCCCAGGACGAAGACAGCCAGAATAAGCAGAATCATCTTTGTGTTCATGGTCTTCTTTTTAGTATCCCTCCTTTGCTTGCCTTTATTATCATTATAAGAAGAGAAAGGAGGTTTATGATTTATAAATCTTACTATTACCACCACATTTTCTTTAGCTTATCTCAAAGAGTTTGCCTTCAGAATGCTGCCGCCCACCAGTGGCAGAGAAGTCAACGACGTGCTCCGTACTCACCTTTAAGCTCATATACCTGTGTTTCGGCTGTGAAATATTCACTTTAACTTGCGTATGGCATGCGATGCAGGCTTCATTTGCACCCACCATTTGGGGATTCTCCATCGCCGCACGTATTAACCCTCCATGTCCCTCCATCCGCTCTATCTCAAATGCCGTTGCATTCAAGTCAAAGCCACCTGCCGCGAGAAAGCCTTTATAACTGCTGATATTACTGCCGTGGTGGCATTTACTGCAATTCCTGCACTCTTGATAAGTCCAGTGACCACTTATATTGCCGGTGTCACCGTGACAGTCCAAACATTCAACGTGGAACTCAAAATCGTTGAGTGGCGACCGATGACAGTCATCACAGGACAGACTGCGATGCGCCGCACTCACTCGCAGTTCTGCTGCCACCTGCGCCGAGTATATTTCATATCGCGCATCAGAGACATGGTTAGTCGCGGAAAGAGCTTCACAGACCGCAGGAGGTATTGGTACCCGGTGCTCGCCAGTCTGCTCTGCTATAAGCAATACAGCATCTGGAAGTATTAAAACACCAACTGCCGTTACCATGATCGCGAGAAGAATGATCTTCAAAGTGTCCATTTTCGATATAGTGAAGAGATTGAAGTTATCTTTTATAAATATTTCTGACGTCTTAACATTTTATCAAAATCTCTATTAATTATTTTATAGTATCAGTTCCTGAGCACTATCTTTCCGCAGCGTTACAGATCTATCTTTTGATATTATAGACCGACCCCTTGCCTCGAAATCTAAGTTTCCCGCTCCACACCCACCCTCACCTTTGCCGCTTTATCTACACGCAGACGAACGCCAATTCCACGTAGATATTCAGTCGAAGCACTGCATCTACCGTGAATCAATAACTCTATCAGGTCTTCTACCTCGTCTATATCCACACCGATACGGAAGGAGTCATAGACCGCGTGACTCAAATTACGGCTCTTCGCAGTCGCTATATGCGCGAGACAGCTAATTCCATAATAAGAGACAGTGAAGTCGTGCGGTCGTCTCAGAAACAAAGCGTTTGTACCACCATTTCTACCTGGCATTACTACTACATCCTCATCATGCCGTAGGAGTTCATTTATCGCTTCAGCGGTCGCCAGCGGAATATCCGCCATTATTATGAGCACCGGCTCTTTTTCCGCGCTTATCACGCCATTCAACAGTTCGTTCAGTTCCCGTCCATCTTCCCGTATACTCAGTTTTGACTTCAAGTCACGATGTGAGGTCTTCAATCCGTTCAATAGCTCGTTCCTGGTGCATGTTATAATTACTTCGATCTTACCGACTTCTGATTCCGATAATGCCGTTAAAACATCCGTTAACATCCGTATAGCGAGTTCTTCACGTTCCTGTTCGCTTAAAAACGAGCCTAACCTCGACTTTGCGCCTTTCTTCTTAAACGGTATAATCGCTTTTACTTTCGCTGCCATCAGAACTAAATAAAAAGGATTGAAAAACAAAAACGTATTTGACGATATGAAAAACCTTCCTTTTATCCGCTGCTAGTCGAAATTGCCGCTGTCCCCTTTTTTTCTTATCATATCACTTCCTATTCAAACTTTTTGTAAAGCAACTTTATCGCCGGGAAAATGAAAAGAATAAAGAATCCCGTAAGCACTAAAGTATTTACAAAAACCATCATGTCAGGACTTACTGAAAAAGAGTGTCGAAGTCCATCAACAGTGTAGGTAAGAGGCATTACATAAGCGAGGTATTGTAATACTGTCGGCATCGCTGAGACCGGATAGACAACGCCACAAAGAAATATCATTAAGAATCGCGGTAAATTGAGCAAAGTCTGAGCCTCAAATACCTCTTTCACTAAAACACATAAAAGAGCGCCGAGGGATGAGAAGACCAAGAGCGAGGGAACGATAATTAAGATAAGATAAAGTACGTTAGGATGAAGTCCGAGAATAAGCACTGAACCTATTGTTACTACGGTTGTCATCAGAAGACCGAAAATTGTACCTCCCAACACCTTCCCAAAAAGTACTGTGGGTAAACTGATGGGTGCTAAGAGTAACCTTTCCAGAGAACCTAGTCGGAGCTCAAAATTGATAACCACTGCCTCCGCAGCGGTGGTACTGAATAGGATGGTCATCGCAATGAGCCCAGGCACTAACTCTTCAAAGCTTCGAGGATTTCTTAAGTAGAAGGCTAAAATCCAGACAATAGGAAAGACAATTCCCCAACTAACCGAAGGAGGCTTGAGGTAGTACGTCCTCATATCTTTTAAGGTGATGCAATAAATACCTCGCAAGTTATCGAGCCACATCTATCTTCCACCTTTTTCAATCGCCATTACGATTGGGCTCAAACCCGTAATCTTGATAAAGGCATCCTCAAGACTTGGTTTAATACTATTCACCAATTGTATCTCAACACCTTTATCCTTACTGAATCTGAATACGTTATCATATACCTCGGTGGGAGTGCCACCATAAATTCTTACCTTATTATGGTCTACTACCACTATCTTAACTCCATGAAGTTTATTAGATAGCTCTTCCATCAAGCTGGATATCTCTTTTTTAAAGGAGAATTCAATCACAGATTCTTCTTCAGCGGCAGCCTTTAAAACCCAGGGGGGATCAATTTTTTTGATTTGTCCCGTAACCAGAATAGCAACACGGTCACACAAAAGGTCTGCTTCCTCTAAGTAGTGGGTTGTAAGGAAAATGGTTATCCCCTGCTGACGAAGGTTGCTGACCAAATTGCGCAAAGAACGAGCAGCCACCACATCCAAGCCGACTGTTGGCTCATCCAAAAAGAGAATTTCAGGGTTATGAATCAAGGCGGCAGCAATTGTCAAAGCCCGCTTCATGCCGTGGGAGAATGTGCGAAAGGGACTATCTTTCCGCGCATAAAGTCCGAAGGTTTTTAGCAATTCTTCTGCTCTTTCTCTACGCTGAATGCGTGGGACACCATAGAGTTGTGCCATGAATAACAGGTTGTCCATAGCGGACAGCTCATCATACAGGTTCGAAATTTCTGGAACGACTCCGATATGCCTCTTTGCCTCCACAATTTCTGAGTTAATGTCGAAACCTAAAACAGTTGCTTTTCCATCCGTGGGTTTGGAAAGCCCGGTAAGCATCCTTATAGTTGTGGTTTTCCCTGCACCATTAGGACCGAGAAATCCAAAAATCTCACCTCTTTTAACTTCAAAGTTGATATGGTCAACGGCGAGAATTTCCACGTAGAACTTCGTTAAATCTGATGCTTGGATTACTATATCTTTACTCATCTCTATATCTTCATAATTGTTTCTATCAATAAATAGGCAATTTTGCACAACGGTTTGCAGATTAAAGAATTTGCTAAAAGCAATTTGGGTGAGCGTAGAGACCCGCATACACCATGTTATCGCCTGCGAACGAAGTGAACGCGTTTCGGCAGTGCATTCAAAATGTAACAATTTTATCACTCTCTTTGACTATTTCATGCAAATCTTTCATCGTTGACAATGGACACACTTCCGAACACCACCACTTTGACCAGATTTACATGACTTGCGTCTGAGATGACACTTGTCATCCCTGCCATTCTCGGACACAGAAATTAAAAAGTGCAAAAGCTTGTGTCCTAGTTCCAGTTATCTTTTATCTTTCTCATTACCCTTATTTTCTCATCTTCACACCGTTCCTTTATTCCCTTTTAAGTAGCTATTTCGCCAGATAGCTGAATGGTCCCTGTTAAATCGCTATTTATTTTATTGGGCTTTTCATAACCAATATTTTCAACCATCCTTTCAATGGCGTTTTCGAGTGAAGACACGCATTTTGGCGGGTATTTCCGCAATAAATAAGCGGATATATTTACCAAAACGTCTTTAAAGCTCATATCTGGGAGACACTACCTCAAATACTGAATGAAATTATAAACCAAACAAAGTATAAAGATATAGCCCTAATTACCCTCCTTTTTCCTGAAATAGCTTCTTTCAATCCCTAAATAAGATTTCAGCTACCATCTACCACCCGTCGAATAGGTTTAATATTGGTTAATATGTCTTCCTTTCTGAATTCGGTGCCGAATCGGAGGACACCGAAATTCGAGTTCACCCGGGTTACCACTTTTACACCCGCTTTCCTCGCTTCTCTCATGAGTTCGCCCGATTTTAAACCGCCGTCGATGATAAGCCAGTCCCCTTTTTTATTTTACCTGTTTTTATCGCTTCTATAATCTCTTTTGGCTTGGTAAGGTGTCGTTTGTTGTGATTGATGATCTTGAAGTCGCTGATGAAATTAAAGTCTTTGTATCGCTCTATTGTTAATAGAACATCCTGTAATAACTCATAACATCCAACAATGTAATTTTTAATCTTCTTTGCACCATAAACCTTTTTCCCTTCCCTTTTCAGATACGTAGCATCGCAGACTTTTGTATTGCTCGATGACTACGAAAGGAAGTCTTCCAAGGAGATTACACCCTTAATATAGAGTTCTCCCAACTCCTTTATCTAATCGTAGTGAAATGAAGTGGATAAATTCAAAATTCCCCACCTCTTAGCGGCTCTTATCGATAGCTGTGGCGCTTCCAACTTCGCAGTGACCAACTCTGACAGGCTTTTGTACATCGCTGTATTGGTCTGCAACGGGTTTAGAAAG
>JBAQFZ010000043.1:0-4964 GCA_049287525.1 Halobacteriota archaeon | reverse complement strand
CCGGAGAATCACCGATGCTCGCACATCTTTATTTATGTGGGTCATGAATATGTAAAAGCAGTTTCAATATATAAAGATAGTCTAATCTAACCCGTTACAAAATTTGTTATCGCCGAAAGTCATGTAAAAGGGTGGGAAAGCTCTAAAAGTCCTGTAAATCTCTCAGATATACGATTATTTATACCTGCATAATCCACTTACAAGAAGTTCATCTCCTGGGAAAAATATCGGTACAACTTGTGTGGTCGCATCACTCCAGTTCCAGTGGAAACTACATCGGTCTTTGGAGCAAAGATTTATTTATGCACATCACCTACTACTTTTATTACGCCATATACAAACAAAAGAGAGAGAGAAGGGGGCAGTAGGGTAGCCAGGTTATCCCCGTGGCTTTGGGAGCCATGAACCCCAGTTCAAATCTGGGCTGCCCCATCAAACTTTCTTTCAAAAGAAAGTTTGATCAAAGAAACAACTTTTAGAAAAAGATATGGATTTGAGTTTAGAGCATAAGGAAGTAGAAATTTTTATTCCTGAAGAGAGGCGAGAAATAATAAAATTCCTGATAGAGAAAAAAGCTTATCCTGTTTGTAGCAAGACCGGGAAAATATTCTTCTTAAAACCCAAAAGAGATGACGGTTTTGAAGAGCTAAAGGGAAGAATTATTGAAAGGTTGGAACTAAAAACCGAAGACGATTGTAAAAGTGTAAGGGAGATTATAAAAGCAGAATTAGAAAAACGAAGAAAAACCAAACCTATAAGAAAGTGGATTAAAGAAGAGAGACCGAGGGAGATGCTGATAAAGCATGGTTCGGAAACTCTTACGCCAGCAAAGCTATTGGCAATTATTTTGATAACCGGCAGCGAGGGAGTGAGTGCAGAGGATTTGGCGAGGAGAATACTGAACCATTTTGGCAGTTTGAGGGCAATAGATTCCGCGCATATCTCCGATTTGCAGGCAATTGCAGGGATAGGGGAAGCGAAGGCGGCGCAGATAAAGGCATCATTGGAAATTGGTAAGAGGCTAATGAGGGAAGAAGCGGAGAAGAAGAGGAAAATACGGACGGTGAAGGATGTCGTAGAATACGTTGGCGATTACTATGCTCCTTATTTGAGGGATAAAGAGAAGGAGTTTTTTAACATAATCCTGTTAGATAGTAGGAATAAAGTGATTGATAATATAGAATTGAGTAAAGGTAGCGTGTCTGCAAGCGTGGTAGATGTGAAGGAGATAATAAAGGAGGCGACGAAGAAGGTGGCATCAGCAATTATTATGGTGCATAATCATCCTTCAGGCGAGGCGGAACCTTCTAATGAGGATATAGAGATTACGAGGCGAGTGGTTGAAGCTTGCAGTTTAATGGGCATAAAGGTCTTAGACCATATCGTGATAGGGAAAAATAAGGATGATTATGTGAGTTTTAGGGATAAGGGGCTGATAAAAGGAGTGTGAATAGAAGCAAAAAGCTTACAAATTCTCTATTTCTAACCCTTTTATTCTGTTAAAATGCTTGATATTCCTCGTAATTAATTTTTCATTGCTTGTCAGAGTTATGCTTGCTACCAAAATATCCATATCACCTATCAGTTCTCCTCTTTCTTTAAGCTCAGAATAAATCTCGCCGTAATGCTTTGCCGCTCTGAAAGTAAAATCGAGTAATTTTAACCTTCCAAACGGACCATCAAAATTTTACCTCCCTTCCAGATATTTTCCCTCTCTCATTGTAAACCTCTTCAATCTTATCTGCGAGTTCTTCAGGGAAATCTGTTGATTCAACGTATTCAACCAAATCCTATCTTTTTGTTAATCTCACTATCACATCATTAATACTTTCCTTCTCGCCCTTTAACTTCTCCAAAACTTTATAGGTAGTTTCAGATAGTGTTATACTCTTGTGTGCCATGATAAAAGCTTACATTTAATTGTATTTAAAGTTTGTTTTATCCTTATCTCACTCAATCACCTCACCCAAATACTTCTTCACCACACTGTCAGCGAACCCGGCTTCGCGGTCCTCTACGGTTCTGATGATTTTCGCAAGCGTAATGGCTTCCTCCACAAGCTCTTCATCAAGTTCCTCTAACTTCTCCACAAACCTGCTTCTTGGATGAACATATGCATAGTATTCAAGCAGATGCAAGCAATCAACCGAATTTCTGAGCTTTGGTTCGGCAACATCTATTCCCCTGCTCTTGAGAAAACCATCGAGTTTTGAAGCATCCGAGGGTTCCACGAGCATGTATTCTCTATCATTGCCTCGTTTCACTATGTTAATCTTCTCAAGCTGATTGGGGTCTGCCCTCGTCGCGATTTTGAGCAGTGAAACGTCGCTCCTGTCAAGACCCTTCTTTTTCACACCGCCGAACAGAACTTTCACCATCAAATAGAACAATGCGTCTGTTGATGTCACTGGCTTGCCCTTCACTTTCTCGCTCAACGCCATTGCAATTCCTAATGCGGTAAGCGGATATGCAAACTCGTTTAAAATATCCTCGACGCTGAGAACGCCTTTTGGTGAATATATCTCTTTGTAAGAGGTCATAACGCTTAACGCCGCAGAAAGAGTCCCGATTAATACATCTCTACCTTTGTGGATTTTTATCATCTTCTCGGCTCTCTTTTTCGCAGATTCTAGAATTTCATTATAAACTTTGCTCATATCCGCTCTCTCTTCTTGCTCCTCCTTTCTCCATACTACGACTATTGAAGTGTCTAAAGCGAGCTTGCCCCTTGATACAACACTCTGTGCTGATTCTGTCGTTAAAGGAAAAGCATTTTTCACTTTGAATCCGGCACCCTGCCATGCCGATTCCAATAAGTTAGCCCACGCTTCTGGTGAGGTGTGGGCATAGTATGTCACGAGCATCCCATCATCATCAAGCTTTTCTCGCATTACTATGAACGATTGCGTGAGCAGTTCCGGGAAATGCGTTGCCGCTACCTCGTTCCTGTTATCCATATCCATAAACCGACCCGGATTTGTGGATATTTCCCTTTTCGCAAATTCTTGCCACTGTGTTTTGGTCTCAGCAAGTTTTGCTCCTATTTTCTTGAAGAACGCATCAGCGTGGAATCGAGGTGTTAATTGAACGCCATCAGAATCACTTAACGCTCGCTTCAGCCATGCATAATAGAAGTCCGAAAGTTCTGTGTAAGGAACATCATCGGCATACGGTGGGTCTGTTATGATTATGTCGAACTTTTCGTTTAGTTTTGATAGCGTGGTGGCGTCTTCAAGGAAGATTTTTGCTTTATCGTTGGCTTGTCGTTTCTCCACTAAGGGTTTCTGAGTCGATTTTTGCTTTGGAGAGTTATGGACGGTTGTAGTATAAGTCAAACTCCTAATTACCGCATTTATGCTTCCCTTTAGAGAATATGGATTGTTGATTTCCCATAAAACGTTAGTATCACACCAATTCCAAGTCATGGCAATACCTCTAAACGAGAGAGTCGACTGGGTTTTATTAACAAGCAAAGAACCAGAATACCAACTTGTTGTTATCGTATTAAAGGAAACCATTCTACTGAGACTAATAGCCAAATAACAAACCACAGCCTCCGCATACTTGAACGCATCATCTTCGCTCAGCCCTTCTCCTCTTTTCTCAGCCTCAATCCTCTTCCCCGCTTCTCTTATCAACTTCACAAGTTTCACAAGCGTGAGGAGCTGCCGCGGGTTGAAAAGCTTATACCATTCCGTCATTCCGTAAAGAATCGGGAATAAGTACCTGACACTATAATATGAAATTGGCTCACTCGGAATATCCGTCTCTCCTCTTTCAATCAGCGCTTTAACCTTCTCCTTAGCCCTCTCTAACTTCTTATTGTCTTCTTCATCACACGGTTCAAAAGCCAAATTCTTGTTGAGTTTAACCTTCACGAGCAGTCTTTGTCTTGCAAACCGCTCATCGCCCTCATGATACTTCTTCAATGCCCACTTCACGAACCATTCGAGGTTCTTACCCTCCATGAAGTGATTACCTTCTGCATCAACGAGCCTGATGAGATTACCACAGTTGAGACACGTAGCCTGTTGCCTCCTCGCATTCAAATTCGGCTTCGGCACTTCGTAAAACTTTTCTCCTATTTTTATCTCTCCAGTTCTTGTATCAACCTCTGCTTTTGTAACATTACCGTATTTGTTGACATCAACGACTTCAATGTCTATGCCGTTGCCGTTCTTCATGGGTTTCATGAACGCAAGTCGTTTATAACCTTTGTTATCTTTCACCCGCGCAAGCCACCAGTTACCCACTAACGGTGTCCATTTACTGCAATGTGGACATTTCACTTCCCACGTGCCTATGTTCACCGCGACATCGTCATCGTATAACTCCTTTATGTCTTCGTTCTCCCGCAACCGCTCTGTTACCCAATCGCCCCAATATTTGACATCTTCAATTAGCTTCTCGCCGTATTTAGCGGGATATTCTAAAACAGCCTTCAGGAAGATATATGCTGTAGGAAGCAACTCCACGGCGGTAGCATCCAGTCCGAGTCTCTGTGCTTCAAGCGGAATCGAGCCGAAGCCAGCAAAAGGGTCAAGTAGTTTCTTTCCTTTGAAATAGTCTTCAAAATCATCTATTAATGGGTTCTCCCGGTGCGGTGTTCTTTTTGAATTCAATCGCACGATGTTTTTGAACGCTTCAATGCTGATGTCATCTGGTAGTAAAGAAGCGGCAATTACTGACCTTGCACCTATCAATGGCTTACGCGTCCACCAGAAAACCATCTCCCAGTATGGTGGTCTCGCTCCTCCACTCTTCTCTTTCGCTGACGCTTCACTAATCTTTTCTATTACGTCTGATTCGATGAATTTTGATGATTCGATGAGTTTCATTTGGTGTTCTATATTTATGTAAGTATATGGTAAGGTTCAATACATCGTTCAGTCTTTTGATAGCAGAACCATTTAACGCATCCTTAGTGATGCGTTATGGATATTGAAGAAGAGGAGAGAATAGAA
>JBAQFZ010000042.1:0-37199 GCA_049287525.1 Halobacteriota archaeon | reverse complement strand
TTATTATGGCTACCACTATCCCTGAAGAGATAGTAACTCTGGATCCAGAAAGCATAGATTTTAGTGACAAGGAAACAGTCAAAACCCTCATAAATAATCAAACTTCTCAATATCATAGAATCACAAGCACAGCTCATAGAAGAGCTGCAAAATGAAAATCAATCCCTGGAAGATGCGATAAACAGGCTGAAGGGCGAGAAAGGAAAGCCAAAGGTCTCGCCTAAGACCGTTGAAAATGAAGTTGACATCCCAAACCAAAAAGGGGAAGGGGGAGGGAAGAAGAACTGGCGAAAAAGTGCGAAGAAGCCCAGAATTAAGAGGAGACTGGAAGAAGCGGGGATCATCATTTCTGCGGGTGAAATCTCCACTATCCTGATGCAGGAGGAGAAATCATCACTCCTAAGAAAGACCGTGAGAATCCCGATGAGGAGAAGGAGAAGGAAAAACTGGAAACTGGATTTGACGAGTTGTTTTCAACAGAAACTGGATACGAGGAACTGGATAGAAGGATAGCTCTTCCAACGGCACTATCGCAAAATCTAGTGATATTTAAACTTTTCATCCACGGCACCCATCGTTTTCAGCACTTTTGCATCTGGTAACCCATCATAAACGGATTTTACATCAACTTCCCATCCAAAAGTGATAGCAAACCTCAGCATTCACCATCAGAACACTACAAAACCCTCAAAAACAGCCATTATGCGAAGAAAAAAGCGACAGCTACCGCTCTATGATGCGTTCATCCATTACCCTTACCTGAACCAGTAAATAATGTTTACCCTGACTTCAAAAACGGCACGAACATCAAAAACGCTTCCAGCAGTGTCTTCTTACACCTACCCAGCATCCCAGCCCTCTTCATTGCCGACAGCTTCATCTGGTTCTCGATTCCACGGTCAGATGTAATTTGCTTCTTTCTGTGCGTCTTCAGGCTCGTTGAATAGTAGTTCTCAACCCAGTTGTTCGTAGCCTGTCCGCCTTTCACGAAATAGAACGCGGTAAGATGCGCCCAGTTCTTCCCGATCATTCTCAGCCGCTTCTGTACGGGCTTATCAAACGACTCTATCTCCTCCATCAACTCGTCAAACATCCTCAAAGCCTCAATGTAAGGTCTTTGCTCCAGATTCTTCTTTGCACGCCTGCGTTTCCGCTCCTGCTCGTGTAAAAACTTTCGGAACGCCACCTTTTGCTTTCTTAGCCATCTCTTGTACTCCTTCTGATGAGAACCCCAATAAAACGGAAATAAGCGTTATCTGATTGGGAGTGAAACCAAATTTAGATAACAGCTCAACAAACGGATCCAAATAGGATATGAGCCTGTACCGATATTTTGTTATGTTCAATATGATCCCCCTCACTCCTATATCAGAAGTGCAAAGATAGATTATATAAAGCTTATGGCACTTCTCCCATTTTAGGATAACCTCCCACAGGCTTGAAGGATCTTCAGCTTGACATATTCGAGGTCGTGGAATCCATACGCTCGCCGTTTGATGCTGTTGATCCTGGTGCTGAACCCCTCGCTTGCCGCATTGGTGAGCCGGTATCTGAAGTAGTTCAGGATACCGTCGAGGTAAGACGTGATGGTCTTGACGGACCCGTCCGAAGTCCAGATCGCGGACCACCGTGAGATAGCGATGCCCCTTCTCGTAGGCAATCTCGGCGACCGAGGCGGCATCGGTGAGGGTCATCTTCTCGCACAGCACGCTCACAAAGTCCTCGAAGTCGAGGTGCTCCACGCCGCGATAGCCACAGCGTCACTCGGTGCTCGCCTTCGCGGAGACCGCAAAGCTTAAAACCGGAGAAATTAAAGAGGTTTCTGAACAGGGGAGAGAGCTTCAGTCGAGGCATCTTTGCTCAAAATAACTTGTCTCGCTGAAGTTATATCTCCTCTGTTCGTTCCTAAAGTTGGAGAAGAACCAAGCTTATTATAGACCGACGTGACCGACGTACACTTAGAGAAAGGTTGGTGCGTGTGGTTTTATATAAACCCGAGTCTTAAATCAGATAGAGGCGATATAAAGTGAAAAAACCCTACGTCACCATGATCTCGGAAGTTACCGTTGATGGAAAACTCACTTTGAAAAAAGGCGTGTCCAGTAAAATTATCATGGATTTGATGGAAAGCGGCAAATAAGTTCCTCCATGAAGAACGTGCGAAATCTGATGCTATCATGGTTGGTTGCAACACACTTAAGATTGATAATCCTATGCTCACAGTACGGTATATCAAAGGAAAGAGTCCCGTAAGAGTCGTGCCTTGTAGCAAGGCGGATTTGAGTCTTGATTACAATATATTTAGTAAAGAATCACCAACGATTATTGCAACCTCAGAATCCGCTCCAAAAGGCAATATAGAGAATATAGTAATGAGGGGGGCAAAAGTCGTTGTTGTTGGTGATAAAAAAGTGGATTTAAGGCTACTATTGAATGAACTTTACAATAGGGGTATAAGGAGATTAATTGTAGAAGGTGGACCTACCATTGCATGGACTATGTTGAAAGATAAACTTATTGATGAAATAAAACTCATTCATATGCCTTTTATTGTTGGTGGTTCTGACACCCCCTCGCTCATCGGGGGAGAGGGCGTTGGAGAACTCAATAAGGCTATACATACCGAGCTTATAGATTATTTTATGCGTGGTAAACATCTTATTACAGAATACAAAGTCTTATACGACTAATATCGTGGAAGATTAGTCGGGCTCATTTTTAGAATGAGCCTTATCTTTACCCAGATAGAGGAACCGGTCCAATCGCAGCTAAAATCGCTCCAGATGCCCTCTTTACCTTTTCCTTTCTCTTCCTCGCGCTTCTGTAGCTGCAGGAACTCCTTGTTCCTCTTTATTTTATCCTCCACCAGTTGATAGCCCAGCACGATGTGGTTGACAAGCCCGCCTTCTTCTGTTATGTCTATTCGGAAGGTATACTCATACGTCCCGGGAAGGAAGACTGCCGTCAAAGACTGCCAGTGGATCGCCCATTTGTTCAGAAACGGGTTGATTTCAGGGAGCATGCAAATATCAAACTCGCGTCTGTTGTGTCAAAATAGCATTTAGCCCACATTGATTGCCTTGTTGAACAGATAAGAAGGAAGTCAAAAAATAGGGAATTAATGGTTGATAAGAGAACTGGAGGGATGTGGATATGTAGTCTCAAAGGTTTTATAGATAAGGAAGTTTGAAGTATTTTCATACCCAAAAAGAGGAAAAAAGTGGTTGGTTTGGGTAAGTGGTACCGATTTAATTCGCTACCTTTTCGCCTTTTCTGCAGCTCTTCCAATCCATATTGTCGCGACAATGGCTAGGATCGTTACCAGTACGGCGTATACAAGCATGCCCGGGAGGGTTTCTGTAGTGCCGAATACCACTTTAAAGATGGCGAGTATCGCGCCATTCCATGCCAGGGCTGCACAAGGCCGAATGCTGCGGTTATAAGAGCTGCGATTTTTTCAATCACTTCGCCTTTTAAGGCCATTTTAATTACCTCCTAACTGCTCTATAAACAACTCAGGGGCAATGACATAAAAAGACTTGTTGAGACACCACTTATTACTTATGATGTTCATATTTACTTCTCACACGCTTCACGTCTTCATGTGTGTGTTCGTGAATGTGCAGGTGTATGTGCCTGGTATTTATCGCCTTTGTCAATTCCGCCACCGCATCGTCAATTGACAGAGGTAGGTCTTCACATGGATACCCAAAACACCGCAGTACTTCAAAGAGTTTGTACACCTCTGGCACTTCCAGATGGTTCTCCTGCAGCAACTCCACGTCTGCGAATATCTTTCGCGGCGTATCTTCCGCAATTATACTCCTGTTCAGCACATACACACGGTCCGCAAGTTCGGAAATGGCATTTATGTCATGCGTTGCGGTTATTATCGTCTTACCTTGGCTGTTTAATCCATCTATTATCCCTATCAATTCTGCACGGCTCTTCGGGTCCAGATCAGCCGTGGGTTCGTCAAGAAGCAATACTTCCGGGTCTATACTCAGCACTGCCGCTATCGCCGCTTTCCTCTTCTCACCACCGCTCAGATTATAAGGGTGCTTGTCTTTTATCTGCTCTATATTCAGCAGATTCAAACTCCGCTCTACACTCTCTTCTATCTCCGCCTCAGAAATGCCGAGATGCCGTGGTCCAAATGCAATATCCTCAGCGACCGTAGGAGAGAAGAGTTCTATATCCGTATCCTGAAATACGAATCCGACTTTGCGCCTGAATGCGTACATCTCCTTGCTGTTTATCGTTGCTTCATTAAGTGTCATGCCCATGCCTCTTACTGTGCCATGAGATGCTGCGAATAGACCATCAAGAAGTTCGAGAAGTGTTGTCTTACCTCCGCCATTGGGTCCTAAAATAGCCACTCGCTCTCCTTTGTAGATTACCATATTCACGTTCTTCAATACCTCTGCCCCCGTTGGATATCTGAAAGAGACGTCCTCAAGTTCAAATAAAGTGCTCATTTATATCATCACCTCCACCACTAATGTAGAAACACAAAATATAGATATTATGATTAAAAACAGATAGCTCTTGACGCCATTCTCGGAACCTACGTCTGAATGCCCCGCTATGAAGTTGCCATTAAATCCTCTTGAAAGCATCGCCAGATATATATCCTCGCTCATATCATACGATTTCAAGAAAAGAGCTCCTATAATACTGGCATTTAACTTCCAACTGCTCACCGAACTCTCCTTACCCACGGTACGGCTTTTTCGCGAGAACAGCATCTTCGATACCACATCAAGCAATAAGAAGATGTAGCGGTATGCCATGCTGAGGATTAACACGAACACCCTCGGGAATTTCAGTCGGTTAAGTGCACCAACGACGTCTGACCATCGTGTCGTGAGCATGAGCAAAATCGCGAATGAGACCGCAGTCGTCACACGAGCTAAAAACGTGGAAGCCCAGAATACCCCCTCCCGGGTTATCGCTATGCTCGAAAACGGTTTGAGCAGGGGCAGGGCGATTACATGGTGAAACTCATGAAGCACCACCAGCGGCGTGCCCTCATAGGGCTGAAAAACATTGAATATATACGGTATAGCGATAAAACCCGTAAATAGCGGAATGAACATCAATACCCGGGGTAGATAAAAACTGAGCGGAATTCGCGAGAACACCGCTAACAACAGTGATGCCGCGAGGAATAATACTATAACATATATACTGTGCGCGAAGATGGTCGCAATGATGAGAACCATAAATGAGATGAACTTCAATCTCGGCTCAATACCCTGTAAGAAGCCCGTTACTTTTGCGTAGTCCTCGGAAAACACGGCATCCCTTATGTAATCTACAAGCTCTGTGAGCGTCCTGTCTACAAACTTGCTCATCTCTCGTCCATTCTTATCACAAAACAAAAGAGAAAATAAAAAAAGAGGGGGTTTATTTATGCCCTCCTCATTTCCTGCGCCTTCACTATCCCGAGGACCACGAGCATCGTGAGTACAATGCCGATTATCGCGGAAATCCAGTAGCCAACTGAAGCCATCAGTTTGCTATCCCAGCCTTCAACGTTGTAATCGGGCAGTGGAGCGCCGAAATATGATTGCGGCGTCCAGTTTATTCCCTCTGCGGGGTTCTGAACCTCCCCCCATTCGCCCCACGCATCGCCGCTATTCCACGTGCCGAGTATGCCCAGAGGCACGATGGCAATAAAGATTGCGATTACTACCAGTGCTCGCTTCAACCACGTTTCCATTTCTAATCCATCACCCCCGGTGCTATCTTCTTCAGTTCAAGCAAATCCGGTCTGCTCTTCTCTAAATAGCCTATCACTACTGCGGTTACCACTGCTGCTACCGGTCCTGCGGTGACGAGATGTGCGAATGACATCGCCGGTACGCTCAGATAGAACGTGTAGGGGCAGTATCCAGGCGCAATATATGGCTGTATCCCGAATTCAAACCCGGCGCATATCGCAGCAACGTTTATTCCGATGTATGCTCCTATGCCCGATGCGGCTATCTTCCCTATTCGCCCTTTTAAAAGGCGATATACGTAGTAGCCCACGAATGGTAGCACGAACGCCATGTTGAAACAGTTCGCACCTAATGCGGTAATACCGCCGTCGCCGAAGAAGAACGCCTGTATAACAAGCGCAACGGTAACGCCTATCACTGCTGCCCAGGGTCCCAGGATGACTGCAATTAGCGTGCCACCGACCATATGCGCAGTTGTCCCGTCGGGCACTGGCCAATTGAACATCATCACGAGAAATGAGACCGCAGACAGAACTGCAAGCATCGGCACTTCCTTCGGACCTAATTTCTCCCCCATTCTATTGAATGCGTAATACCACACCGGTATCATCACCGCAAACATCACGGCACACGTCGCAGGTCCTAAATATCCATCTGGTATGTGCATCTCTCTCTTTCTCCTCCTTTAGTTATACAATACTCAAGTTGTTAAAACATTTCATATATAAAATGATTGGTGGTTTTATCTTGTCTACCAAAATTGAGATTATATATGAAACGCGTGGCTGGACGTAGAATAAAATAAACGGATAGGGGTCAAACGGCTTAAAGTATTTATATCATATTATTACCCTATTACAATATATGGGTACCCTGAGTAGATAAGGTGAGGAAAAAATGGGCAAGAAAATCTTCGCACTCGTAGTTATTCTTCTGGTTGCTTCTCTCACTGCGAACATATATTTTATCTCTAACCAGAGCCAATTAAATCCTTCAGAACTTAAAAAGGGGATAAATAGTCTCGAAGAGACGACGGTATACTTGAGTAACGAACTCTACCAAACCAACCTCTCGCTACAACAAGCGAGGGCACAGCTCGATTTGTATAGAAGCCAAATAACAGAGCTTAGAAAACAGGTAAACCGGAGTTCCACTGTGGGAGAGGTGGGTGGCGCCCAACTCGATGCTCCTGCGGTGATGCAGCGGGTGGAATACACTGGTAATTATCCCGTCGTAACACGCCGGATTGTGGGAAATGGGACTATGATGCAGGTCTCGGTAGATATTGAACCTGGAGAGGGGCATGTCCTTGTGGAAACAAAACCGCTAATGGGTATTGTATTCCAGGACGCGGCAAATACTGCGGTTCTCGCTGCCGAGAATTATACCGGCCATGACCTATCAGGAAGCAATGTCATCTTCAGTGTTAAGGCATCTTCAAAAGTCCCTGAAGTTGATGGACCCAGCGCTGGTGCCCTGATGACAACCATTATCATTGCGGCAGTGGAAAAAATCACGCTCCCGGATAATGTGACCATGACAGGTACAATCAGCCCGGATGGGCATATTGGAAAGATTGGAGGCGTTTTGTATAAGGCAACGGCAGCGAAAAAGGCTAATATGAGTATTTTTATCCTTCCACGGGAGAACAATCATCTTGTGAGGTATGAAGAGGTGAGTAAGCAGTACGGTGGCTTGACTATCATTACACAGAAGCCGATTATAGAAGATGCAAAAGAATACATCGAGAAGAAGATTGGAATTCACGTAGAATATGTTGATTCAATCAAAGATGTCATGAATATCATTCGCTAGCCTGCCTTCTTTGCCCTTTTTTCATCTGTTAGGGCGAGATTAATTAAAGCAAATAAATAGAAAAGTCCCGTGGTGTAGTGGTCAAGCATACTGGCCTTTGGAGCCCGTGACAGAGGTTCGAACCCTCTCGGGACTAATAATCTGATTGGGTTTAATTAGACTGATGATTAAAAGCGAAAAGCCGTTAGAAAGATGTAGATTGGTGAAATCTCCTGCTATTACCGATGCCAAATACGGGTGTGCACCTGATGCTCGCCCTATACGGGCACATCTCGAAAGGGGTGTGGTGGTGATGGATAAACCCGCAGGTCCGACCTCACACGAAGTTGTGGCGTGGATAAAGGAGATATTGAAGATAAAGAAAGCGGCGCATACGGGTACTCTGGACCCGAATGTTACGGGTGTGCTGCCTGTTCTGCTCGGCGTGACAAGGAAATTAGCCGATTGTTTCGTTTGTGACAAGGAATACGTATTCGTGATGAAACTGCATGGCAAGGTAGACGAGGAAGAGCTAAGAAGAGTAAGTGGGGAGTTCGTGGGGGAGATATACCAAAAGCCACCATTGAAATCCGCAGTTAAGAGAAGGATACGAGTGAGAACCGTACGGTACATAGAGCTAAAAGAGATAGAGGGGAACGAGGTATTGATGCAGGTGGGCTGCGAAGCCGGAACGTATATAAGAATGCTCTGCCATCACATCGGGCTCGCATTAGGTGTGGGTGCGCAGATGTTGCAGTTGCGAAGGACGAAATCAGTCCCATTTGATGAGGCTAATATCACGAAGTTGCAAGACCTGAAGGACGCTTATGTCTATTATGAAGCGGGAGATGAACGTCTTCTCCGGGAACTCATCATGCCGATGGAAGATGTGCTGGGACATCTGGCGTGCATAATCATAAAGGATTCTGCGGTTGATGCAATCTGTCAAGGTGCGGACCTCGCAGCACCCGGAATTTCACGGATAGAAGAAGGCATAAATATAGGGGAGAGCGTAGTATTATATACACTAAAAGGAGAAGCCGTCTGCAGAGGCAGGGCAATGATGGACTCCAAGACCATGCTCAACGCAGGGGAAGGAATATGTGTGGACACAGAGAAGGTATTCATGAAGCCCGGGACATATATAAAAGGTTGGGGTGAGGGAGCGAAAAAAAGGAGCCGAGGTGGCTGAGTGGTAAGGCGCAGGCCTGGAGTTCACGGGGCCGAACTGATAGCCTGTGTTCCGAAAGGAACTCAAGGGTTCAAATCCCTTCCTCGGCGAAAAATACTATTCTATTTATTCTTTTTAGATAAAACTTATTTCGTTGCTAAAGTAATAGTAATAGTAAGAGTAAGAGAAATGCAAAATGAGCGAAGAAGGGGAGAAGATAGAGGGAGTAACGGAAGCGGAATTCAAGCATATAGTCCGTATTTTAGATACCGACCTGGATGGTAACAGACAAGTGGCATATTCGCTCTGTGGGATAACGGGCATAGGAAGAAGAGTAGCGAGGACAGTAGTCATTTCTGCTGGTGTAGACCCCGGAGCGAAGCTGGGCGAACTTTCAAATGAGGATATAGGTAGGTTAAAGGTCGCAGTTGATATGGTCGAGAAACGCTTGCCCTGGTGGATGCTGAACAGGAGAAGAGATTTGATTAGCGGAGAGGACCGGCATATAATGGGTGTGGACATGGCGTTGAAGTTCCGGGAGGATATAAATTTGTTGCGTAAGATAAGGTCTTATCGTGGGATAAGGCATGAAAGGGGACTCAAAGTGCGAGGACAAAGGACAAAATCAACAGGACGAAGAGGAATGGTAATAGGCGTGGTGAGGAAGAAAGTAGCGGCAAGGACTGGAGGCAAGTGAAATGGGACATCCAAAGCGGAGTAAGAAGACGTATGAGCGACCAAGAAGACCGTGGGTGTTGCAGCGGATAAAAGAAGAGCAGGAGTTGGTGGAGCAGTACGGGCTAAAGAACAAGCGTGAAATATGGAAAGCAGCGAGCAGAATAAAAAAATACCGCCGGGAGATAAGGAACATCTTAGCGGAAATAGCGGGCATGAAACCCACAGAACATACGAAGAGGAAGGAAGAGGCGATTCTGGCGAGTCTGAGGCGGAAAGGATTGCTGAGCGCAGGCACGAACCTGGAGGACATCCTGGAGTTGGACGTGGTGGATGTCCTGAAACGGCGGCTTCAGACATGTGTACATAAAAAAGGACTGGCGACCTCGCTGAAACATGCCCGACAACTCATCGTTCACGGACATATCGCAGTTAACAACAGACGAGTTACCGTTCCCTCTTATATAGTAAACATAGAGGAGGAAAGGGGAATAGGGTATTATGAGCATGCCCCTGTATCTATTACGGCAAACGCGGGAGAGCGCGCCGAGGGAGTAGAAGAGGGCACGGGGGAATTAATAGTGTGAGGCTTGAATAATGGCAGAAGAAAAATGGGTAATTGCACATATCTCCTCTTCTTTTAATAACACTATTATTACGATTACCGATATGACGGGTGCGGAAACGATAGCCCGGGCTTCTGGTGGGATGATTGCAAAAGCGGACCGTGATGAGAGTTCTCCGTATACGGCAATGCAGATGGCGTCCCAACTTACGGAGAAACTAAAAGAGCTGGAGATACGGGGCATTCATGTAAAGGTAAAAGCGGCATTGAAGCGGAGGTCACGAACAACCGCACCCGGTGCACAAGCAGCGATAAGGGCTTTCGCACGTGCCGGCATACGAATAGGCAAAATAGAAGATGTGACGCCAGTACCGCATGATGGCACGAAACGGCCCGGTGGGAAACGAGGCAGAAGAGTTTAAGTTCCAGGCATTCACGAGCAAAAAAAAAAAAAAGTTATGGACGTAAAAATAGAGAAACACGGGGAGAAAGAAGTAAAAATCGCGCTTTCGGGTGTGAATGTGCGGTTTGCAAATGCACTCAGACGGGCAATGATTGCGGAAGTGCCGACGCTTGCCATTGATGAAGTGAACATCTATGAGAACAATTCGTTATTGTACGATGAGCAATTGGCGTTGCGTCTGGCGTTAATACCGTTGCGGACTAATGACCTCAGTGCCTATACAGAAGAAGACCGGCTTTCTCTGTCTTTGAAAGCGGAGAGCCCGGAAAGAGCGGGATATACGATGGTTTATTCTAAGGATCTCATTTCATCAGACCCTAAAGTAGAACCTGCATTTGATAACGTCCCCATTGTGAAGTTGATTTCAACAGAGCGCGAGATTAGTGGTATAAGAACGGTCGTGGGACAAAGACTCTCCTTTGAGGCTATTGCAAAATTGGGCCGGGGAAGAGAGCATGCAAAGTGGCAGCCGGTGACTGTGTGTGGCTTAAAAGAGTTGCAGAATGAAGACGCGAAGACAGGTAAGAAGACGCTATTGCTCAGTATAGAGGGTGACGGCTCCCGGCCGGTAGACGAGATAGTATTAGAGGCTGCGAGGATACTGCGAGAGAAATGTGAAAGAGTGGTGGAGGAGTTATCAGAACGCTAAACAATATTACCAATAAATACATTTCCGTAGTAACATTACGAACAAGGAGCAGGTAGGTGATATTAATGGAAGAACGCGGTATGAGCAGAGAAGCAGTAGAATCACTGCTCGAAGCGAAGAAACGGAAGGACCTGCCGTACGAACGAATCTTGAGTTCGATGTGCACGTATCCACACGAAATAGCCGCATACGCGCATAATAGGTTCTTGGAATCAAATTTAGGCGATTCCGGACTATTCCCGGGGACTAAAGAGATGGAGACCGAACTGATTCGGATGATTGGAACGCTGCTGGGCAATGAGAACGCCTACGGCTATATTGCCACGGGTGGTACGGAATCGAATATACAGGCAATAAGGGCGATTCGGAACCGAAGAAAGCGGGAAGGTTTGAACGAGATGAACATCATCGTGCCAGAGACCGCACATTTCTCGTTTGATAAAATCGCTGATATATTGTGCGTGGATGTGAAGAAAGCAACACTGGATGAGGCGTTGCGAGTGGACGTGAATTCCGTGGAGGAATTGATAGATGAAAATACCATCTGCCTGGTGGGAATAGCGGGTACGACTGAATTCGGACAGATAGACCCGATAAAGGCGCTTTCGGAGATTGCAGAGGAAAAAGGCATCTTCCTGCACGTGGATGCTGCTTTTGGTGGTTTCGTGATTCCATTCCTGGCGGAAAAGGATAAATACCGGTTCGATTTCTCACTTGACGGCGTATCTTGTATCTCCATAGACCCGCATAAAATGGGAATGAGCACGATTCCCGCAGGTTGTATACTGTTCCGGGAGGAGTCGTATCTGGATGAACTGGCAGTATCCACACCTTATTTGACGACCTGGGAACAGTCTTCGTTAACCGGGACGAGAAGCGGCGCAGCCACTGCGGCTACTTTCGCGGTTCTTAAATATCTCGGTCGGGAAGGCATGCGAAGGGTGGTAAATGAATGTATGAGGCTAACGAGGCAGTTAGTACAGGGAGCTAAGGAGAAAGGTATCCCGCCTGTAATCGAACCGGTCATGAACGTGGTAACGTTGAAGGTGGAGGAGGTTGATAGGGTAGCAGGAGCATTAAAAGCGAAAGGCTGGAAAGTTTCTACTACAAGGAAACCCCGAGCACTACGACTGGTGATAATGCCGCATGTGAATGAAGAGGTAGTGAAGCGGTTTTTAGAAGCACTGGAGGATGTAGCATAGAGGTATTATAATCAGTATTAAGGAAGAAAGGAAGGCTAAAGAAGAGATATAAAGTGATAAAGTGATGCAAGATAAATTTAGCTGTCTGATGGTGGATTGGAACTACGCATACGACCTTTGTCGTGATGTAAGCGAGGGGATAAGGGCTACGGGATTCATGCCTGAGGTGATAGTGGGAGTGGCGCGTGGCGGTTGGTATTTAGCCCGTGTTCTCTGCGATTTCTTCTTACTTAAAGACCTGCTCAGCTTGAAAATGGAGCATTGGGGTGTGACCGCTACGATTATGGGTACTGCGGCACTGAAATACGGGTTTGATGCGGCGGCAATAGAGCAACTAAAATCTAAGCGCGTATTGATTGCAGATGACGTGACAGACACCGGAGATAGCATAAAATTTGTGATTGAGTATGTGAAATCATTGGATGCTGGGGTAGTAAAGACTGCGACTCTGCACCATAAAACTTCTTCTCCTTTTAAGCCTGATTTCTATGGCGAGTGTATAAAAGACTGGAAGTGGGTGGTATATCCCTGGAGCATCCATGAGGACATAATGGACCTGGTGCAGAAGGTGCTCGTGAAGGATAAATGGACCGGACTGGCAGAGATAATAACTGCTATGAAGGATGAGTTCGACTTATACATACCTAATCATCTACTAAAGGAGGTTCTGGCGAATATGGAGTTTCACGGTAAGATAAAGAGTAAAGAGGAATTGGGGACGGAACTGTGGCTACTGCCCTAAGCTCGTGGTTTTTTATTATACAATATGCAACAATAAATTAAGATCAAAATCGTCACAGCCTCGGTAGCTTAGCCCGGTTGAGCGGCTGATTTGTAATCAGCAGGTCGAGGGTTCAAATCCCTCCCGGGGCTCTGAAATTACAGATGGCTTATTAGATGCCGATCATAGTCTAAACCGTAACAAACTTAGCACATACAACCGCCCCTTCTCCCTGCATTTCACAATTACCAACACATGCCGGTACGAAGACAGTATCCGGCGTTTTTAATGATAGTTCTACGCCTCTTTGCGATTTCAACGTTACAATACCCCCAATACACGTAATCAAACACGCTTCTGTAAAATCATTTACGTGCTTACCATGAACCTTAAACAGCAGCAATTCTATTTGCTCGCCTTTTAAAAGCATATACGCCTCAAACCCGTCCTCTTTACGCAAAAGTACATGCTCTGTCTTCAAGTTCCTGTCTTCTTCAAATCTCAATACGTTCATGGCATCCTTCAAATGGAGTTCCCTGCCACGGTCATAGTCATATATCCTGAACGTTCTCTCAGACGCAGTGCTTACTTCGTATATCTTTGTTCCGGCACCTAATGCGTGAATGGTACCCGCAGGGATGTGATAAGTATCGCCTACTTCTGCATCAAACGCATTCAAACGCGAAATAAAATCTACTCTTTTTGCCGCTTCCTCCAGTTCAGCTGCATTCATAGACGCCTTAAATCCCAGATATATTCTCGCACCTTTAGACGCCTCAAGGACATGCCATGCTTCTTCTTTACCAAACGTATCTCCAAGCTTTCTTGCGTACGCATCGTCCGGATGCACCTGCACTGACAGTTTCTCATCCGCCTTTATTATCTTCACAATCAGCGGGAACTTTGCCACCTCATTCATACCTAACTCTGGAAAGAGCGAAATCAGGTCTTCAAGTGTGAATTCCTCTTTCGTTTCTGTTTCTTTTTCTGTTTCTATCTCCATCTCTATCTCGCAGTAATTCCGGGGTGAAGCGCACCATAGCTCGTAGCCCCAGGGCTTATACTCCCAGAACGGTTTGATTCTTATAGGCCTTTGCAACGCATCCACTTCTGAACTCATCTGCCGGTAAGCCGCACAAACCTCTGCCGGGTAGCTTGCATTTCATCTTCAGACACGCCTTTCATCATTTCCGCTACCTCGCGCAGTGAATATTCGTTCCCCGGAAGCCGGGAGTCCCACCAGCTCGCCTCCGCACCCTTCTCGGCGCCAATCCGCATCTTAAGCCTTATCCGTCCGTTACGCGGATGGAGCACATCCACGAGAACGCAATCTTCGACTGCCACTGAGGCATGGTCAACCAGGTTATAAACAACGCAGTTTTTACCCTGTATCCTGTTCAATCTGGAGTTTATCACACATGCCTGCTCAAGCTGTGCTGATTTCGCACTCGAATTAGAAACTACGCTCTTCCTTACCCGCCCCGTCTCAAACTCAGTATTCTTATACACCGAATCCCGAACGTCACAACCGTCCTTAACCGAAGCGACTTCGACACCTAAAAAGTCTCTCAATCGCTGCCCTACGTCGTCCTCTGCTAAAATCTTCATCATGGCTTTGTAGTAACCCGTATTCGTACCGAAATCTTGCCATACGCTTTTTTCACTTAAAGGAAAGCTTTTTATCAGTGCAAGCGGTTCTGTACGCAGCACCTCTTCTTTTATCCTGTCCACATGCTCTCTGAGCCCTTGGTCCGCCACGGGGTGATGCGAAATCCAGGATTGCCATAGCTCATCTGAGTTGAGTTTTCCTTCTCTTTTCTTCAGATTCGCGCTAAACGCATCGAGCATACGTTCTGTCATAACACCGCTCATCGTAAACATCCCCAGGTTCACCATCACTCTACTTCTACAGCCCGCGTGTTTTTGCTGCTTCTTCTTTACCGCTTCGTAGTTACGGGTATCGTCGAACTCAAGAAGTTCACAGCATTCTTCGTCCAAACACCGGGCTATCTGAATGCCATATTTACTCGCTACCTCCTGTGTGAGTTGTGTATTCAAGCCAAAGAGCATGACGTGCGTGTTATGTGCGCATTTCATTATCTCCGCTGGGCTATCGTTGAATAGCAGGAACTGGTCGCCCCACGTCACCCAGATACGGGACGGAATAGCGAACTCCTGACATTGTTTTATCACACCTTCCAGCAGCGAGAACTCGGGGACTTCTATATATGACTTGCTCTTACATGCCCTCGTGAGGAGATTCCGGGTGCCCTCACCCGCGGTATGCACGATAAGAACGCTTTTGCCCTCTTTTACTTCTTCCACTATGTCTTTACCTATCTTTTTCCTTATCGCATTACTTGCGGTTTCTATTGCGAAGAGAGTGCCAAGCCCGTTGCCTGCGGGGCCACTCCAGGCGCTCTCGGATACGGGTACAAAAATTGACTCTAGTAGCACGTCACCACGTAGCGAAGTACGTTCCAGCTTCTTTACTTCGGACTCTTCTCCTACCACTACTACCACGTAATCGAACATTTCTAGTAATCTTTAGACATAAAGTAAAATAAAGTAAAATAGAAAAACAATTACCATTTAGCGAGTTTTACTCGAAGTCCGACAGTGCTGAACAAGCCCGGCAGCGCACGCAACCCGCCTTGTTCTTACGCCAGCTCATCCCGGTTTCATGCAATATCGCCGCTACTGCCTCATATATATGACGCATCCTATCAGGTTCTGGCGGTCTTTTATCTTCCAGTATGGAGCCAGGAATAGGACGTAGAGGCACGATGAACGGATAAACACCCAGCTCCGCTAACTTCCTGCTGCCTTCGATGATTGATTCGTCACCCTCGCCAATTCCAGCAATCACATAACTACTAACCTGGGTATCGCCGAAAATAGCCACACTTCGCTTCCATGCTTCTATGTACACCTCAAACGGTATTTCAACCTTGCACGGTGCTATTTCTTTTAATACCGCCCGGTCAAAGCTTTCCACATGGATTCCCACGGTATCTACCGTATCATAAAGGCAGTCTATCATGCTGAGCTCCTTCGGCGGTTCAAATTGAGCATGTACAGGTAAGCCCGTGGCTTCTTTTATCGCACTCGCAACAGCCATGAGGTGTTTTATACCCTTGTCCGGTGTGGACGTTGTGCCTGTGGTGAGTGTCACATGTGTTACATGATCGAGCTTCTTCGCGGCTACTGCCACTTCGGCAAGCTGCTCTGGCTTCTTCTTCGCTATTGTCGCACCACTTCTAAGCGAGAGTTCGATTGTACAGAACTTGCACCTCTTCGGCGTGTCCCAGTACGTACAGGTTTGGACTGTGGTCGTAGCCAGACAATCCGCACCGTGCAGAAGTGCAATTTTATAGTATGGCACGCCATCTTTTGTCTTCAACTCCTGAAATTTCGCGTGGGGGAATCTAACATTGGTGATTCGCTCTCCTTCTCTTTTGAGTACGTATATGCCATCTTCGGCATCCACGCTATATGGTGATTGAGAAACGAACCAGCTCTGTGTGGGGACGTTCGCAATCGTGCCACCAAAGAGGAACATCCCACCGGCAGCAGGGCCCGCACCCGCTTTCCTGCCTTTATCCATGCCTGATACTTTTGCGCCCTGACATAACAAATCCACTTTCAGATTCTTTGTTTCCATTATGAGTTGTTATTTTTTTATACTACATAAAGGACAGTAGCTGAGAAAACCGAAACTTTTATTACCTTGTGGTTATCTTCTTCTTTGAGGTGAAAGGAAATGGAATTAGAAGGAGTCGAAATAGAGGATACATTTGCAGAGGCGTTTCCGATAAAGGTTGCGCGAGTATTGATAACGGCGGTGAACGAGAGATGGGCGATGGAAGTGGCGAAAGAAGCAACGGGATTCGGCACGTCAGTTATTGGATGCCCGGCTGAGGCGGGGATAGATAAAATACTATCTCCTGAGGAGACTCCGGATGGAAGGCCCGGGGTGGCGATTATGATATGCCACTTTAAAAAAGAAGGTGTGAAGGGGCAACTTCTGGGACGATTGGGACAATGTGTAATGACTGCGCCTACTGCATCCATGTTCAATGGTCTCGAAGGAGAAGAAAAACTACCCGTAAAACTTCACTTCTTTGGCGATGGGTTTGAATATGAAAAAGAAGTTGGAGGGCGTAAAGTATGGGCAGTTCCAATAATGGGTGGGGAATTCATCTGTGAAGAGGAATATGGAGTTAAACCCGGAGTTGCAGGCGGGAATCTATTTATCCTGGCGAAGGACCAGATGTCAGCGCTAACTGCGGCTGAAGATGCTGTTGCTGCTATCAGGGAAGTCGAAGGCACGATAACTCCGTTCACGGGTGGCGTAGTCGCCTCAGGCTCGAAACCAGGCTCACAGAAATACAAATTCATGCACGCCACGATAAATGAGAAGTACTGTCCCACGTTAAAAGACAAAGTAGAAGGATCTGCGCTGCCTGCCGAGGTAAACGGAGTATTTGAAATAGTGATAAACGGAGTAAGCGAAGAAGCGGTTAAAGAAGCGATGAAGATAGGGATAAAAGCGGCGGTGAAAGTTCCTGGTGTGGTAAAGATAACGGCAGGTAATTTCGGCGGTACGCTGGGTAAGTACCAGCTCAGGCTCGGTGAGGTATTGGAGATATAGTATAGCATAGCATAGCATAGTATAATACGTCGGTTCGATATGGGGAGGCAAAAACGCTCACATTCATGGATGAGGCACTCCTTTTCTAATTTTTCAGTCACTAAATCAGTAACACGAAAGTCGCTAAGAGATGCTACTTATTCAAAAAGTAGGTAAAAGGAAGAATGAAAATGAACGTGCAAATTACATATAGAGAAGCGGGAGTTGATACCGCAAAAGTGGAACTCGGATTGAAACGGCTGCTCTCGCATGTGGTGAGAAGTCATACATTCAGGAATGATATAGGTTCAGTAAAGCTGGAGATAGGTTATTTCGCGAATGTATTAGATCTTGGGCAAGGAACAGGTTTAGCGGTATCCACCGATGGTGTGGGCACAAAAATACTCATCGCTCAACTGATGGATAAATATGATACTATCGGGATTGACTGTATTGCGATGAATGTCAATGATATACTCTGTGTGGGTGCAGAACCTATTTCACTGCTTGATTATATCGCCGTTTGTGAACCGGAGCCTGAGTTGTTGGATGAAATAGGTAAAGGACTTGCCCGTGGTGCGGAAATAGCGAATATCACCATTTCAGGCGGTGAAATAGCAGTCGTAAAGGACATGCTCAAAGGTGTGAGGCGGAATCGTGAGTTTGACCTGGTAGGCACCGCGATAGGTACTGTTTCTCTTGATAATATAATTGTAGGCGCGAATATCAGTGAGAATGATGTAATCATAGGTCTGAGTAGTAGTGGAATCCACAGTAATGGCTTGAGCTTAGCCCGCTATATCTTTTTAAACGCGATTAATGAGTATTTTGACGTGTTAGGAAAGACCATTGGCGATGAACTGCTGGAGCCCACGCATATTTATGTGCCGGAGATTATGGAGATGATCCATGCTGGTCTGGATATAAAGGCTTTAATACACATAACAGGGGATGGATTTTTTAATTTAAACCGGGTCAAATCCAAGGTCGGGTTTGTAATAGATTATCTCCCGGAAGCACCGCCGATTTTTTCACTATTACAAACTCGTGGCAATGTCACAGATGAAGAGATGTTTAGAGTGTATAACATGGGTATAGGCTTTTGCGTGGTGCTACCCCAGGAAGAAGCCGAAGCTGCTATTGAAATCGCAGGGCGGCATAATGTGGACGCTTTTAGATTGGGCTATGCTGTTAAAGACCTCGATAAAAAGTTAATTATAAAACCCGCGCAGTTATGTGGTCAAAAAAAACAATTCTATAAATATTAGGTGGTCTCTCTCTCTCTCTCTCTCTCTCTCTCTCTTTTAGTCTCCAATAACCGCCATTTTGTGCAGTATATCCCGCCTCAGCACTTCTATGCCAGCATTCCTGTAATCCTCGATAATCTGCTCTGGCGATGCGTTAAATACATTCGTCAACCAGATGAGCATTTTTTCCCCCGCCTTCAGTTCAAGTCCATATCTCTCTTCGCATCAGCACGAGCCATACCATATTCGTTAAGAACGAGCCTAAAAGTAATGAGCAGATAATAGCTCCCTGCGCAATCCGTCCGAAGATGGTGAATGCGAAAATGACAAAGATGAGGATTAGCTCACACAGCGAAATCAGTCCTGCGATTCGCTCTACCTGGACCCTCTGCTCCATCTTCTGCTCGTAGGTCAGCCGCCACAGATGCCCGACTACCAGATTAAACGCCTGCCGCTTTGACATTCGTTCCAGTTTTTTTACGCTCTCGCGCCTACCGGCATCAAACGTCCCGGTCTTCAACAGCACGAGCCATACCACATTCGTTATGAACGAGCCCACCGTCATAGAGCATATAATTAGCCCGTACAATGACCAGCCAGAAGTCGAGATAGCGAAGATAATAATAAAAATGAGGATAATGAGGACCAGTTCGCACAACTCAACGAGAGCTGCCACTCGCTCTGCCGCGATGCCTTGCTGCTTCTGCTGCTCGTGGGTTAGCCGCTTCAACTGCCCGATTACCGAATTAAGTGCCCGCCCCTTTGTCTGTGGTTTGATGCTCTTCTTCACGTGCTCATACCTCCCGATTTAATACACTTCGTTCTTCTTTCTCTCTTTCTTTCTTTCTTTTAGAGTTCTATTATTCCGCCAGCACCGCACCAGACTGCTTTAGCCGGATACATCTTCAGTATCTCGCTCTTACGAACCGTACAATGACATGGTATTACCGTTTTCAGCCCCTCCAATAGCCCTAACGTATCAAAGTCGTGAAAACCACCGATCACTCCGCACACCTCACCGAACACCTTTGCCGCCTCTAAAATGGTATTCAAACCCGGATGCGCACAGCCAGTTAAAACCACCTCGCCTTCGCATGTATCCAGAACCAGCGACTGCTCCTTTATCACTGTTCCAAGTTCACCGGTCGTATGAACTCCTGTTATAATATCTTCAGGTCCCGATACCTCAAATACTGCTGCTCCCGCCTCTATAAGCCGCTTCTTCGCATCTTGCGTGAAGGAACGGGGCACGTACACTGTGACGTTCGGGTGCAGCACGGCATCGAGCCCGCCAATATGGTCCCAGTGCTCATGAGATAGCACAATAATTTCCAGTTCGTCTTTCTTTATCCCTATCCGCTGCATGTTCCGGGTTAAAATAGCACTGGATGCACCGGTATCGAACAGCAGTCTTCTATCTCCTTGCTCTATTAAACATGAGAACCCCCAATCGCTCTCTAACCCTCCTTTCGCTTCGTTATCATATACTATTATTAACTTCATCCCTCTTCTTCCCCCCTGCCTTTATCCTTTCTTTTATATCTAACAATCTCATAGTTAATTAGAACATTGCTCATTCCGGCATCGTTGTTTTGTATGTATAATCTGTATAATAGAGACATGATAAAAGAAATGGAACTGAATATGAGGGAGAAAGTGGAAGTGATAAGGCGGATGGAGCTGATAGCGATTGCCAAATTAATCATCCCCTTTTGCCTCCTTGGCGCTGCTATGCTATTCCTCTGGTTCGCAGGTCCCGAAGTATACACAAAATATGCAGCGGTCTTCAGCGTTTATTCTTTTATGCCTATCGGTGGTGCGGTAGCAGTTATTCCCACGGGCTTAGGTCTTGGTATCCCCCCGGCAAATCTCATAATTTTTACCCTTTTTACTGACGCCCTCCTTGCTCTGTTTTTAGTCTGGAACTTTGATTACACCAAGAAGGTCCCGTTTTTCGGTAAGCTGGTGGAAATGACGGAGGTAAATGGCGAAAAGGCAATAAAGAAATATAAATGGGCGAAGCGATTTGGATTTATAGGGCTTGTTCTGTTTGTGGTGTTTCCACTCCAGTACACGGGCTCCGCGGTCGGGGCAATAATAGGGAGACTAATAGGGATGACGGCTTCGATGACCTGGCTTGCAGTAGTTACAGGCTCTTTACTACGATTGCTCATCGCAACATTTATATGTATTGGCATACTCTCCTTTTTTTAGATATATTCAGATATAACCTTTGCACCGTTATCTATGAGTACGAATAGGGAAATATCGGGGACACATAACTATAAGCAATTTGCTCGTGAATGCCGTTCCCACATCATGTTAATCCTGCTTGTGTTTGCATTGTATATGACACAGGTACCAATACAGCAAGAAATTACGTCTGCATCCGGGTATTATGACGGTACACCTGTGATTGAAGCTATTGAGTCGGATACCGTTCATCTCTTTCAAGAGGGGATCTATCCTTCACTCACCTATTTAATGTCTTTTTCATATCTTGCAATATATATCGGTGCTATCATGTTTACATTTGCTATACTGGCATATTATCGGCAGATGTTATTATTTAAACGGTTCTCTTTGATGTTCTCTCTAAATTATTTAATAGCATTTCCTTTTTTCATGTTTTTCAATGTTTCCGTCGCCGGGGCATCTTTACAAACGGTGCAACCGCTCATGTACGAGCAATTTCCACGCATACTATCGGCTATTATCGCTATTGACCCTTTAGACAACTGCTTCCCCAGTTTGCACGTAACTATGGTGCTTAGCGCATTTTTAATTATTCGCAGCACCCATTATAAACGTCATAAAACTTTTTTAGGCGTTGGAGTTCCCACTATTGTCTTTTCCGTATTGTATCTGGGAATACACTGGATAACGGATGTCATTGGTGGTATGGCACTGGCTCTTTTTACTTATTATGTGGCTAAATCCGTTTACAAGTCGCCAGTTTAAAAGTGCTTAGCGAGATGTTTTGACTTCACGATAGATAGATAGCCCAGCTATTTATTTATTTATTTATATATTTGGCGTGCATAATTCACCTTTGCCGTCCTCCCCCGCGTTACAGACATTGCATTGATTGCCCAGATGTATAGAGTGCGTAAAATGCCGAACTGCTCCATTCGCCTCATTGAGAACTCCACGTAAAGCGCCGGGTCGTAGTATATCTTGCCTGCACGTTTAAGCCGGAATGCAATTTCATAATCATCGCCTGCCGGTAGGTCAGAATAGCCACCTATCTGCAAGAATGTACGCCTGCGGAATGCTGTATTTGACCCAAGTGTGGCATAAAAGACCCTCATTCGCGCAGATAAATACGCAGCTTTATTAAACAACCCGAGTAAGAACTGGTATTTAAATATATCTCCAAGTGGGTTTATCGGGCCGTAAACCGCAACCACTCTTTTAGAGTCGAAATCAGCACATATCCGTGCAAGCCACTCTTCCGGTATCATTATATCCGCATCGGTGGTCGCGACAAGTTCACCTCGCGCCACTGCCACACCGTCATTTCGCGCACCTCCGATACCTTTACTCTTCTGCTGTATAACGAAATCAGCATATTCGTTCGCTAGTTCTACGGTTCTATCGGCGCTGCCACCGTCCACCACCACGAGCTCATATTCATTGCGAGGCAGGGTTTGATTTACAAGGCTATTCAGGCATCTTTCTATGTATCGCTCTTCGTTGTACGTGGGGATGACAACCGAAATTCTCTTAGTCATTGAACTGCTCCCTTACCAAATCCAGCGCATTCCTCACACAAGCGTCCATATTAAGATATTTGAACTCTGCAAATCGCCCCACCAGGTGAATTCCAGCATGGTGTAAAAAACGCCTTATCTCCCTGATTCTCTGCTCATAACTTAAATCGTATATGACATAAGCATATCTTGTCCGCTTCGCGCTGGCGAAACATACGGTATCCTTATCTAATATCCCTTTTTTATGCAGTTCCGCGATCGTGCGCGTGATTATCGCTTCATCTGACAATTTATCTATGTTATCACCATGATTATACGTTATCTCTGCAACAACCACGCTCTTCCCTTTCGGTGCCACGCATTTACTGTAATTCGTGGGGAACGCAACCCGGTGGGCGAGACAATCCCTATCAGGAAGATACAGCCATGAATAATCGTTTAAATGCGCCACGTTAAGTCCGAGCATGACAGTGATGAGCGAGTTGTATTTCAAGCCGTGAAGCGTGTGGTAAATCTCAGAAGGAACCTCCTCCAATGCGTGCACCACGTCAAAAAGCGGGTATGTTGCTATAATCTGTTCATATCGTCTTCTTTCTCTACCGTTCGATACAATCCAGGCGTTATTGTCCGGTTTGATTGATTTCACATTGAAGTTTGTTATTATCTTATCCCCCAAATCTCGCTCTAAGGCTTTAATCAAAGCATTTATACCGCCTTCTTTTGGGTAATAGAAGTGTAATTGATGCTTGTAGCCCTCGGTCTCGATTCCCAGAGATGATTTGATAATATCGTCTATGGGTGGTTTTGGCACCCGCCCTTCTACCCACCATGTGCCCATTTTAGACAGGTCGTACTTCCAGATTTTTTCGTTATAGGGTACAAGATATTTATCGGCTATCCCATCTCCAAAAGTAGCGTAGAGCCATTCTTTAAAATTCCGTGGTCGGGTGGTCTTATTACCGGCTAAAATGGCAATGAAGCCACGGAGACACTCGATAGTGTCCTGTAACGGGAGGTCAGAGAGACCATTCTCAAACGGATACTTCACATAAAAGTTTTTATACAGTATTTTGGTATTCCGCCGGCATTTAACGATGTTATCACCGAGTTTATCGAGCATAAAGTCCAAAGCCTCCCGGTCTTTAGAATATATAATATGCGAGCCACCGCAGTCGAAGGTAAAACCATCTTCTTCCACGGACTGGCATAACCCGCCACACTCGCTATTCTTCTCCAGTATCTCGCAATCTGCTATGAGATTCCCAAGTGTCAAGCCCGTAAGTCCCGCACCTAATATTCCTATGGTCATCTATCTATCCATATCCCCGCGATAATCGTTCTTCTCCTATGCTTGAAAGAAGCGGGTCCAATATATTGAACTAATCGCTTTTTATTAATATCAACAGTCTTTATTCTTCTTTAACGAGATAAAATATGATAGGAGCCAGGGTGGCAGAGTGGACAAATGCGGTGGCCTCGAGAGTCACTGTCCCTTACGGGACGCTCAGGTTCAAATCCTGACCCTGGCGTTCTCCGTGTTCCCGGCGGTAAATAAATACTTATAGTCTAATAGCCTATCTATTATTATACACCTGGAGGCGTAAGAAATAGAAATGGGCATAAAGTCGTCAGCAGATATAGCACGGATATTAAAAGAGAGATGGGATAAGAGCAAAGATAAGGAAGATTGGAGAGTGTTGACCGGAAGGAATCCAAAAGGTAGGTATGATATGTTCATCGGCAGCTCCGATAGATTATGGCAGTTAAAAATGGAGTATACCGGTACTAATGAGGTATTAGGATTTGGGCTGGAAGCGGGGAAGATGGATGAAGATATAGAGAAGTTTTTTGACGCGGGTGCTCCGGTTCCATTTGGTCTCGTATCGCCGCAGATGACACGTAAAAAATGTGATTTGGCTATTATAATGACGGGCGTACAGCAGTATTCTTCGGATTCCACTTATACGCTTTGTAGGGACTATATCTCAGAAAAACAAGCGAAGCTGGATGATAAGCTGGACAGCGAAATAGAGCGTATGAGCTGTGACCCTCTTCTAGGAAGGAAGTATAAAGAGCAGAAGGAGAGAGAAAGGAAGTCATATCAGTGAATATTTTTAATCTTGTCTTGCAGTAGTGAGTGATGAAGAGATCGGATGTTTAATAGGATATGATATGGAAATGAGATGAGAAGAGCAAAAAAGTGTTCTCATGACATTACACATAAATAAAAGGGGAATTAGAGCACTTGGCATCGCAGAAAGTTTCAGGGGCAGCCATGACAAATCCATGCTTACGGGTGTCGTGATGCGATCTGATTTGATTATAGACGGTGTCGCTTTTGAGGAGATAACAGTAGGGGGGATGGATGCAACAGAGGGCGTATTGCGTATCTTTGAATCGTTACAGCGAGCGGATATAAATGTAATGATGCTAAATGGATGCGTCATCAGTTGGTTCAACATTATAGATATAACGGTGGTATACGAGCGACTGGGGATACCACTCATCTGCGTCACGTACGAGGAATCCAGGGGTCTGGAGGAGCATATAGTAAAGCATTTCGATGCCAATGAGCAGGCTACACGTATAGAAGCATACAAAAGGCTTGGTAATCGTATCGCCGTGAAGGTGCATAACAATTACGAGGTGTTAATCCGGTTCATGGGCATGGAGAAGCAAGAAGCGCATGTGGTACTCAAGAGATTCACGACACACGGTAGAGTGCCAGAACCGTTACGGGTGGCGAAAATCGTATCAAGAGCAGCGCTCCGGCACAATTTAGCGGATTAGACTCTCAGATTACAATTTATTGCCGGAATAACTATAAAATAAACCTGCTAAAGAAGCACGTCTATATCCAACTGCTCGGATAATTCCTTGTACCTGTTCCGTATTGTAACCTCTGTCACACCCGTAACCACAGATACGTCCTTTTGTGTGCGGTGTTCACCGTTTATGATTGCTGCAATGTAAATAGCAGCAGCGGCTATTCCTATCGGACCACGCCCGCTAGTTAGCTCCCTTTCTGATGCTCTCTTTATTATCTCGATTGCTTTTGACCTTATATCTCCACCCAAGCCAAGCAAGGAGCAGAAACGAGGCACGAAATCAATAGGAGACGCAGGCGTAACTTTCAAATCGAGTTCGCGTAAAAGGAACCGATAAGCACGGCTTATTTCCTTATGCTCTACTCTAGACACATCTCTTAGCTCTTCCAGCGTCCTCGGTACCCCATACTGCCTGCAACTGATGTATAAGATTGCAGAGGTTATGCCTTCTATACTTCTGCCACGGATTAAACTCTGCTTCATTGCTTTCCGGTATAACATGGACGCCGCTTCGCGAATATTCACCGGCAGTCGAAGCGCACTTGCCATCCTGTCTATCTCAGAGAGTGCGAAGATAAAACTCCTCTCTGTCGTATTCGCAATATGAGTCCGCTGTTGCCATTTCTTTAAATTTACCTGACCTTGCACCTTCCAGGTTGTAAGCGTGCTCAGACCCTTATCATGTATTCTATAAGTCATCGGTGCTCCAACCCGTGCCCGTCTGGACATCTGCTCAGAGTCAAAGGCACGCCATTCGGGACCGAGGTCCACGATATTCTCTGCTATTACCAGCCCGCAATCAGCACAAAAAATCTCGGCTTTACCATAATCACGTACCAAAGATTTGGAGCAACACTCGGGGCATTCCTTTATATCCTCCAACCCAGCAAGTTCCACTTCCCCCCCATTTGCTTCCCTTTTATTCTCCCCTTTCTCTGCCTTATCCCTTACTGGAGCCACCATCTTTGCTTAACCGTAGATATTAAGTATATAAATGGATTCCAAGTTCTAACCCTTTTCCACCGGAATTACTTTTTCTACCGTTTTCCATGACCTCCTTATATAGGGCGGGATATTAGCCCCCTTCTCTTTAAACAGTCCTGAGAGGAATTGAATGGTCTTTGGATCCGAAGGATATCCACTCCCTATCTCCGCGTCTATCTCCCGTGCAAGCTGCCTTATGGACATATCTCTGTGCACCTTTGCGACTATTGACGCTGCACCCACAATCGGGTACTTAACATCTGCTTTCCACTCGGAAATTATGTCAATCTCCTTCTTTACTCTTCGGTTGTAGTTCAACCTGATATTTGCAGCGAACCGTTCTTGATTGACATCAGCGGCATCAACAAAAGCCCGGTCCGGCTCGAACCATTCAATCACCGCAGAAAAAAGGTCAACCATAGTTACGTTTAAGGACTGTCGCGTTCTACTCCCGTCTATCTCACTTGCGGTCATCTCCACGACATGGACCTCAGTTGCATCTTCTATGAGCTCCGCGAGATATTCTCTCCGCGAAGGGCTTAACTGCTTTGAATCCTTCACGCCTATCTTCTCCAGCCCGTCAAAGTTCAATACCCCCGCGACAAAGAGCGAGCCTATTACAGGTCCTTTCCCCGCTTCGTCCACTCCTATTTCCCGCATCTATCTCATCGTACCACTCAGATTAGCCCCTGCAAATCGTTATAGGCTGTTAAAGCAGCAGTAGCGCCCTCCGCACACGCGACCACTACCTGTCTTACCCCGCCTGTGATGTCGCCTGCGGCATATACCCTTTCGATGTTCGTCCTCTGGCTTTTATCCGTGATGATGTACCCGTTCTTATCCAGAGCAACGCCTATTTGCACTGCTAACTCATTGTTTGGCTCTTCACCCACAGATATGAATACGCCATCAATCGTGATTTCCTCCTCCTCTTCTGTCTTATTATTATATGTGACTACGTTTCGGACCCGATAATTGCCCTTTATCGCATTTACCACGGAATCCCACCTGACGGTCACACCTGCCTCTACCAATTTTTGCTGTAAATAAGGTTCGGCTCTAAGCTTATCTCTTCTATGAACTACCGTTACGTCACAGCCGATTTTCTTCAGGTGTAACGCTTCTTTAACTGCGGAATCACCGCCGCCCACCACTATTACGGACTTCCCTTTGAAGAAGAACCCATCACAAGTAGCACAATAGGATACACCTCTACCAAGGAATTTGTCCTCGCCTTTCGCACCTGATTGCCTGTGTCGGCTTCCCGTGCAGATCAGCAATGATTTTGTGGTGTAAGAGCCCTTTTCCGTAAATACAACTGCCTCCTGAATCCCTTTACCTGTATGTTCAATCCTTTCTACTTTCTCCAGCTCCTTTATCGTTACGTATTCTGAAACGTGCTCTTTCAACTTTTCTACCAGCTCCAGCCCCTTTACTTTCTTGAACCCGGGATAGTTCTCTATCTCAGGCGCTTCATTTGACAGTCCGCCACATATCCCTTTCTCTATCACCAACGTCTCCAACCCGCTTCTCGCGCCATACATTCCCGCAGTCATCCCCGCAGGTCCTGCACCCACGACTACCAAATCATAATCAGTGTTCCTCATGTCGCCTCCCTATCCTATCTTATTATATATAGCCTGATTAAAAGATTCTCTCCTCATTCATGCAAGGCATAACGGGAAGAGTTTGACTGAATAATTTTATACCCAGCTCTTATAATATAGGTCATGGCGACAGGGCCCGTGGTCTAGTTGGAATGACGTCGCCTTGACACGGCGGAGGTCATGCGTTCGAATCGCATCGGGCCCATCTAACTTCAAAATCAATACCATCCCTTTTTTTCCCCCATGCTAATATCCTGTTTATTCCTGTTCCGAATAGTCACAGGAACGAACCTTTTGCTATCGGTACGAGTTCCTCTACGCCAGAGAGAGAGAGAGAGAGAGAGAGAGAGAGAGAGTTCTCATTTATTATCATGCGCTCCTCCTCTTTGCAGGCTCAGGTGCTCTGAACGTATAAACAACTCTTTAGCCCTTTTCCTCTCCCGCGTACCATCCAGGACAGATACAATAAACGCTCTGCCCTGCGCACCTTTCACCTCGCCCGTCATGCCGTGAAATCTGCGATGTGGCATTCCCTTGTGAATACTCGGGTCTATACGGATATGAACCCTGTCCCCGGGCTCAAACCTCTGAATCGCTCTGCTTATGGGCGACAACCCTCGCTCCCTATTCCTCCTCCTCAGTTTCTTCCTTGTCCTCTTCCTTTCACCATGTGAACGTGGCATTTTTACTACCCCTACCTTGGAGATATTTATGTCATTGAAGTATATATATATTATTAAGTGTGAATCAAGATGTTGCTCGAGTCGCTCAGCACGATTTACCACAGTAAGCTCTGCAATGAGCATGTGATGTCCGGACTGCTTGGTGACCTGGTAGATGTTCTTAAGTCATGGGAAACGCCACCACAGAACGTTATAATGCCTCCTATCGGTGGTATTGACGTGACGAAATTTGTGAAAGCGCTTGAATGCCAGTCAGAAACATTTACATGGCTGGGGCATGGAGAGTATACCTACGATGCGGTGATTCCCGCACTGGAAGCCGTGAAGAAGCGCAGTGTCCCGGTGATCTTTTGCACTGCGAAGACACAGGTGGCGAACGAATACTATCGAACAGAGCAGGGAATAAAAGAGCCGTTTATCGTAGAGAATGGCGGTGCGACGTATGATGAGTTACGGAAAGCATTGATGGGAATCCGTGAGGAGACGGAGTTGAAAATAAGAGGCTTTGGCGATATGACCGCGGAGGAGGTTGCAGAAGTTTTTTTAAAGCTCTACCCTTACAACAATCTTTAAGTTGGCATTTTAATATTTTGCTGATATTTTATGATAAACGCCACTACGTTCTCCGCACACCCGTCCACACTCATCTTATCGCTATCCACCACGAGTTCGGGATACTCTGGCTCTTCATACGGCACGTTCACACCCGGCACGGGTGCACCTGCTGTTTTTGCTTTATTGTATATGCCCGAAGGTGCGTGTTTCGCTTTCCTGCTGCGTTCTCTTTCCATGCACGTGCCTAAAGAGCATTTAACATACACTTCTGCGAAGTTCGTTATGGACTCACGAGCTCTCTCCCGGTATCGCCTTCTATTTGCAGTTGCATCTATTATGACGGGCTTGCCGCTCGCCACCAGAAGCTTTGCCATGTAGACCAGAGACGCGTACACAACCTCTCGTTCCTCTTCCGAGTAGGAAGGTTGTGGTGTGATAAATTTCCTAATCTCGTCGAGTTCGAGCACTTCTACTGCTATACCACGTCCTGTTAGGATATTCCGCACTCTTCCGGCTATTACCGACTTGCCACTGCCCGGTAAGCCGGTTATCCAAATCGCCCAGGTCATTTTTATTTTGCTTTTCCCATAGTTTTATCTATTTCTCTGGATTGTAAATAAAATAAATAAAAAAAAGAGTTATCATTCCCGAAAGCTATGCCTCCGGTTTATAAGCGTCCAAAAGACTTTTTATGGTAAAGCGATGCAAGGGGAACTTTCAGGTGGGAAGGTCGTAGTGACAGCGACAGAAGCAGACATCCCGGGGTACGGCAAGGAAAGAGAGGGGTTAGAGCTATCGCTGGAAGAAGCTGCTTTCCTGCTTGATAAGCGGAAATTAACGATACTGCATGGAGAGACAGAGTTAAGCCTCGAGGCGTTAATGGTGCGTGCTCAGGATACCATGCCCATGTTCACGGTGCGGTACCTCGTGTACAAGGATTTGAAGGAGCGGGGGTATGCAGTAAAAGCGGGTGGTGTAGATTTCTGGCTGTATCCGCGTGGCACCAGGCAGGGGGAGAAACCGGCAATGTATTTCATCCGTATTCTCTCTGAACGGGATTTTATATCGTTGACAGAGCTGGACGAACTGCTTATTTCCGCTCGTAACATGAGAAAGGGGTTAATTCTTGCCGTTTTGGATGACGAAAGTGACATTACTTACTACGAGGTAAAAGAGCCTGGATTTGGTGGCGGGATAGAGCTGCAAAGTACAGAAGGGAAGGCAAAAGCGAGTTTAATCGGGGATAGAGTGGCGTTGTGTGACGTGGAATTTGCGGAGAAGCTCTATAATAACTATTTTTACGGTAAATTGACGAAGGAGAAGCGGCTGCTGCTTTCCCTTGTTGAAGCGGCATATTTGATGACGCATAATCAGCTGGATATAGAACTCGCAAACAACGATTACGCAACGATGGAAGAGTTCGTTGAATACGCAAGCACAATAGAACGCGAATTCTTTGATAAGTACACAGTTTACGCGGATTTACGGGGCAGGGGATTGATGCTGAAGACGGGATTTAAGTTTGGCTCGCATTTCAGGGGCTACAAGGCAGTGCAACAGAAACATTCGCTGTATCTAATTCATGTGCTCCCCCGGGATTTTGTGTTTTCTATGCCCGGGCTGTCAAGGGCTGTCCGGCTGGCACACGGTGTGAAGAAGCGAATGATATTTGCTTTTAAGTGCAATACGCAAGCTTCACCAGCCGAGCGGGAGGACGAGCACCGAATTAAATATGTAGACATCGGGCGGATGAAGCTTTGAAAGAAAGAGCAGTCAGTCACAACGGCTGAAGAAAGAACAGAATGGTTGCGAGTAGCATCAACACGACTGCGAAAATCATCACGACCTTCAAAACGCCGACATCCGTGCCAAATATGATAGGTATTGGTCCAATCATGATAATACCCCCACCTCTCACGTCGGGCTTCTCCATTTCTCTGGTCTTCCCTGTCTGGTAAACTATCTTCAACATCCCGACGAAGATGATCAGAATTCCGATGCACACGAGCATGAAACCCAACGTGATTAGTTTCATCTGGCTGGCTCCTATTTACTTATAATAACCTTTATTACGATAATAAAATGTACTACTCTACTGTAAGCCAATTTTTACCGTTACGTTACGTCACACACTGCACTCGCCTTCATCACGCCTCTTGCTGCGAGCATCCCCGTAGCAGCCGCGTTCACGATGTCTCGTGACAGACCTGCACCATCTCCTGCGGCGAATAGGTTCTTCACCGAGGTCTCCATATTCCTATCCACGTTCATCCGCATGGCGTAGAACTTTATCTCCGGTGCATAGAGCAACGTGGAATCCGAAGCAACACCTGGTATAATCTCATTCAGTTTCTCCAGACCTTCTATGATATCCATCATAATCCGGTGAGGCAGTGCCATAGAGATATCACCGGGTGTTACATCCTTTAACGTGTTCTCTACCATGTTCCGGTTTATTCGCTCCCATGAAGACCTTCTACCGCGTCTAAGGTCTCCCATTCGCTGTATTATCGGTTTGCCACCGCCGATCGTAGTCGCTAACTTCGCAATTGAGCGCCCGTATCTGGTGGTATTCTCTACCGGCTCGGTGAGTTCTATTTTCACGATGAACGCGAAATTCGTGTTCTCTGACTTCTTAGTTCGTAACGAGTGTCCGTTCACACCTATAAAATCGTCATACACCTCCTTAACTACAAATCCACGCTCATTTGTGCAGAACGTCCTTGCGAAATCGTCATAACGCTTCGTTCTTATATGAAACTTCGGGTCGCGATTTATCCTCGTTACGGGATTCATGGTAATCGCCGGCACTTCTACTCTCACACCAACGTCTATACCGGCATATTCCGCTTCTATCTTATGCCGTTTTATCAGCTTCTCGACCCACGAAGCTCCTACCCTTCCAGGCGCTAATATTACAAACTCACCGCGTATTTCATCGCCATTATCCGTTATCACACCTTTGCATACCCGAGCCACTTTTTCACTTGTGCTTCGTCTCTTCTCTTCTGTAATAAGGTCATTAACTTCAGTATTCAGTAAAAACTCAATGCCATGCTCCACTAAATCGTCTTTAAACGATTTTATCACTTCTTTCGTCTTGTCGGAGCCTATATGTCGCTGATTTATCTCGATGAACCTTGCACCAACGGAAGCAGCACGTCGCTTCAACTTCTCTATATCCTCTCCATTACCCATATACATCTCGTCAGACATCCCATGCTCAAGAAACGTCCGGTCCACATCGTTCACAAGCTGCCATGCCGTCCCGGTGTCGCATAATTCTGCGAGTTCACCGCCTATATCAGGCCTGAGATTTAACGTACCATCGGAGAACGTCCCCGCACCCCCCACGCCACACATTATATTACAATCCTTACATTGATTACATGTCCCTAACTCTTCCATATAGCAATGCCGATCCTCTGCGTCCTTGCCCTTATCTATCACCAGAACCTTCGGACCCGCACCTTTCAATTCATTCGCAGCGAAGAGTCCCGCAGGCCCTGCACCTACGATAATCACATTGTAATAAGTCTCTTCCATCGTTCAATTAACGAGCCGGGAGGGATTTGAACCCCCGACTGGTAGGTTAAGAGCCTACTGCTCTACCGTACTGAGCTACCGGCCCTCTTCAGGCATAAATTTACTTAATGTTTAGTGCATATAATATCTTATAAAGCAAAGCCCATTTTGATATAGATTATATAAATTCGGATCGTCATGTAGAATAACGTCTACCTTCTTCCATATGATATCAACGAAAAGTATAATCATCGAAGGCGCGAGGGAGCATAACCTGCAAAATATAAACCTTGAACTGCCAAGAGACCAGTTCATCGTGATAACCGGGCTGTCGGGCAGTGGCAAATCCTCCTTAGCGTTTGATACGCTCTATGCTGAGGGTCAGCGTAGATACGTGGAATCACTGTCCGCCTATGCAAGGCAGTTCTTAGGTGTTATGAATAAGCCAGACGTGGATAGCATCGAAGGAATATCTCCCGCAATAGCCATTGAGCAGAAGAGCACGAGCAAAAATCCCAGAAGTACTGTCGGAACCGTTACAGAAATCTATGACTATCTGCGATTATTATTTGCACGAATTGGCATACCCCACTGCCCGACACATAAAATCGAGATTGTAACACAATCGCCAGAGAAGATTGCTCAGAAGATAACCGAAGCGACATCAGGAGCAGTAATCGTTCTCGCTCCTATTATCAGACAGAAGAAAGGCACGTATGAAAAACTCATAGCCGACCTGAACAAGGAAGGGTATACCAGAGTACGGGTCAACAAGGCGATATATCGAACTGATGAGCAAATAAAGCTTGAACGATACAAGAAACATGATATAGAGATAGTTATTGATAGACTACACACCAGAGACAGATCAAGATTGGTGGAAGCAGTAGAGAACGCATTACAGCGGTCAGAAGGACTGGTAATCGTTCTCGATACAGACGGTAAAGAGCATGTGTATTCGGCTACTATGGCATGTCCAATCTGCGGTATTGCTTTTGAAGAATTGCAGCCGCGAATGTTCTCTTTTAACAGCCCCTTTGGTGCATGTCCGGTATGTCATGGACTTGGCATCACGATGGACTTTGACCCTGCCCTTATCATTCCTGATAAGAGCCGGTGCATCGCCGATGGTGCAATTGCAACCTATCGAAACGTGATAGATGGCTGGAGAGGACAGTATGTTGCTGCGGTGGCAAAGCATTCCGGATTTGACATCTTTACGCCGATTAAAGACCTTACAGAAGCACAGTACCATGCCTTGATGTTCGGCTCAGATGAGCGGATCAGGTTCAGCATGACCATGAAGAACGGAGAGACAAGATGGTCGCATCTTGGTGCGTGGGAAGGGCTCCTACCCCAGGCAGAACGATTGTATCAACAGACCGAATCCGAGTACAGGCGGCACGAACTGGAGCGGTTCATGCGGATCTCGCCATGTACCGGTTGTAACGGAAAGCGACTGAACGGAAAAGTTCTGGCAGTTACTCTCTGTGACAAATCAATAATTGATATTACAGATATGTCAATTGATAAGTGCATCGAATTCTTTAAACAGATAGACCTTACAGAGAAACAGGTTGAGATTGCAGGACAGATACTAAAGGAGATACGGGATAGGCTTGATTTCCTTGCTAAAGTCGGTCTCAGTTACCTTACGCTTTCGAGAAGTTCGAGTACGCTTTCAGGCGGAGAAGCGCAGCGGATACGGCTTGCTACCCAGATAGGCTCCAACCTGATGGGCGTACTGTACATTCTGGATGAGCCCTCCATTGGCTTGCATCAGAGAGACAACCAGAAGTTGATTGATACGCTGCACCGACTGCGTGACATCGGTAATACGCTAATCGTGGTGGAGCACGATGAAGAGACGATACGGGGAGCGGATTATGTCGTTGATATGGGACCTGGTGCCGGGCTGCAGGGCGGCAAGATCGTTGCGAAAGGCACGCCAGATGAGATAGAACGGAATCCAAATTCTTTAACCGGGAAATACCTGTCAGGGCAATTGAATATAGCTACGCCCGTGAGAAGAAGGAAATCCGGTAAGCACATCCAACTGAAAGGATGTAAAGAGAACAATCTAAAGAATATAGATGTGGAGATACCCACAGGCGTTCTTACGCTGGTTACCGGCGTTTCCGGGAGTGGCAAGTCCACCCTGATCTACGAAATATTATACCGGGGATTGATGCAGAAATTGCATAATTCACGGCAGAGAGCAGGATTGCACGACACGATAATATCCGGTAAAGAGATAGACAAGGTAATAGTTATCAACCAGAGTCCAATCGGAAGAACACCAAGAAGCAATCCTGCAACCTACACAAAAGTCTTTGATGATATACGGACGATATTCTCCGGTACACGGGAGGCGAAGCTCCGGGGATACAAGCCAGGTAGATTCTCGTTTAATGTCAAAGGCGGACGATGCGAAGCCTGTAACGGCGATGGTGTCATCAAAATCGAGATGAACTTCTTGCCTGATGTGTACGTGGAATGCGAAGAGTGCCGGGGGAAGCGATACAACAAGGAAACGCAGGAAATCAAGTACAAAGGCAGGTCCATTGCTGAAGTCCTGGATATGAGCGTTGAAGAAGCTCTGGGCCTCTTTGAGAATGTCCCCGCCATCAGACAGAAGCTGGAGACATTAATGCGCGTAGGACTGGGCTATATCAAGCTCGGGCAAAGGTCTACCACTCTTTCCGGGGGTGAAGCCCAGAGGATTAAGTTAACAAAGGAACTGTCGAAGAAAGCCACGGGAAAGACGTTGTATCTGCTGGACGAGCCGACTACCGGACTCCATTTCCATGACGTCAAGAAGTTGATTGCAGTGCTCAACGACCTGGTAGATAAGGGCAACACGGTGGTCGTTATCGAGCATAATCTGGACGTAATCAAATCAGCAGATTATATAATTGACCTGGGGCCTGAAGGGGGTGATGAAGGCGGTACGGTAGTTGCTTGCGGAACGCCAGAGGAGGTCTCAGCAAATGAGAAGAGTTACACCGGTGAATTTTTGAAGAGAAAGCTAAGATGATTTGTATCTGGATGTATAGCGGAAGCCCGGCTTTAGAGAACTCTGTAAATAAAATCCGATCAGAGCTTCAAAGAGCTCTTTGTCACACACGCCGCTTTGAAAAGCGGGGCATCCCCGTTGTTTAACATGTTTTACCAAATATACTCCTTTTTCGCACACATATAAACAAATTCCTCAGGAGTCATCACCTGGATCTTATCTGAAAGCCACCTAAAATGTTTAACGTTATCTGTTATCAAATAGCTCCCTTCTGATTCTGCAATGCTTCCTATAACATAATCCCTTGCATGGTCTTTGAAAGGAAACTCATTACCAAATTTTAGTGCATTCTCAGTAATCAAATCCGGCAAATTCACATCCCCGAAGATTATTTTGGCATTTAATTCGTTTAAATCGTCATCAAATCCACCTTTTCCAATGCCAAGACGTTTATACCATAAGAGCGTTTCCATGTATACCACCTCCGAAATATGCGTTTCAAAAATAGTTCTATTATAAATCAGTCAATCAATAAACTTCCTATTCTTAAAAACTGTACTATCTAATCCAATCTTCAAATTTCTATCCCCCATCTACGGGATATAACCTCAAAAATATCCGTCTTTGCCTCCTCGACAATCTTTGCCCGCTGCGCTAATCGTGTGTTTGAGCTTCTAAGCCCTTTAGATGCTTTTTTCATGATTTCGCTTGCTATTTCAAATTTTATATCTTTTTGTTTCCCTTCCTTAAAAGCGGCTTCAAACATAGATAAGGCAGTTTCTATGACCTCCTCTTTGCTGATATTCAGATGTCTTGCGATGTCCTCTAATTTGGTTTTCATTCAGGCGCGGATGTATCAATAAATAAAATTATATCTTCTTCACCTTACGCAGCATAATCCAATGCACTACCATCACTCAGGGTGCTTGGAAAAAAGAAAAGGGGGCAAGACTTCTAAATCACCATAGCACAATTTCAAGTTTGCGATAGAGCTTTCATATTTTCCTCTACTTGGCTTACAGAGAGAGTCGGATGCACCTTGAACTTAATGTACGGACTGTACTTCATTATGGCTAGAGCAATCTCCTGTTCAGTGCCTTCAGCGATAGAATATCCTGCATGACCACTAACAAACTCCCCCCCAGTCTGTCATGCCGCATTTGAATTCTTCCTTGACCATATTCAGAAGCCTCGTAGAGAGAACCATTTGCTCTTCGGGACTTTCGGGCAGCTTAGTCGTATCCATCTCCCAAAGTATTAGGAATTTTGCCATTTATATCACTTCCTTTATGTTTATCCTATACCGAAACGAAGAGCCCCAACCAGTAGAGTAGGAGGGGGTCTTTCGACCTCCGTCCCCTCATCGAACCGTACGTACGGATTTCCCGTATACGGCTCTCCTTTCAAACTTTAGGAAAGTTTGACTAAAATGCTTCGCGGTT
>JBAQFZ010000041.1:0-9752 GCA_049287525.1 Halobacteriota archaeon | reverse complement strand
AATAAATGAAGCGGATATTTCACGTTGCGGACACACACATAGGCTATTCCGCGTACCGGAAGATGAATGAGGCGACCGGGCTGAACCAGCGCGAAGTGGACACTTACGCGGCATTCGAGCAATTTGTGGATTTCGCGGTAACCGAGCATCCTGACGCGGTATTACATGCAGGCGACCTCTTCGATTCCGTAAGACCGACGAATCGTGCTATCTCGTCCGTACTCAGCCAGTTAATACGATTAAGTGATGCCGGTATTCCCTTTGTTGCGATTTCGGGCAATCACGAAACGCCCCGGTTGAAGGAGACGGGCAGTGTCTTCAGCCTGTTTGAGCATATTCCGGGCGTGCACGTGATTTATGGAAATACTTATGAAACCGTTGAGCTGGCGGGCATAAGTGCCCATGCGGTTCCGCATTGCGAGGATATAGACGCGGAGAAGCAAAAAATCAGGTTGAATAACGGTGGGTTCAATATCGCACTACTGCATGCAAGCATTCAAGGTGTGGGACCACCAACCTTCCTGATGGGCGAATTCAACGAGCAAATTATCCGCATTGACGACTTAACCAACTTCGATTATATCGCGTTAGGCCATTTTCACGGGTGCACGCGGGTAAAAGGGAACGCTTACTATGCGGGTTCGACAGAACGATTCAGCTTCAACGAGGTGGACGACACAAAAGGCTTCTTAGAAGTCCGCTTAAGAGAAACAGGCGAAGCCGAAGTTATATTTCGCCCCCTACGAATAAGAGAGATGATAGATTTAGTGCCGATTGCTTGCAGCCGTCTCGATGCGCGAGAAGTAGGAAGTGCGATAAAGCACAGCATCCAGGACTGCAACCCGCAGGATAAAGTAGTGCGGTTAAAAGTGCTGGATATACCCATGCACGTCTATCATTCGCTGGATTTTGACATGTTTAAGCGGTTGACGAAGTCCGCGGTTCATTTCGAGTTGAAATACGAATTCCAGAAGGATCGCGAGTTACCTTCTGCCGACCAGCCAGTTTTTCAGTCTTTACATTCTGAGTTCGAGCGGTTTATTGGCAAGTATAAGATAGATACGCATGTGGATAAAGCAAAGCTAAAGGAGCTGGGGATGAAGTATATGCGGGAATGGGTACAGGCTAACGGAGAATAGAGCAGCCCTAAATTTGTGTGCTCGATTAATTTGACAATGTCAAATTAAAATTTTTCTTTATCTTTTTTGCTTACCCTCGTTCCACTGGAAATACCACCGAAGGTTTTATATTCGTAGACAATTTTGCTTAAGTTGGACAATGTTGCATTACAAAGACAAGATTATCTTGGGTCGCACTCACGACATTCTCGATGTCTTAAACAGTTCACGTTCATCCCTTCCTTTGGATGAAGGCGCCGAGGAGGGGCGCTATATAAGTACCCAAAGAAATAGGAGGTGATATTTAAAAAATGAAAAACGGGAAAAAGAAAGCATGGAAATCAATTACAGCGATTTTGTTTGCGATGGTAATGATTGCGAGTGTTTTAGCAGTAGTGCCAACAGCAACAGCATTTGTTTGTTCCAGAACATATACCTTGGATGCAGATTTCGATGAAGGTACACTTGTCGGAGTAGAGAACGAAACGGTACACGATCAATTGCAGCTCTCTAAGAAACCTGTGACTTTACCATTTATCTGGGTTCCTAATTACGAAGGTACTGTTTCTAAAATTGATACAGAGACAGGGAATGAATTAGGGCGCTATTGGGTTTCTGATGGTGTTGGTGACCCATCCAGAACGACTGTGGATGTCGAGGGAAACTGCTGGGTTGGTAATAGAGAGAGAGGAACGGTAGTAAAAATAGGGCTCCTTGAAGCTGGCCAGTGCAGAGACAGGAATGGAGACGGCATTATTCAGACATCTCAAGATCTGAATAGTGATGGTGATATTACTGGTAGTGAACTTCTTGCTTGGGGTGATGATGAGTGTGTTCTCTATGAAGTTGTTCTGATCTCGGGGAAGGAAGGCACATACGTACCAAATACATATGCTGGAGGATATGATTACGACTATTGGGGTACAGCTCCAAGGGGTTTGGCAATTGATGCCAGCAATAATCTCTGGGCAGGAACTTGGAGCAGTCAGAACTATTATTACATTGATGGTTCAACAGGGGCGATTATTAAGACCGTAGATGTTTCTTCTTGGGGACACAGTGCCTATGGAGCAGTGCTTGATGCAAATGGTATCCTCTGGTCCGCGCAGCTTTCTAGCAATATTCTGAGGATCAATCCTTCAGACCTTACGGACATACAGCAAATACCCCTAAGTCACACTTATGGGTTAGGTCTTGATTACACAGGGCACCTCTTTGTTGGTGGCGGTGGTCAACTTACTAAGATTGACATTAGTAATACAGTGAGTCCGATTATATGGACAAAGAGCGCAAGGACGGTAAGGGGCGTTGTATGCACTGATGATAATAATGTCTGGGTGGCTGGTACTGATGAACATGGCGTGTATAATAGTGTGTCACGATATGACAACGATGGGAATCTTCTAACAACTATTTCAGTTGGCCCATCCCCAAGCGGGGTGGCAGTTGATGCAGCAGGTAAAGTTTGGGCATGTGACATAGGAGATGAATATCTCCACAGGATAAACCCGGCTACAGACACTGTTGACCTGTCAAAGCAGATAATCGGAAGTGGTGGGCATTACACCTACAGCGATATGACCGGTATCCTATCAAGAACGATAACCACAAAAACAGGGACGTGGACTGTTATTTTTGACAGCGAGACAGCAGATACGCCATGGGGCACAATTTCATGGAATAGTTTTGAGCCCGACGGAACATCAGTAACGGTTAAGGTAAGAAGTTCAAACGACCAGAGTACATGGTCATCATGGGAGACAGCAACCAATGGAGTTTCCTTGAGTTCAACACCAGATGGTAGATACATACAAATAGAGACGACACTTCAGATTCTATCAGGAGACGTTTCGCCAATCCTGTATGACCTGACAGTTGAATGCGGTAATCAGCCGCCAAACGTTGACGATGCATATCCAAGCATAAGCTGTCTCTGGCCACCCAACAATAAGTTCGTTGATGTAACCATAGAGGGGGTTACCGATCCAGATGGTGATGTAGTTACGATCACCATTACTAACATCACCAGTGATGAACCAACTGCCTCAATCAAGAGTGCCGGCGGCGCTAAACTTGCACCAGATGCCTATGGCGTTGGAACTGACACAGCAAGCCTCAGAGCCGAACGGTCTGGAACTGGTAATGGTCGCGTGTACGAGATTACGTTTGTTGCCAGCGATGGAAAAGGTGGAGAAACTGAGGGCAGTGTATTTGTCAAGGTACCCCACGATCAAAGTGACGAATGTGTGAGTATTGACGACGGGCAGATCTATGATGCCACCGAGATAAATTGATGTCCATGAACAGAGATAGGGAGTGAGCAACACATTTTGGTAATAATCATTAAAAGATAGGAAAGAAAGGAGGCTTGCTTCCTTTCTTTTCTCATTTATTTTAGAGATCCAAAAACCACGGTTTAAAAAATCCGGGATGCACGGGGATTTGCCCTCAAACTTTAGGAAAGTTGTATTTGCTCAATATCCTGTGGGTAAAACAGTACTTCCGAACACCCCCACTTCCTAAATATATTTATAAGTACTACTACTTATCCAGAAGCGGGTGATAAAAACGTATTCGCAAATATGGAATAATATTGGAATGCCAGAGAGCAATCTCTTTTTTTTTCGATGCTTTCCGAATTGTTCTGCACTAACGGCGGCATTATAAAGATACCTGCGGGGACAAAATACTCGCTGGAGGATGCAATAGCCGTAATAAATTATGCTGCGACTTCTACGCCTTTTTTTTAACGCGTTTCTGCACGTTAATGTGAATAAAATCATATTTTTATGCCGTTTCTGTGTAAAAGTTGGAACCACTCTCGCGTGGTCCACCATCTCCTCATAAAATCAATGTATGACGTCTCTATATTCTCTTTTGGGTTTCTCACCGCTATGTTTTTAAGGGTGGTTTGTCTTCGAAACTGCATGGGTTCGGAAGTACTGAACCGCAAGAATACTTTTAATTCCTTAGTGATTTAAGGTATTGATAATAATGAGCCGCTTCAAGCCACATTTAATATTGCTTCATCCACCTGCGGTGTATGATTTCCGAAAGCAGCCCATAATGTTCAGTCCAATCGCCGATGGCGTCCCATCCACGCCTATTTTCGAGATGTATCCGATTGGATTCTTTTCTATCCTGGAACATCTGGAGCGAAACGGGATAAACGTGCGAATCATCAATTTAGCCGCGAGAATGCTTGGTAGCGAACGCTATGACGTGGAAAAGGTGATACACAAGCTAAAACCGCTGGCTTTCGGGATTGACCTCCACTGGTTGGCGCATGCACAGGGCAGCCTCGAAGTAGCGAAGCTATGCAAGCGAATTCATCCCGACAAGCCGGTTATATTCGGTGGCTTCTCCGCAACTTATTTCCACACAGAGTTGATTCACTATCCCGAAGTGGATTTCATCTTGCTGGGCGATTCTACCGAAGAGCCACTTCTGCAACTCATGAACGCTATCGTACATCATGAGCAGTCCTTCGGCAGTATTCCGAACCTTGTGTGGAAGGACAGTAATGACGGTGTGCATATAAACCCCTTCTCTCATGTGCCTACCGCACTGAATAACTTCTCGAACAACTTCGTTCCTATCATCAAATCAGCTTTGAAATACCGTGATGTCAAGAGCCTCCTGCCTTTCCACGGCTGGGCAGCCCATGAATGGCTGGACTATCCCATCACACCCGTGATTACCTGCAGGGGTTGTGTACACAATTGCATATTCTGCGGTGGCTCCAATAACGCACTTGCACTGTATTGTAATCGCAGGAAACCAGCGTTCCGCGACCCTGAATTAATCGCCGGGGACATCATAAGAATTACGAAATATGCGAATGCGCCCATATTCATCATCGGCGACCTCAGGCAGCCGGGCGAAGAATACGCCTTTTCCGTGTTAGACGCCTTGAAGCGAGAGAAATTCGAGAACCATCTCGTGTTGGAGTTGTTCGATACCGTTCCCAAACCAGCTGACTATTTCGAACGTGTGGCGGAGTCAATTAAGAACTTCAACCTTGAAATATCGCCTGATAGTCATGACGAGCGTATAAGGGCGGCAGAAGGGAAGCACTATAAGAATCGAGAGATAGAGGATAATATAAGGTGTGCCTTAGACGCGGGCTGTAATAGATTCGACCTGTTCTTCATGATTGGACTACCCTTTCAGACATGCGAATCTGTAATAGCGACTGTCAATTGGTGTGGGTATCTAATGAAGCAATTTGGTAAGCGTGTTGTTCCGTTTATCCTGGCGTATTCGCCTTTTCTTGACCCTGGCTGCATGGCATACGAGAATCCCGAAAAGTTCGGTTATAAAATAAGGTTCAAAACACTGGATGAATATCGAAGCGCTATGCTTGCGCCGAGCTGGAAATACGCGCTGAATTACGAGACCGAATGGATGTCCCGGGACGAAATCGTAGATTGTACTTATCAGGCAGGGCTAAAACTGAACAGGTTGAAGGTGAAATATGGTCTTTTAGACGACGAATCGTTTCGGGCTATGGAAGAGAAGATAAAGCTTGCATTTAGCCTCACCGATGCGATAGACGCAATAACTAAGATACAGGACGCGGGAGTTAGACGCGAAAAAATGCGGGCACTGAAGCCCAGGTCCGATATGATTCTCGATTCGGTTATAAATGAGAAACGGGAAATGGTCTGGCCCGCGGAGAAGAAGCGGTTTGGTATTTTGCGGCTATTCAAGGTGGCAATAAGAGAGAGCATTAAACGCCGGTAAACGAGCTCAAGCGACCACCCGCAGCTTTGATACCAGGATAGAGGGAGAGACGACATTATAAATCTGCCTTGTATCAGTACCCAGCAGTTCCACATGTTTCAGCACCTCCTGCATGTTCCCGGTGACCATCACCTGCTTAACGGGATACAGCTTACCGTCTTTAATGCCCGAAGCATTCTGAGCAACGACGGAGAAATCACCTGAAGTACGAGAAGCCGTATGCGCTCCAATCACGTCGTCTATAAACAAGCCGTCACGTATTCCACCGATGAGCTCGTCCTTAGACGCTTTGATACTACCGTTTATGATAAAATTCGTAGCACCGGGCACGGGTAAATTATCGAAACCCCTTATTGCGTTTCCTGTGCTTTCCACACCGTCTTTACTGGCGGTGTAAGAATCATACAGGAAATTTGTTAAGACACCGTCTTCTACAAGGCATGTAGCTTCTGAAGGAACGCCTTCTCCATCCATCTTACGGCTGTTTACACCCAATGGCAGCGTGCCATCGTCCACAATGGTAACAATTTCAGCAGTTATTTCCTCCCCCTTCTTACCATAGTAGGGCGATTGTCTCCGCTGCACGTTCTCAGCACTCAATTGCGGAATCAAGGTGTAATCCAAAAGGCTCTGCACCGCTCTGGGTGCGAAAACAACTGGTAGCTCTTTTGTTTGTAGTCGCGTGCCCCCTAAACTACTCACTGCTATCTTCTCGGCTTCTCTGCCAATCCATGCGAAATCTATGTCACTGAGTATTCGGGTGGTCTTACCTTCATCTCCCGGGTATTCCTCACCGCCTTCTTCTCTTGCCACGACCGTTAATCCCGCGGAGACATAAGTACCGGTATCGCTCGTCTCGATACCTTCGGAATTCAAGATGTATATTTCCTCGTAAGCGGCGGCGAAACTGCCTTCTGTCGGTCTACATACCGCACTCGTTTCGTTTCCCGTCATTCCGGTTAGCATCTCTTTGCAATATCCTATCGCATCTTCACTCCCGCCTTCCAGTTCCAGGAGGTTCAATATCTGCGGGTCAAAGGTCTTCTCCGGCTTCTTGTAGCTGCGCTTCGATAATACCGGTAAGCCATAGAAATTAGGGTCCTCCTCGGAAGCTCGTGCCTGTTTTATCGCGTGTGTAATGCAATCGTCTATTTTCGATTCTTCTAATGCGGTAGTAAATGAGAATCCTATTTTATTTGATACCACCACTCGCACACCGATGCCTCTGCTTTTAACGTGTTTCACCTTCTTTACTTCTTCACCTTCAAGGTCTATGCTCAGAATATTACTTCGTTCTCCAAAGAACTCCACATGGTCACAGCTTTTCAATGCCTTTTTCAATCCTTCATGCATGATGTCGAACATTTTATGTGCCTCATGTCATTATTGATAAAGAATCATGTTAAAGATAAAAGAGGACGAACTCGTGCATCTGATAGACAAAAAAGGCAGAAGATACCCGCTTTTATTGAAATCCGGGGCTTCTTTCTCATCCATTCATGGCGCTATTTCGCATGATGATTTAATCGGCTTAGAAGAAGGGAGCGTTATAAGGGCTTCGCAGATGGACCCCATATTGGTGGTCCGACCAACGTTAGCAGAATACATATCGAAGATGAAGAAAGGCTCGCAGATAATATATCCCAAAGACCTCGCACTCATCTTAACTCTCGCGGACATATTTCCAGGTGCAACGGTGCTAGAAGCGGGAACCGGCTCAGGCGCTCTTACAATGGCACTGCTCCGTGCTGTGGGCAAGGATGGCAAAGTGGTATCGTATGACAGACGGCAGGAGTTTCAGATGATTGCGCGAAGAAACATAGAAACGTTCTTCGGTAATGTAGAAACCGCGGGGAGTTCAGGTGAGCTGGAATTAAAGGCTAAGGATGTGTACGAAGGCATAGAGGAGCACGAATTGGACAGGATAATACTGGACCTCAGAGAGCCCTGGCGAGTGCTGAAACACGCCGCGAGCTCGTTATTAAGTGGTGGAATTATCCTGTGCTACAATCCTACCGTATTGCAGATCTACAAGCTATCGCGAAGGTTGGAGTTGAAATACGGAAAAAGCTTCCGTGTGATGGGTATTTATGAGGTGGGTCTCAGGGAATGGGAGATAAAAGGGCGAAGTATGCGACCTGAACTAAAAATGGTTGCTCATACGGGGTTTATTTTTGTAGCGCGAAGATGTTCCACATCTTTTCCGGCGACAATGCCCCAGTAAAACAAATCAAAGCCCGATTCATAAAAACTGGTGTAAACGTGCTCTTTTAGCCTGGTTACACTTGTAGAATAGAACAAATGGCTTTTACATCTGCAATCGGAACAACCGAAATTAGTTATGGACACTAAATTCATGTGCACCGCGAGTTCGCATTCTCTCCTTCTAGCCACTGTTTCGGCGAAGACCACTTCTTTTACTTTTACTGCGGGACTTGCGAGTAGATAATCTATATGCCAGTGCAATTTCTTGTTATCACCGGGATCACGCAAGTGCCTTTCTATTCTTCGTTCTAAGCCCGAAAGCGCCGAGCCAACATAGGCATAAAAACCCTCCTTGAACGCTATCCTGCCTATTTTGCCTATTTCTATCTCTGTGTCCTTACTATTTTCTATGATTAGCACATAGGTACCTTTCATTCTTTCATTCTTATTCTCTATTTTAGCTTTGAGTCTAACCTGTTATCACCAGAACCCCCATGCACGACAGCATTACAATCACGCCGGCTATTATTACACCTGCGAGAATAGCCGCAAATGCGTACCGGAAATGAATGCCAAAGACGAACGCGACAGCACATGCAGTCCACGCACCCGTTAGGGGCAGAGGAATAGCGACAAAAGATATTAAGCCTAAGGAGCCGTATTTATCTATCCTATCGTCATATCGCCTCTTTCTCGCGAATAGCCAGTAAAAAAATCGGTCAAAGAGCGAGTATCGCCTCAACCAGTTAGAAACCGGCTCGAGGAAAAGAAGCAATGGAACTACCGGCAGCATATTCCCTATCACGGACAGAACGAACACTTGTGTGGGGTTCATATTGTAAAGGCTAATTCCGATTGGGATAGAGGCACGCAGTTCACCAAGGGGTATCATCGCTATTGCTATCACCTTTGGAAACGGTGCACTAGTATTGCAAGAATAAACGAGGTAATTATGATCAGGAGAATAATAATAGTTAAATTATTTTTAACAAAGGGAATATTACCAAAATAAAAACCGGAAAAAACAAATATTGCGACCCATGCCATCCCACCGATTACATTATAACTTAAAAACGTAAAATAATTCATCTTCCCGATCCCAGCCACAAAAGGAGCAAATGTTCTGACGATTGGGATAAATCGTGCGAGCACTATAGTTTTCTTGCCGTGATGATGAAAAAATAATTTTGTTTTTTCTAGATGTTCTTGCTTGATAAATCTTATAAATACTTTTTCTCCGAAATAGTGCCCTATCCAGTAGTTGATAGTGTCTCCTAAAATGGCGGCTATTGAAAGAAGCAAAAATAGGATATACACATTTAAGGCATCGGTTGCTGCGAAAGTGCCTGAAATAAACAACAGGGAATCACCAGGAAGGAATGGTGTCAAAACAAAACCCGTTTCTATAAAAATAATAAAGAAAAGCAAGATATAAATAAAATTTCCATAGCTTTGAATAAGTGTAGCAAGATAAACATCCATATGTAGAATAAATTCTATTGCTGTTTCGAGCATATTAGTTGGTTATAGGCTACTCTTAATAAAGTTATTGTATTTGTTTAGCTCCTTTTTGTAACCACGAGATTACACATCGTGGGCTCTGCCCACGTCCACAGGAAACCCTACGGGTTTCTTCTAAAACCCAGAATGGGTTTATTTCACGAGAAAAAGAATAAAATTAAC
>JBAQFZ010000040.1:0-10469 GCA_049287525.1 Halobacteriota archaeon | reverse complement strand
GCACATCTTTATTTATGTGGGTCATGAATATGTAAAAGCAGTTTCAATATATAAAGATAGTCTAATCTAACCCGTTACAAAATTTGTTATCGCCGAAAGTCATGTATTACGGGATATGCGATTATTTGTTCCGGAATTTAGATAGATTCCACTGCTATAGCCGCCAGGATCGGAATTTATAGTAGATGAGTTTCTACCTGCAACCCCTTCCAGAGTTCTAATTGCATTATCCATTATAACGCTACCATTTCCCGTTAGTTCAATTCCAATTTCGCCATTCTGCACTGTGAAACCTTTAAATGTTACATCGTCCGAAGTAATAGCGACTACAATTCCAGTTCCCGGACCATCAATAACGGTTCTGCTTGTGCCGTCCCGAGATTCGAGTATCAACGGTTTGTTAATAACTATATGCTCGCCATATTCGCCGCCCCAAACTTGTATTGTGTCGCTGTCAGCAGATGTGTTTATTGCATCCTGGAGATTCCAATAATCTGCACCCGTAGTATGTCCAACTGTTATAGTTCCTGCATTGCTTACAGGGCTTAGTGCCAGCAGCGCTAATAATACAATAATAAACATGCCTGTTACAGTTTTTGCATTGCGCTCTATTGATAACTTTTTTACGCTTCGGATTTTGTCATATCCACTATTATATTTTCCATAATATTTTCCCATCTCTTTTCGCATCCTATCAAGGGCACATCTTCCTGTACTTAGATCCGGTGCCGGCATTTATGCGCAGGGCATTTAACGTCTCATCTTATTCTATCTTATTGGAGCCATAAGTATTTAAAAACTTTTTGGCTCGTTGGAGACCATCCAAAAAGGAGACATGATAAGGACGAGTCGGCAACACATTTTCGTCAAGGATGCGAATATTACGAAGCGGGTGATGTGAAGAACGCAATCTGGGTGTATTACGAGTGCATCCGGCGCAACATGAATCACGCTGCGGCCCATAACCAAATCGCCTGGATGCTCTCGACGAGTAAACTAAAGCCGGACAGGGCAATCGAACTGGCTAACCGCCTTGCTGACGCTGGCATGGACCCGTGGCTGGAGAAGCGGAAGCTGCTGCTTGCCGATAACTATGAATGCGAAATTAAAATAGCAATTGAACATTTATTGAACGAGAATATGCTCATACATCACGTAAACGAAAGGCGGAATTAACAGCTTGGCGTTTTCGCGTTTTATATTTGGTATAACGGGTGCGATTTTAGGCACTCTTTGCCAGGAATCAATACGATTGGGTTTCAATGATATCAGCAATTTGAGCTGGGTGCCATTCATTCTGGGTTTCTCAAGTGCGGCTGCCATAGGATTAGCTACTTATTTTGGTAAAGAACTCGTAAATCCATATCAAGAACAGCGTTGGATCCGTTCTCGTTCCATGGCAGAGGCGCTTAAGTCGGAGATATATCTATTTCGTTCGAATTCGCCTCCTTATGATACGGACAATAAGCCAGAAAAGTTAATCGAAACTGTTGAAGAACTGTTACAAAAGGTAGAATACTTGCCTACTGTGATTATTTCTAAGGAACAGAAGCAAGAAGGTCTTCCAAAAGGGGATTTGACGGTAGAAGAATAGGAAGATATCAGTATTTGATAACCTATTGAGGGCAGTCGAAAGAATTCCCGGTCGCCCGGTGCAAACAAGCCGGAAGACAAAACAGGGTAATAGCATCGGCATGAAGTTCACCCAGATCCCAGCGGACGAGTTTTACATGGGGTCGGAAGAAAGCGATGATGAAAAACCTGTGCACAAGGTGAAGAATTCATCAGGAAGCTCAATGAGAAAGAAGGCACAGACAAGAAGTACCGGCTGCTATCTGAGGCAGAATGGGAATATGCCTGTCGAGCGGGCACTACTACACGATATTCATTCGGCGATTCTGACTCGGAACTTGGCGATTATGGGTGGTATGGTGATTTTTCTGACGGTAAGACGCATCCGGTCGGTCAGAGGTATCCCAATTCTTGGGGGCTGTATGACATGCACGGCAATGTTTGGGAATGGGTGCGGGATAAGTGGCATGCTGGCTATGACGGCGCACCTGCTGATGGCAGCGCATGGGAAAGTGGAGATGGCGCCGACCGGGGGTCGTTCGCGGCGGTGGCTGGGGCGGCGACGCCTGGTACTGCCGATCTGCCGATCGCGACCACAACGACCCCCGCTACCGCGGCAGCGTCCTCGGCTTTCGCCTTCTAAGGGAACAGTAGCTACCTTCTACAAACCTTTCTTTCAAAAAGAAAGCTTTACCAAAGAAAGATCATACCCGAAGATAGATTTTATAGCTTGGAAAGCATGAATGACTTGGCTCTTTTATGTATTGATTTATTTATTTATCTATTTATTGATTGATTGATACATATTTTGGAAGTCACATTATTAAGATGAAAATCCTAAAACTACTAGGAGGGGGATTGACATGACCTTAGAAAAAAAGTTCAAAGCACTGAAGAGTAGAAACGAGAAAGCATTGATAGGCTTCATAACTGCGGGATATCCCACGGTTGCGGCTACCTCAGAGATAGCAGATGCGTTAATCACCGGCGGGGTGGACATTTTAGAGTTGGGTCTGCCTTTCTCAGACCCCATCGCCGATGGCGTTACGATACAAAGAGCGAGTGAAATCAGTTTGCGTGCAGGGATGGTCCCGGATATATATTTCGAGGTCGCCGCCAGGATAAAAGGCGTGGATAAAGTCTGTCTTACCTATTACAATCTGGTATTGCAGCGAGGTTTAGAACAATTCGTGAGCGAGTGTGAATCGGTGGGAATCGGTGGCTTAGTGTTGCCGGATTTACCGATTGAAGAGTCGAAACCACTGCTAAAAATCTGCGAAGGCTACGAGACGGATTTGATATTTATTATTGCACCCACGACTACCGCGAAGCGAATGGCGAAGATTCTGGATGCTGCTTCTGGCTTCATTTATGTGGTATCTCTACTCGGTGTAACAGGAGCGCGTGATACACTTTCGGAGACGATACAGCCACTTATCGGCAGTATAAAGGAGCTGGAATTATCTAAGGGTCTGGATGTACCACTGGCGGTAGGATTCGGCATCTCGAAGCCGGAACACGTAAGAACGGTTTGTAAGTTCGCAGACGGTGCAATTGTGGGCAGTGCAATCATAAAATTGATAGAGGCGGAATTGGACTCAAAAGAGAAGATGCTTCATAGTTTAACGGAGTTTGTAAGTAGTTTAAAAGCCGGTACGAAAATCGCATGATTCTCAGCGAATGGGCTGGAGTATATAATTACAATAGACTTGTTGCTAATTAACAGATTATCTCTATTGAGAAGGTTTTAATTGGGTATAATATGTGTTATCAAGTATGATAACCGTTAATCGAGCTTTAAAAAGCGATAGACTAATAAGAGCCACAACGGGGCTATCCGCCCTAGAATTTAATCAACTGGCGCAGAATAAAGTTATCAGCGGTTTTAGAGTCCTGGTAGAGCACGCTATCGGCGGGATTAAGCGATTTAGGATAACGAGCGACAAGTTTCGAAACAAAAAAAAGATGAATTCAATGATGTGGCTATGTTGATATCGCGTGTTTGAAGTGCTGTTGAATCGAGATGTCCTGAAGGACAGGAATAACTACTTCTTTCGTGGGGGTATTATTTTGCAACAAGTCTATTGGAGCAATAAAACAGCATCTTGTTTGCCTAAATCGGTTTCCATAACGTTACACCCCTATTTTATCCAGCATCGAGTGTAGCTACGAAGATTCGCATTGTCTCCAGAAGTTGTGGTATCTGTGGTCCGAGTTCTGTAAAGCGTTCGAGAAACTCACTCATTCATAGTCGCGTGCGTGCCCAGTCATGCGTTGAGCGAAGGACCGACCTGTTTCTCCGACATAATAGGTTATGAAGCCTTCCTTATATGGTATGGTATGGTATGGTATGGTCCACAGGTAGATTCCCCCCGACCACGCATCCTGCAAACAAAAAAAAATGCAGAGTTAGCGATAACTAACCCTGCGAACTTTTGAACTTTTAGCTCTTATATCTTGAACTGCTCTGTATCAACCCATTCTTGACAGAGAAGCACCCAGAAATCACTTGCCGCTCCTTTAAGCACATACTCGTATGGTAGCCAGCCATAGCCTTTGTCTCCCCATCTGGTGCCCCATGAGTTCCTGATGAGCAATGCGCCGGTAGTCTCTGTTTCACAGATAGGGTTCTTTATTTTCATCTTGTCGTCATACCCTACTGCTACAATGGCGTGACCACCAAGAATTTCCTCTCCTCCGCAGGGGAATGGAATCTTACCATTAGGGTTAGCATGTCCTATCGAGCTGTAGACCGTAAACCCGAACATCGCTGGAAGCTTTGATGCTACATATAACTTGATTCGGGATAAAAGCGTGGCCATCGCAATCCCGGGAGGGTCGAGGCGAATGTATCTAATCGCTTGATAGTTCTGAGCAAAAGCATAGCAGAAAGCAGGCGGTTCCTTATCAAAATCAGGTACTGTGTCTGTGTATGACCAGTATTCCTCCGGGGGAACGCCAAAGAGCCGCATGGCGCCTATTGTAGTTCGAAGAAAAGCTCCCGTATCCCCTGTCAAGTGCAAAATGTTCCGCGTTGCCTTGTAGAGAAAGAGCCGAGAAGCATCGATATGTCTTCCAAACGCTCTTCGCTCATAATATTCGATAACCCCTACTCCTGCATTTGCTGTGCACGAACCGAGATTTTTTTGATCCTCAATCTCAGAACACCACGCTCTTAGGTCCGCAGAAGCAGGAAGGCTAATTCTTCCAACTTGTTCAGGAGACCGCACACTCGTTTTTCTAAGCATGGGCTTAAGTTCTTCAAGGTCCTCTGTATAATCTCTAAAATCGGGATAATCTGGGAGCCATCCGAACCGATAGGTTCTCTCTTCTTCCATTTTTTTTTCTTTTCACCTCCTATTTCTTTGGGTACTTATAAAGCGCCCCTCCTCGGCGCTGATGCACATACCACTATTTAAGTCACTATGCCCCGTACTTAAGTACGAAGCCTGTACCTAAGCACGACCGCCGGTGACTTAAACTACACTATTGTCAGAGGTATGACATAGGTATGACATAGGCATATAAAAACTTTTCGCTTTTTTTTTCCATTTTTTATGGTTTCCTCCAAAAAGTTTGTTATAAAGCGTATTGTACCATGTTTTATGCGCATTCTCCTTTTCTTCCGCTAACCGGTACAATATCAGACTACTCCGCCCCTTCCGCGACTTCTCCTATTACTCGCGCTGCGAGGCATGGACCCGGAAAAGGGTGCTGGTTCCATATCGGCAGTGACATCCCGAGTTCCTTCACTACTTCATCCTTATACAACTCCCGTATAGGCGCGATTCCCTTTTTAATTGATAACTCTATATTGATTGTTAACTAAATAGGAGTCGTGGGGTAGAGGACATCCTGTCAGGTTCCGGACCTGACGACCTGGGTTCAAATCCCAGCGACTCCGTTTACGAAAAGGAGCTAATATTTAAAAGAACAGGAGCGATGAACGCAATAGTGCGAAGGTCAATGCTAAAAGGCGAGATAAATGCACCGCCGTCTAAAAGCTACACGCATAGAGCTATTGCAATCGCATCACTTGGCGGAAAGAGCGAAGTCCGGTATCCCCTCATTTCTGAAGACACAAAAGCTACAATCAGTGCCGCCAACTGCCTTGGTGCGGTTATAGAGTATGATGCGGACCGTAATAAGATAGCGATAGAGGGCGTGGAAGGAGAACCAGGAACACCAGAAGACGTGATAAACGCCGAGAATTCAGGCACCACTCTGAGGTTCTTCACTGCGATTTCGTCTCTCTGTGAAGGTGTGACAGTTCTAACGGGTGACGCATCGTTAAGGTTGAGACCGAACACGCCACTACTGAACTCACTTAACGACCTTGGTTCGGAAGCTTTTTCGACAAAAGGTGATGGTACACCACCAATAGTAGTAAAAGGCAAACTGGAAGGCGGTAAAACTGTTATGGACACCCAAATTAGCTCTCAATTCATTTCGGCATTGCTCATCACGTGCCCACTCGCGGCGAAGAGCTCTTATATCGTGGCAAACAATCTGGCATCAGTGCCTTATATGAGGATGACGCTGGAAGTATTGGAGCAAGGGGGTATAGAAATTCCTATCGCTCGCCTACCGTCAGTTGCGGGCAGTAACAACTTCTCGTTTCACATAGAGGGTAGTAAGAGATACGAACTACGAACGTTTACAGTGCCCGGCGATTTCTCATCAGCGTCCTATCTCTTAGCAGCTGCGGCACTTACTGACTCGGAGATAACCGTGGGCAATTTGTTCCCGTCTGCACAGGGCGATTCCCGTATTGTGGAGCTATTGAACGATATGGGCACAGAGATAAGATGGAATAAGGAAACAGGGTTTGTGAATGTAAAAGGGGTAAAAGCAGAGGGGTTAAAGGGCGTGGCGGTGAATATGCGTGAGAATCCGGATTTAGTGCCTACAATTGCGGTATTAGCGGCTGTTGCTGACGGTACCACGGAAATAATGGATGTTGCACATTTGAGATATAAGGAGACCGATAGATTGAGAATAGTGACAGAAGAGCTGAGAAAGATGGATGCGAAGATAGAGGAGAGGAAAGATGGGCTGCTGATAGAAGGTAAGGCGTTAAAAGCGGCGAAGGTACACTCTCACGGTGACCATAGACTGGCAATGGCGTTGTCCCTTGCCGCGCTTTGCACACGCGGAGAAACGGTCATAGAGGACGTGGAATGCACTGGCGTTTCTTATCCTTCATTCTTTGATGATATGCGTAGCTTGGGTGTTGATATAGATGTAGATATAAAGTAGGGACGTCAAAAAAAAAAAAGTGATGCAAGCATTTCAAGGGCATATAAATAAAAGATTAAAAAGAAAGGGAAGCGCCGGTATTTGCCGGCTTCTACTACTATCCCCGGTATTATAAACGCTCTATCCCAAATGATTCCAGTAGCACTTCTGTATTTATCTTACCACTTGTAAACGTCTTCCCGCTGTTTATCTCATTTACCGTGACCTCGGCAGGTGCAAACATGCCCGCGTCTACCTTGTAGAAATCGAAGCCCGTTTCTTTGAACGTCTTATAGAACGGCTGCCCGTAATCCTTGGAACTAAGCGAGGGCACTTTCTTCACGTAGTCCTTCAGCTCTTCTACACTATCATAGTCCACGGAGTAATATATGCGACCACAGTAGATGATGCAGTCATTGGTCGAGCCCATGCACTCCACATCGTTACCGACAATAGGCGAGATGGGTATAATACCATGTCCATGCGTGATGCTGTTTATATCAAATCCAATCGAATCGAACTTGTGGATGCCCGTTTCTATCCCCCGTGCCGCGATCTGCACGGACCCGGCGATCGAAGCTGTCGGCACGACCACGATATACAGGTCGTCCGTATCCACCTTGCAATCCTTCGCTATCTTCGACGTCACTTCTTCATCCGGTATCGTACTGGATTCAAGAACTAATACCGCTTCTGGTGTATCATCTTCGTACCCTATCTTCTCATACAGCTCCTTTGGATTTAGAGAAAGAGCCCTTGCAGGTCCCGAACCCAAACAGGAGAACTTCTTCACTTTTATCCTCCACCCTGCAAATTGCGATGCCATACATGCGATTACCGGATGGTCAGTGGTAAGCTCGATTGCAGGGCATGAGAATTTACCGAGGTCAAAGCTGCTGAGTTTCATATCCGCAAGGTCCGCCATGCAGATTCTCGACACGTATAACCCCGCTTCAAATCCACCTCCTTCTTCCACGCCGGCATCTATTATCGTGGTCCCGTTTTCCTGCTCCAGAATACCCACCTGCAAATCCTCCGAATTGTCCATCATCTCCTCAAATACGTCCAGTCCATACTCATTCACACTTATCATTGCATAATCTCACCTTCACTATTACCATACTCTGCCTCTATTTATAATGATACGATTTCTCAAAAAGAGAAAAGCATAAAGACCAGAAGACTTTAAGAGCTACTTTTTCCAATGTGTACTATGCCCTGCTCGAAAAGATGACAGAAGAAGCGAAAAAAGCAACGTATCTAACGAAATTCCTTCAATGGAAAATGATTATGGTCTATTTAATTGCAATCCTATGCGTGACCATCGTGCTAGCAACGGCAATCGGTAACGTTTATATTCCGCCCCTGGAGATAGTTTCTCTAGTTGGAAGCAAATTTCATCTATGTGAGTCTTCTTCCACGCCTTCTGATGAAATAATAATCTTACTGGTGAGGCTGCCGCGTATATTTTTGGGGTTATTGGTGGGCTTCGCACTGGCGACCGCGGGTACTGCAATGCAAGGCTTATTTAAAAACCCCATGGCAGACCCATACATACTTGGAATAGCTTCGGGTGCAGGTGTGGGTGCTGTCTTTTCAATGTTGAAACACCCAAGCTTCTTCTCTGTCTACACAACACCCTTTATGGCGTTCGTAGGTGCCATGTTCGCCACACTCATGGTCTATCACCTTGCGCAGATGCGCGGAAAAATCGCGGTAGACACATTGTTGCTCACCGGGATAGCAGTCAATCTCTTCCTTTCCGCTATTTTAGCTTTCATGATGTATATAGCGGGTCATGACTTAGGCTATATTTACACCTGGCTGATGGGAAGAATTGATTCACCCAATTGGACAGAAGTGGAAATAACTACCTTTTCTGTCTTCCTCTGCTTCATCATGATTTACCTTCTCGCAAAGGACCTGAACGCAATGCTGCTTGGCGAGGAATCCGCACGGACCCTGGGTATAAACGTAGAGCACGTAAAGAAAATCCTGCTTGTTCTTACAGCATTCATTACCGCTGCTGCTGTATCATTCGCGGGTACTATTGGCTTTATCGGTCTGATAATACCGCACATAACGCGAATCCTTGTGGGTCCTGACCACCGCATACTCCTTCCCGCCTCTGCATTGGTAGGCGGTATTTTTTTGGTCTGGGCTGATGCGTTGATTCGTCTTTTAGATATGACCATCCTTTCCATAGGCGAGATGCCCGTGGGTATAATCACAGCCTTCTTCGGCGCTCCTTTCTTTATTTATCTGCTCAGGGAGCGGAAAACAGGCTATTATTACGGGTAACCATACAAAAGAGTTTTTAAATACACTCGGCAGCGCCACGACAGATGAAATAAAGCGCAACATGCTCGGGTAGCGTAGCAATTTCGTCCTCTTCTACTTTATATCTCTCGCCTTTCAGCGTTATCGCGGCACTGTGAACCATACGTATTTCCACGGGCGAATCGCCGAATACCACAGCGTACTCTAACGGGTCGAATTCCCAAAAGGAGTCGAGTTTTAGCGGTTTTACGATCAAACTCGTTTTGCCATGGAGCGATGTAGGCAGCCGGATAAGCCGTTTTATGTCCGTGGTGACGGGTGCGTCTGATTCACCCTTCATTAGACGCACTGATTCTTTAGCTACTATCTCCTGCCATATTGAAAGCGGAAAACCGGGAATTTGATTAAGCGCCCCTTTTTCAATTCTTCCGATTACCGCATCATTTTTTGCTATTCTTATTATTTCCTTTGCTCTTACTTCACTCACGCCCCTTATAGTTTTTAGTTCCTTTACACTCTTTTCTTCTTCCATCTTCGCTATCTCATGAAGAAAATCTATTAATCCTTTAAGAAGCCGTTTACCCCATCCCTCACGGGTTGATATTCTTAAATCACCTCCTTTAATTAGAATTGTTGTATCTTGTCCGCAGGCAGGACAAACTATACTCTTCATAATTTTGTGACAATAGTGGCATCTTCTGAATCCCTCACCCCCGTAATCCACTGCCTTATCCCTCAATAAATTATCCAGTTCGAGCCCCCTTGCTGTGATATAATCCACGATTTCACGCCGTTCTCGGCTGCCAAGCCTTCGTACCTCTTGCCTGGTTATATGGATGTGATAGCCTCTCGAGCCTGAGAATACCAGTTCTATATCGTGCTCGGGAACGCCGAAATCATCAAGCAGAAAGTCAATCAGTTTCGCTGTTTCTTTCTTCACAAGCACCAGCAGGTCCTCGTAAGAATATTTTCGCAGTTCTGATTCATCTACCACATGGTCGGCATCGAGGTCAAAGATTAAGTCCGCACCGAGCCAGTCTTTGCCTGCCATATTCGCCGCCCCGGGATATTTATAAATAGCGGCTGAGTAGTAGACATGAGCTGGAGCATTCTCTTTCAGGTAAGTCATCAGGTCTACGCCGGTGTTGAAGACTTTGTGTCTTCTCATCACGAGTTTTGCAGGGTAAGCCTGGTCGAAATGTACGAAGCCCAGTTCCCGCATCCCTAAATCCGGTGGGAGTTCTATCTTCGCAGTACTGTAATATTCACGGACTTTGCGCCGTACAAATCTCTTCGTCTGCTCGTTCATCTTCGTCTCGTTACATGAAAATAAGTGACGGGGAAAGTGACTGAGTTGCAGGATGACCCCACGATTACAT
>JBAQFZ010000039.1:0-22265 GCA_049287525.1 Halobacteriota archaeon | reverse complement strand
AAAGTGTGATTCCGGGACATAAGCCATGGATGCGTGATATGTTTTTGTGGTATTTTGTTATTTGTTATGATAAAATGTGGTTGGTGACTTGCACCTCACTGGTGGAAACTACGTCGGTTTTTGGAGTTACATATAACGTATCGCGGATAAAAGAAGTTCGCCGATACGCGAATTTTGAGAAATCGCTGATTTCCCTTTTATCCTCTGTTATACGCAGCGAACGAAGTGGCGTAGTCGGCGAAGAGACCGCATTATTTCCTTATAGATTCTCTTGCCCTATACTCTGCTTCCGCTTCTCTCTTTTTAAGGATCCTCTCTATCCAGCGGACAGCATCCAGGTAGTGTGCTGTTATTCCAATTCCCCAACCTAAAAGAGGATAAAAGAACCAAATGTCCTCTGGAGAATGTATGAAGTTAATAGCTATCAACATAGCGTTAACCAACACGTACACTACCAGATGAATTAGAAAACCCCTTTTCTCCGCCTCTGCCATTATTTCCCTGTATGCTTTTTTGTATTCCTCTAATGATATTTCTTCTGCCATATTTTTTTACCTCCGTACATAAGCCCCATCCATGCCACCTCGGATTGAAATCCGAGGCATCCCCTAGTGGTTTCATTTCTCTTGCATGCATTTATATCTTATTTATTTTATTGACAATCCCTCTTGCAAATGTTAAAAACTCTCTAATTGCATTTGTAGGTTCATCACTAATCAAACTCTCACAAACATTGCCTTCGGAACCGTTATGGAAATGCTTGGGAAAGGTTTTAACAGATTTCCATCTCTTATGAGGAATGTTATCGTGTCTGTAAATCTTTCCATCGACATGCCCTCGTTCCCAATGGTACGCATATCTTCCCTTAATCTTTTTTGAAAACCAAACATCGATAAAATTCCCATCTCTTAAGTGTATCCGCAGTTTATCTTTAAAATCCTCTACTATATCAACGACATCGGAGAACTCGATTTCAGCGATATCCGATAGTCTTTGATAGACATTCACTGAACCACCTCTAATGCCCTTTTTATCGCCTCCTTTTCTGCTTCAAGGTGATCTAACCTGAAGAAATCTTCCCAAGTCCCTTCTTCTTCTATTTCGCCCTTTTTATATCGGTCTTCGAATTCTTCTATTGATGAGATTCCATATTTTTTGGCAATATTAAATATCTCCGACTCACAACGTCTAAGTTTAATATGTAGATATGTTTTTAGACTCTCTTTTTCTAAGTCCTCTTGTCCTATATTCAATATTGAAGAGATTTTTGGTATTGCACTCATTTCTTCTTCCTCAAAAGATACGTTACTGCCAATAATCCTGCAATTGCGAATACTGCCTCGAATCCTGGAACTTTTTCTTCCTCTTCTTCTCCTTTGACATAATTCTCGAATCTCTTTATCAACGGATAATTGTCCTTATCCGAATCTATGTTGTAAGGAATATCGCCAATTCCATCCATATTCGTATCACGTATCCCTTTATATATGTCCTTTTCTGTTTTACTCTCCCCATAATCGCTCCAGTAGTTACCGAGATAGTTCGTATAGGATGTTCCTTTATAAGTGTAGGTTATCGATAAAGTAGAGTTCCATGTATTTGTTGATTCGTAAGAATCAACATTGCGAGAGTTTATGATGTTGTTCAGGTATATGATGTTATTATAGGAATAGAGGAGCTTGATGCCAACCTCATAGTTCGAGATGCAGGTGTTTTTTGAGATGGTGTTATTGTTTGAATAGCCGAGACCGATGCCAATCCCGTTGTTTAAGCAAGTGTTATTTGAGATGGTGCTGTTGTTTGAATAACCGAGACCGATGCCATCATCGTTATTTGAGCAGTTGTTGTTTGAGATGTTACAATAATCTGCAAGAAGAGATATTCCACCCCAAGCACTGCCTTTCACAGTAAACCCAATTATCTTCACGTAATCAGCGGTAATATTAAAAACAGGGTCAGCCCAATTAGCAGCCAAAACAATCGTTGAAGTAGAACCATTCTCAGATTTAATTGTCAATCGCTTGTTAACTTTTATATTTTCGGTATAAGTTCCATCCCTTACAATTATTATATCTCCAACAGAAGCATTATCAACAGCCCATTGAATCTTCGCATAATTATCTGGCACATAATGCGTAGTTGCAGATGCGGCGCATCCAACACTTACGAATGCCAGCGTTGCGAATAAAACGGCGAACGCCAATATCATTCCAAATTTTCTTCTTTCACTTTCCATTTTTCATATCTTATTCTTACATTTACTAAAAGTCACTATACTTAAGTACGAAGCCTGTACCTAAGCACGACCGCCGGTGACTTAAACTACACTATTATTACAGGTATGTCATAGCTATATAAAAGCTTTTCGCTTTTTTTCTATTTTTGATGCTTCCCTCCAAAAAGTTTGTTATAAAGCGTATTGTACCATGTTTTGTGTGTTTTTTCCTTTTCTTTATCCATCACCGATACGGTGTCTGCCTTCTCGTAACCATGCCCTTCTGCTCCGATATATACTTCTCCACTACCTCCCAGCCATGCCCTACTGATTGCGAAGCGTTTTTGAAAAAACTTTTTTAAAAGTTTTATGGTCTGTTAGTAGAGAGAGACTGTATGCCTATCATGACGAAGATCATGCCTTGTTACCTTATCCCTCTTCGCTTCCACTTCGCCCATGTCTCCTTAAGATAACTATTAGATACGTCAAATCACTATAAAAGAAAGCTTTTCTGCTGCTTTTCCTCTCAAAAATATCTGATATGACATCAGCACAAAAAATTTTTTGCATCTTGCATCTTCAACTCTTTTCTCGTGTAATCGCCCTATTCTTAATCTGCTAACTAAATAAATAAAGACTATCATCACGTGTACCGGGACAAAAACTGCCTCAACGCTCTTATCACAAGCTCGTCTCCTATTACTTTTACCTTTTCCGCTATCAATACGTACTCGTAGTCTGATTCTTCTACTACATCGCCTCTCGTCTTTACTGGCGTTCCAAACGAGATGTCCACTCCACTAGCCTCACCTATATCCATAAATACAGCACCTGTACCATCGTCTAACACCCATCTGTTTCCCTTCGCCGCACTTGACACGACATCACCCTCTACCATCACATCAAACGCACCACCGCAACCGGCTATATCTTTTAGCGTCCTCTTCTTCGGCTTGCTCAACTCGGCATAACCCGGGAATTCTATATCCTGCTCCTGCAAGTACGTATTTCTACCGATATACAGTGTGGGCAGTCCCTTCCACCGCTTCACATATGCGTTCTCTATCTGTACTACACTATTCTGTACCACTCGCGCATGCTGCCACGAAACAAACGGTAGTTTCGCGGTGTGATCGGCAATTACTCCGGTAAGAACAACTTTTTGCTGCCCCTCTTTTCCCCTTATCTTTTTAGTCGCAACTTCCAGGACTCTACAAATGGTGTTTATTCCTGATTCGCCTGGCTTCAAGCACCGTATCTCCTGGGTTACGCTGTCCTGAGGCGCAAAACAGAAAAAGCCGTCTCTTTTATACTCTCGTTGCATCTTGTCGTCTTGTTTTATGTTCCGGAACGTGCAGTATATGATTAAGCTTCTCAAGCATTTCTACCTGGTCCCTGACTGGCAATGCTCCTCTGGTCTTCAGCTCACTGAGCCGTTTCGTTGCTTCGCCACCCGTAAAATCTCGTGCCCCTATACCATTAGCATCCAGCACAAGTACGGATTTACTCATTTTCAATGCTGCTTCTGCCGCTTCCAGGTTCCTCAAATTACCGAAACCCACCGGAATTCCGCATAGCACAACCACATCTGCTTCATTAATCAACTTTAAATGTGCCTTGAACGCATCATCTGTTATCGGTGAGAACGGTGCTTCAGTCGCTGTCGGGATGTTCAGGAGCTGTGCAACTTCATAATCGGTATCCAGCAGGTTCACCACACCCGCAGTCACTTTGTAGCCTTTCTCCGTGAGCAGGTGCATTAACGATGCACCTTCGCCGCCACCACATATCATATGAATCGTGGCTTTAGCCTCATTTACACCCGTGCTGCGTTTTAATGGCGGTGGCACAGGCGATACGTAGCAGAGGTTAGTTAAAGCATGTCGTTTTGCTATAACGTTCGCACCAAATGCTCTTTTTATGCTAGCCGCAGTCAATATCTCTTCCGGTGCACCCACATCCACGATCTCACCCTTATGCAGCAGTACTAAACGGTCGCAATACTGAGCGGCTAAATTGAGGTCATGGATTACTGCAATTACTATCAAACCCTCTTGCCGGGTCAACCGCTTCAGGAGCTCCATTATCGCTATTTGATAATTTATGTCGAGATGAGAAGTGGGCTCATCCAGCAGTAAAACCTGTGGCTCTTGCGTTAACGCTCGCGCGATTATCACCAGCTGTCGCTCGCCGCCGCTCAACTCCGTAATCGCTCGCTCCGCCAGATGCCAGCAGTTGGTAAGTTCCATGCTCCGCTTCGCTATTGCCATATCTTTATCGGTTTCCAGCTCTAAGCGACTCAGATGTGGATTCCTGCCCATAAGCACGACATCCAGAGCAGAGAAGTCGAAATTAATAGCAGTATCCTGCGGCACGACTGCGAAAATACGTGAAAACTCACGGTCCTTCATCTTCATTACATCGCGGTCTTCTAACAATATCGTGCCTACTCGCGGTCTTAAGATACGGCTGATTGCTCTCAACAAAGTCGTCTTTCCCGAGCCGTTCGGGCCGATGATACCTAAAAGTTCGCCCTCTGCCGCACTGAAATCCACACTCCCCAGCACCTTCTCGATGCCGTAATACGCGTCCACTTCTTTTATCTCTAAGGTCATTCTATTTATTCTAAACCAGCACTTCATCACTCTCCCTTTGCACCTCAATCGTCCTCTCAATCGCCTTCGCCACCTTCCTGTAATGCTCAATCTCCTCCAAAGACAATTCTCGTTTCTTCCTATCCTTCAAATACTTCGCCATCACCTGATAACCACCGATTTGATACTCCCATACAGCTTTTGAAACACCCTCGAAATACTGCTCCTTGTTGAAATACACCCTTCTGGTCTCTTCATCATAACGAACTTTCTCCACCGTATTTGAGCCGCTCACCGGAAATCCTATTTCTGTCTCGCTCAAAGAAGGATGCTTGAGCAAATGCAGTTCTACCAATTCCTTTCCGAGTTCGCTCAGTTTCTTAAACAGTTCGTAATCTGCGGGTATAGGAATACGAGGAAAATCTGTCTTCAGAAATTCCTCGTATCGCTTGCGGTAAGTAGGCGAGTAAAGAACAGCATAGATGTAATAAAAAATCTCCTCCGGCGTTGGTTCTTCACCCAGCGCTTCCTTTAAAGCGTGCAAAAAGTCTTTACTTATGTTTGGGATGCGTTTTTCTTCAGGTGTACCTTCGTCAGAAATTCCTTTTTGGGGTTCATCGGAGTAACAGTAGAGAGGGAAATTAACATTCCCACCACGATAGAACAAATTAAAATCTTCAATGCACTCTGAACAGAAAACAATGTTCCAAGGTTTTTCTAAGCCCACAACTTGCCCCGCTCTACCAACGCACAATCCCAAATTTTCGTGCATCATGTGCCGCATGACTTCTAAAAGCGGTCTTTCAACAACTACATTTGTATAATAGATATTTCTCTTGTCAAAAGGACGATATAGAATTTCGGTAAAATATTTCTCCCATTCATCATCCTTAGATAAACGTTCTCGTGATTTTCTGAGTTTAAATGTAGTAGTATCCTTCAATTTAAAAGTCCGCTTAATGGATTCATCGGGTATTGATAGATTTCTGAACATCTCTATTCGCCTTTTTAAAGCTTCTCTATCAAAATCATTTACAAACTTATCTCTCGCCGTGACAATACCCACACTGTTAATTGGAAAAATATCTGTTATCTTCCAGTATCTCTCAAAAACGTCCCAATGGGTTTCCTTCCTCGGTACGAAGAAATAAGAAGGACTGCTCGGCTTTAATTTTTCCCATTTCGTCGTTTCAATATCATTCCTCAAAAGCCACCTGTATTTATCTTCACGAAGCCCCCATCTCTCAGCATAATATACTCTCGCAATCCCTTTTTCCTTCTGCTCTTTTCTCTTTACGAACAAACCAATAGCCACGCCCTGCCGGATGTCAAACACATTCTCATCTTTACTGCCATCAGGGCATTTCTCCTTCTTCAACACGTTACCGTGCAAATTCAGCAAATAAATCTCATCAAAACTCCGCATCAACGATTGCCGCATACCTCTAAAAGTAGGATTGTCTAAATAGCCATGGTTCGTGATGAATCCTAAAATCCCCTCCTCGGTACGGTCAATCTTCCACTGCCCGAACCTGATAAACTTCACATAATCATCTTGAAGCCAGTGCTTCTTCTCACCAAAATGTTTCCCATCAACGTATTTGTAATCCTCAATCAATCCAGTTATCCATTTCCCTTTGTTTTCAGAAATGCCAGAATAAGGTGGATTACCGAGCACAACGAGAATCGGCTCCGTTTCCTTCACGTACATCGCTTCTCGACCTTCCTCTGTGAGCTGTTGTAAAAGAAGTTCTTGTTCCGGCTCTTTCATCTCCAGCGTATTAGTAAGGTAAAATTGGAACCGCTCGTCTTTTGAGAATTCATATTCCCAAGCTTCTAACGACATCGCAACCCTGAGATGGCCAATTATGTAGGGAACGACTTGAATCTCAAAAGCATAGAAATCGGCTAAGATATGATTCTTTATATTCAACGGAATCAAACCACCCATGCGATTGTCCAACAATTCGAACTCTGCTTTTCTAATGGCTTGTATTATGAACGTTAATGTACCTGCCGCAGGATCAAGAAGTTTCAAGCCTTCTTCTGCAAGTCCCCTATCTTTACCGAACTTCTCCTTTAACAGTTTGTGTATTGATTTTACTATGTAATCCACCACTTCAGGAGGCGTGTAATAAACGCCTAATTTTGCACGCTCTTCTGGGTTGTATTCGCCAAGGAAGGTATCATAGAAATGGATAATGGGATCTCTTGTCCCGTATGTTGCCTCTTTCTCGTTAGTAATAGCGACAATGTCTGTTTTGTTTAGCACGTTAAGGATGTCTTCAATGATCCAATTCATTGCCGCTGGCGTATCCGGACCCACAAACGTATGGAAAATATGGATAAGTAAGGGCACATTTCCCGGAATAAATTTCCATGCGTTCTCTTTATTTATCTCCTCCTTTCCTGCCATTATCCGTGCTGCGAAAAGACCATACGTAATAGTCTGCGCATACAAATCAACAAATCGCTCCTCTGTCAAACTCCCAATAAGTGTCCTCCTAAAAACCTCGTAAAAACTCTCTAACGGTATGGAATCCCTATCTTCCCTCTCAAGCACCTCTTTTAATATATGCTGCGAAAAATTTGTCTTTTCAGCAAGCACAGTCGCAAGTGCAGAAGCACTTGTTATCTCAGGCACAGAAAAACTGTAAAACTCGCTTAAAAGTTCAGCAAAGCGATTCATGTCCTCAGGAGTAGGTTGACTTAAACTTTCTAAAGCAGAAAAAGGACTTATTTCCGCATTTTTTATGAATCCGCCATCCCGATAAAGCCGGAATTCCAAAAAGTTCGTGACGATAAGATTAGAAAGCGCATCCCGGTATCTATGAATTTGCTCTGATTTCTCCACTTCGTTTAGATTTGTATCAGGCACTTTCGCTTCGATGTGCCCCACAATCTCTCCATTTTTGCGAATTAGGAAGTCAGGAATACCGACTTTTGTCTTTTTTGGTAAAACACGAACTTTTATTCCTTCTTCTGAAGAGAAGTATGGAGAACACTCTTCAAAGAGCTTTTCTAAGTAAGAATAGAAACTCTCTTCTCTGAAGTTCCCTTCTGCATAAATCTCGTGGATTGCTTTGAGGTAAGTAGTAAGAACCTTCTGTAATTTGTGTATTTCTGTTTTGTTCATTTTATCGGCTAATAATCCACCTGTTCCTTCTTCTATTTGTTTTATCATAACAAACTCCGCATATAAACATTTATTGATGATGTAGGTGCTTATGGTACTGAAAAGGTGCAGGAACATCCTGCCTTTTCTTATTTAATTGTGCTGAGAAAATCTACTAGTTCCTTGAGATTGTTCGCTATCCTATACTTTAGTGCTCCTAAGATCATAGGGTTATCTATCTCGGCCATAAGAGTCCTTGGATCCGTTTTTAGTCCTACACACTCTTTTCCCAGTGCATAAGCATATCCTATCTCAACGCATGCACCTTCATCCGGGACTCTGCCATCCATCACAAAAATTACAATATCTGATTTTTGTAGCTCTTTAATATCGCGATTAAAGATTTTATCAATAGCTACGGATTTAGTAGTCCCATTTACTAATAACTCTGACAACATATGGCCATCACGTTGTGGCAGAAATGTTTTAAAGCCAAAATTCTCAAGAAAATCACGTAAATATTTGTTATACTGCCTCTCCGCTTCCGAGAATAATGGACCTGCTATGTATATCCTTATCATGCGTATTTCTATCCTCCATCAACATCCCTTCTCTTTTATCAATCTTACTTAGTTGATAAGAGTCAATGAGAGTACTACTTTTTTTCTTAATGTTTATAATAACGGTTCCAGCATAAAAGAAGTCCTGAGCATAAGCGAAGGATTTGGGTGAGTGCCATAAGGCACGAACCTTTTATGCTGTGTTATACGCTGTTGGTCGCTATTTGTCATTTTATTTTTTCTCCTTTGCCGCTAAATAATCTTTCTGTTCTTCAAGAAATGCAAGTTGTGTTTGGATATTCTTAATCTCATATTTCTTCATGTTTAGCCGATATTTCTCTTCAATTTCCCCTTTACTTAATCTATCGAGAATCATCTTGTAATACTTTTCATCAATTTCAGCGGAGATATATCGTCTATCAAGCACCTTACATATTTCTATTTCGGAACCACTCCCGCCGAATAGAACTAAAACAATACCGTTTGGCATGGTACAAGATTTAATCAACATTTCAGAGAGCTTCTGTGGAATCTGGCATGCATGGAATGTTTTCTCTTTACTTACATTTTTGACTAAATCAAAATAAAACCAATCATACGGCATTCTTCCTTTTGAACCATTAGCTAAGTTTTGTAAAATTCGCTTATCTGTCGGATTTTTATATTGAACTGCCACACTTTCTTTATAAAATTTGTTATCTTTTGTCTTTCTACAATGCAATATGCTTCTATGAGCAGTAGTGAAACGATTGGGTGAATGCCCTACATTTGTGTTATAAACCCAAACATAATCCGAAACATCATAACAAACATCATCCAGATATTTAACTCGCAAATATGCACTTTGCTTTGGATAATTAATTAAAAACATATTACCATCATCTTTAAGGACCCTGATAGATTCTTTCGCTAAATTAATATACCATTCAGTATATTCATCAAAAGTTTTAGTATAAGTTTTATCACCATACTTTACACCAACATTATAATCAGGGTCGCCATAAACCATGTCAACACACTTATCCGGGAGTTCTTTCAAAATATCCATGATATCTTTTAAGAACACTTTATTCAAATAACTTTCAATATTATTAGTCATCTCTTTTTTATGCGACCAATTGCGTATAACAATATATAAACGTATTAGAGTTAGAGTTACCCGCGCTACACACTGGAAACTTCGCCTCTGCGAAATGTTGTGACTCTTTTTGGCAATATAATCTCCTTGAACACTTTTTCAAAATATCTATCAGTCATCCCTGCTATATAATCCCTCACCTTCTCTTCTGCGCTCGAATTGTCAAGGTATTCCCTACTAATCCAACCTATGTCCATGAAATCTTCATATATTTTAGATTTTTTATCGCTCTCTTTAAGTGCTTCTAAGAATTTATTAAAATGCGTTCTGTACATCTCCTTAATTTTACCCTGTTCCGCCAGGATCTTATCATTTTTATAGATCTTGTCCTTGTTGAATTGTTTATATTCCCTTACAGAGTCTGAGATTTCTCTCGAATACGAAATGTAATTTTGACCATAACTATTTTCGACTATATCAATAATAAGTGCGTTTATTATTTCGTCATTTTTTGTGCCAATCTTCTCCCTGCAACGCTCCGGTACTTCCGAATCGTTATTTATGAGTCCTATTTCAATTGCATCTTGAATATCTCTGCCTAAATATGCTATTGTATCCGCGAATCTTACAACACATCCTTCCAGGGTCATAGGAACATAATCCTTTTTACCTCGTTTTATATCCTCGGTCTCATTATCAAATTTCTCCCAGTCTTTATCTCTATTGGGCTCTAATAATTGATTGTGGATCTCACCATTATGACATAAAATTCCATCGAGTACTTGTAGCGTTAAATCACAATCTTCGATCTTATCAAGGAATTGAACGCTTTGAACATTATGCAAAAATCTACCGAGTCCATGTCTTTTACATAATTCAGACAGAATAGACTCACCAAGATGACCAAATGGGACATGACCAATATCATGTCCCAGTGAAATGGCTTCAATTAGGTCTTCGTTTAATTTAAGACACCTTCCTATGGTTCTGGCAATCTTTGAAACCAACTGGACATGAAGAACACGATGTGTAATATGATCATTATCTACTAAAAAAAATACTTGTGTCTTATCAATATACCTTGAATAAGCATGTGTATGCGCAATTCGATCAGCGTCTCTTGAGTATTTAGCTCTAATATCCTCAGGATAGTTTTGTTTCCTTCTTAATCCCTCGTCACTTTTAGAAGCGAAATTTGATAAACATTCAATCTCCCTTCTTCTAATATAAGACTTTATCTCTTTTTCTAACTCCCATTTTATTTTTTTCCTATACTTATCCCTCATCCGATTACCTCATTCTTCTAAATAAATCTTATACTTCCCCAATTTACCGCCATAGTTACCAGCCGATATTTTCAGCAGTCCCGCAACGTCACGTACGCTATCCATCGCCGCGTTCATCGCTTCTATCACGGCATCGCGTGAAACGCCGTTAATCACAATCTCCGGAATGCAAGCCACCCCTTCCGGCACTTTCGAGTCACTTATTCTATGCTTTAACGTGGGGCAGTAGACGTGATTTGTCGTGGGACCGATTTCCGGATAATTCGTCCCCGGCTTTGATCCCGCGGCGCAAATATCAAAAGGCGTAATTGCACCTTCTACCCCGGTTACCGCATCAACTGCCCTTTCTCCTGCTTCTAACGCAGCATCTAAACTCGCACAAAAGAACCATAAGTTGCCACCCATCACGCCCTTTTTGTAACCTAAATAGCGTTCCACGAGGAACTCGCCCATCATTATCGGTACCGCTATTACTTCTCTTCCAAACCTTTGCTCTACCGACTCGTAGCCATCGCCACAATGTCCTATCCTGTCCATAACGTCAATCATACCATCGGGGCAATCCACTGCGTTGTAGACCGAGGTGGTAGGCACTACCAGTATCCCCTGTCGTATCCGCTTAGATAGTTCGTATTCCAGTTTCGAGACTGCATCTGCGCCGTAATTCACCCACAGTTGTGCTATCACGCCTCTCCTGCCGTCTGGCGACTCCTGCTCGTTCAACCACTGCTCTATCCCGCCTTCTGATTCGCCAAAAACCGTGCAGGGCAGTGCGGTAGCACCGTAGGCTGCTCGTTTCAATCGCTTCTCATCGGTCGCGGTTATACATATCCGTGCAAATAAGCCATCAAATGCCTCGCAATAGGTATCTTCTATTTCCATATTTGTATTTGTATTTGTAATAAAGCAAAGCTTGTAAAAGGATAAAAACGATAGACTATGGAAAAGAGAGCGACCCTGCCCTGTGTAAAAGCAGAAAAGAGACGCGGTGAAGCAACCCGAAGAGCGTTAAAAGACCTCAAACTGCTTAGAACGGATGTAAGGATAAGCACCACCGCTAATTTCATCTATTTACCGCTTATTCGTGGATTAAACGAAACGGAGCGGGTAGAAATAGAGGCTCTGGATGTTTCAATACGGGAATTTGAGCTATTAGAGCAGAGAAGGAGCATAGAAGAGCTTGTGGGCTCGAAACCGTCATTTGAAATAGTGGGCGACATTGCAGTGCTGACCGGTGACGTTGCGAATGAACAGCTCATGGCAGAGGCAATAATGAACCTGCACAAAAGCATAAAAGTGGTAGTGAAACGCGAGTCACATGTGGAAGGGGTATTCAGGAATAGGCGACTGAAGATAATCGCAGGTGAGAACCGAACGGAAACGGTACACAAAGAGAACGGATGTAAATACCGGCTCGACCTGGAACGGGTATATTTCAATCCCCGCTTAGCACGCGAGCGGAGTAGAGTGGCATTGCTGGTCCCGCAAGCCGGAATAGAAGAGATAATAGACATGTTCGCTGGTGTCGGCTCGTTCTCTATACAAATCGCTAAACGAGCACGTCAGAGTCGCATTACTGCTATTGACATCAACCCTGAAGCAGTAAAGTATCTCCGTCAGAACATCAAATTGAACGGTGTGAGAAATATAGACGCGATAGAGGGCGATATAAGGGGGGTTTATGTGAGATTTATAAACCGTGCAGACCGAATTATCATGAACCTGCCGAAGAGCGCTTATCTCTTCCTTGACCTGGCGTTGTCCATGCTCAAGCCAGAAGTAGGGATTATACATTTTTATGCCCTGGAATCATCCTATTCTGACACTGTTCGTGCGGAGGAGCGCCACAAAGCCGCAATAAATAAGGCAAAGGCGAAATTAGCAGCACTGTGTGCGCAGCATGAAATCCCGCTGGACATACAGAATGCGAGGAAGGTGAAAGATTATGCCCCTTACGCATATATAATTGGCATAGATGCGGTAATCAGGAAACGCAGAATTTAAATCAATATCCAGAGCACACAAGCATAATAAATACAAGAGATGAAAACGCGACTACTACTAAAAAATGGCAGGGTTTACGACCCTGCAAACGGAATAGCAGGCGAGCAGATGGATATTTTCGTTGCAGATGGTAGAATCGTGGACGAGACAAGACCTGAACTGATAATAGATGCCACGGACAAAACAGTAATGCCAGGTGGAATAGATGTGCACAGTCATGTGGCAACTTATGGTATGAACTTAGCACGGTTCACATGTAAATTTCCTATTTTAAATGAGATAGGTTATACTTATGCACGTATGGGTTATACGCACGTGAACGAGCCTTTGATGACTTTGAATACCGCAAGTTACGTGCATCACGAACTCTCGGGCATTCCCATAGTGGACACTTCTGCATCTCTCGTTCTCTCTTTGTACGACATAGACCGGGAGATAAGAGAAGGAGCTACCGAAAGTGTAAAGAACCTCCTTCCTTTTCTTTTAGACCTCACGAAGTCCATAGGTGTTAAGATCTACGACCTGAGAGTGAAATACAGAAAGAGCGGCTTCTTTTATCGTGGTATATCGCTCAACAAATGTTTGAACTTCTTTGCCGAATTAATCAGCACAGAATCTGGAAGAACTATGCCAAAGATACAGTTGAGGACGTATCCGGAGCTGTTAGACGAGTCTGCCGACGTTTTAAGTGCGTTCTGGCTGGCACATATCGCTTCGGGCATAGACAGCGACAACCGATACGAAGGGGCGAAGGAAATATTGAAAAAAGGAGGAGCAGTGGACCTTGGTATCTTCTGCCCTTCACAACAGGATGATATACCTGATACACACATGAGTATTGGGTATGACGTTCCTGATGCGACTGATGAGAAATTCATCAGCATGGATATAGGATTAGAGCAGCCATTGATCATTTCAAACCTGAGCGCTAAGAACCAGCGGGATAAAAAGGTCTATTATTCATTAAAATTCGCACTGGAAGCCGTAGAGCAATTAAATACGGATTCGAGCTGCATCTCATTCTCTACCGATAGTCCCAATGGCTGCCTCTTTTACACGTATCCACGGCTATTCGCAGGGTTGCTTTCTAAAACTAATAGAAAAGAGCTAACAAATGCGGCATTACCTGAGATTGAGTATTCGCTATACGAACTCGCGAAGATAACGAGAACGAATCCAGCAAGGCTGCTTGGATTGAAAGATAAGGGTCATTTAGGTGCAGGTGCGGTTGCGGATATTGCGATATATGATATAGGTGATTATACGGAGGGCAGGGAGTTAGAGAGGCGCCTGAGCCGCTGTTCGTCTCTGCTAAAAGGCGGTGAGATGGTAATAAAAGGAGGGGATATGATTAACCCTGCGGTGTGTAGCAACAGAACGTATTATTTCGAGATTGACAGGACGGAATTGGAGGAAGCGAAAGAGAAGCAGCGTGAACTGATAGAGCGAATATGCAATAGAACATCGTTTCGTGCTGAGCATCTAAAAGTGGATGACTGCTTTACTCAACCATTCGTATTTGCTCAATAAGAAGTAAGTAATCGTGCTAACATTCAGCCCGGCAAACGTTATTTTATATGAAATACCCCTGCTTCCCGCCCTTTACAGCAGCTCACCTCCGGATACCCGGATACTATCCACCAACTTCCTCAGCATCTCCCTGTACTCCTCTTCCCTCCGCGGCATGATATTAGTAAAACTCATCCTCGCCTGCGGATGGTAATATCGGTCAATAGAAACAGTACGAATCAACGGGTCAATTGCGAAATTCTTCAGACACGATAGCATCTGCGATGCGTAATAATAGATGATGCCATAGAATATCACGAGGTCGTAATTCCCCTCTCCGTCCAGACCCTTCCAGTTTGGATCGCGTAAACAATTGGTGAGCTCGTGCAGGTTATAATAGTTTACGTTCTCTGTGTAGCCTTTCTCTACAAACCCTCTTATACTGTGCCCCGTTGCCGCTATGGGTATCCCTTTTTTACCTATTTCTATCGCCATATCTAAAAAGAACTCGTCCCGCAGTATCTCCGAGCCAACCACGAGTAAGGGTCTTACTGCACTTGATATATAACTACCTATCACCTCCGGCGGTGCAACCTTGCTCGTTTCGGGTCCCGGAACATTCGCCACATCAAAACATATCTCCGCTACCATCTTTACCCTTTTCTCCTTTCTCCCCTTCTTATCCTACTTCTTACGCCGTATCAACCTTTCTAAATTGGTGGGATTAAACGAGGGGTTGTATCCCCGGATTGGCCCCTCCTCTATCTTCTTCTTCTTCCAGTCTATCTTCCAGCCTTGCTCCTCCTCCAGCTTCTTCAATAGCTCGTTCCGCGTGGCAATCGGAAGGTCGCTTGCTGTCCTCACGAAGAGATGCCAATCCGGGGGATATGTGTTGAGGTACTTCAGGTTGAGGTCTATATACTGCGTTAGTTTTATAGAACGTCCGCGGTCTGTATCCGAAGGACGGAAACAGAGCTTGGCAATCATCGGCAGCGCTTCCTCTACCGTTTCACACGCCACGAGTAAATCCTGCGGTCCAGGTTCGAAATAAACCTCCGAACCATCCGTAGCGTCTATTAGCTTCCAATCTTCTTTTATGTCCGGGCGACCGAGGAACGCCCTACGGTATTTCACGCCATGAGGCCCTACTACCGCAGGGACTCCCAGTCTATTGAAACCCGTAGCGATAGAAGCCGCTTTCTGGGACATCGCGCCCCACGCAACACCGCACGCACCCACCCTGCTCAAAATATAATCCGCAATCTCTTCATAATTGCCCCTCAAAGGTCGCCCCGCGAATATACTTGCTACTTTTATCGCGGCGTCGTGTATATGCGCATTGGAGACGCACGAGCCTATATTGAGCACGCCGCCAGCATCGAATTTACCGTGATGATGCTCGTACAGCGTCTTCCCTTCTTCATCCTTCCAGAGTGCGGCATCAATCGCCATGCAGCCCGTGAGCGTAACGATATAATTCCGCTCTGCAAACTCCTTTACGATTAGCCACACATCCTTCGTACCGTGTGGATAATTGCCACAGCCTATCGGTGCGATAATACCGGGAATTGTCCCGAGGACAAGGGGGGCGCCTACCTCTCTTATCTCACTGTCCCATATGGGTCCTCTTCCTACTCGCATCCGCCCTTTCTCTTCTTTTAGCTCGGGATACGCAGCTTTTGTTATCACGTCCACAATCGGGATATGCTTCTTACATACTTGCTCGCATCTGCCACAACCAACACAGAGGTCGAACAATTCCGCAAGTGGTTTTATATTTCCCGATGCGGCACTTTTATTTGCCTCGCCAATACGAAGCCCGGCAGGACATGCAAGTGTGCACCCACCACACAGGATGCAGTCGTTAACATAATATTTGAACTCGTCATCGCTGAGAATCAGCTTTAGCTCTTTTCTCTTCCTATTCATTTGCAGTGCGGTTCTCACTGCAACCTCACCCACCTGGTCAGGCTCGAGTATTACGACTCCTGGAACCCGTCCACTCACTAAATCATCCACTATTTTATCAGGATTATCATCCGTCCTATCCACCAGCCCGTGCATTGCTTTATCGTTCGTTGCAATCAAAGGTGAATGAACCCGCTGGCAGAGCTCTAATACGTCTGCACGGATACATTGCTCATCTATCACCACGACATCCGCAATACCAGCCCGCAGAACACGCAATTGCCGCCCGAGTGCGGATACGATCTTCGCCTTTTTATACACTCGCGTGGTGTCAATAGACGTACAGCAAATCCCACCAAGTTCCACATCGTCTTCCAGCCCGTTTTCCGTCAAATAAACGCCGATTTCCGCAGCTGGCGGCACATTATGCCCTATAACGATAATAACTGGCTTGTTCGTGTCTATTGTCCCTATTCCTACATCCACCAGAGGTACGTCAGGTCCTCCACCTGCGTAGCTCGTTGGCATTCCATAACACGCAATCTGGATAATATCCGCCGCTTCCTTGTTTAGCGAATCGAGCATACCCATGTGTAACGCTTTCGACTCGAAGTCCATGTACGAGCCCTCCTGCCCCGTGTGAAGTGCGTCTCCTAACTGAACTATCTGCTCCTCGGTATAATCAAATACTTTCTCGTAATCGCCGATTGTCTTCGGTTTTATACCGCATATCAATCTCGTTAATGGCGCTTCTATATCTATCTCAGGTCCGAAATCTATCGGCACGTCCCGTCCAAACTTCTTTATCATGTCGTGCAAGAGATGCCTGCCATGCCCGCAATGCGCGCTAGAACCTACTAAACAGGCAAGAAGTACAATCCTGCCCTGCTGCGCGTCCATTCTTATTCCGCATGCACCTTTTTTATTACCCGTGAGGTCGCATTTACCGTACGTACAGAGACAGCACATGTCGCAAAGCGGTGCGTAAAACGGCTTGTAGCGGTTCAATAGCTTGAAGTCCCAGTTTCGAAGCGTAGCTATACGTGGCATCGGATGCGGTCCCATTGGCTCCCAGTCTGCCTCTTCTGCTACTATTTCCCCTATGCTTATACGCACATTCTGGAGGTCTGAGATAGTAAACAGCCCCCCTATTTTTAGCGCTTCCATCTTCCCTTTTTTTATCATCTTTCTCCTACGTATTTAAAGGTTTGCTATTTTGGGCGTTGATCTACGCTTGACCATCACGCATATGTCATGCACTACTTTTATGTCGTTTTTTATGCAGAAATTTATCGCTTGCTCGGATTCTGAACCGGGTTGCATCCATACTCTTTCTATTCCTAACTCCTTGCATTCCGCTACTATCTTTTCGGTTACCTTTGGCGGGACTACGGTATCAACAACGTCAGGTTTTTGGGGCAGGTCGAAGAGCGAGTGGTAGCATCGGTCACCCAGGACTTCGTCTATATTTGGGTTCACGGCGTAAACCCCGTAGCCTGCTTCCTTCAGGTCTTTGTATACCTGATGACCATACTTCGCGGGGTCTCGAGAAACGCCAATAACGGCAAAGACGTTCTGTTTCCGTAGAAAATCCGCTATCCGGTCAGGGTTCATTTTGTACTCCCTCTTCATTTGATATCTCTGTATTATTACATCTCTATTGGTATTTCGCTTTTTAATCGTTAATGCTTTTATTTACTATCAGAAAGACCTGTTACTATGATGGAAGAAAGAGAGAAGCTAAAAGAGATACTAAGGCAGAGGGCGTTGATTCTAAAAGGAGACGCGGATATTACCTTAGCTTCAGGGCAGAGAAGCAATTTCTTCTTTGATATGAAAACGGTTTTGTTAAGCCCAGAAAGTGCAAAGATGATAATGGCTGAGATTTTAAAAAAGCTGCGTGGGATTCAATTTGATTATGTAGGAGGCATGGAATCGGGCGCCATCCCGATAGTAACCTTAGTGTGTGCAAATAAAGCAGTCTCAGGAAGATTTGCCGGGGGTTTTTATGTGAGGAAAAAAGAGAAGGGGCACGGCGAAAGAAAAAGCTGCGTCAGTAACAAAATTGAAGGTAATCTTAATAGAGATAGTAATGTGGTTATTGTTGATGACGTCACAACGACAGGAAGTTCAATTATAGATGCTATAACTGAAGTAGAAAAAGTCGGCTGTAAAGTAGTCAAAGCGATCACAATCGTAGATAGAGGTCAAGGTGCAAAAGAAAACCTCGCGAAAATAGGGGTTGAACTCGATGCGTTGTTTACTGCTGCTGAATTTGGATTATGAGAAATAGGATGAAACAGATATTATGAACGACATACGTTCGTTCCTCCACTGTTTCAGTCGCGTTCCGCGAAGAAGATCACGCTCAATTGCGTCTGCCCGAGTTCTGTCAACACGACTTCAGTCATGGATATAATCCCGCATCCGGGACACACAATCTCATTCTCAAACCGGAGGCGGTTCTCCTCTACGGTAAACGATATCTTGCCTACGTCGCAATCAAATTCCTTCCTGCATTTCGTGCATATAAAATTTAGTTCTGGCATGTGCTTTTTTTTTCCCCTACCTCTTTGGTGCTATTTTGTGCACCTCTAATTACTTTTAGAACTTACTGTGCCATGTGGTGGTCCTCTATTCAGGCGATGACTCAACGCCTTCTCGAACTCATCCATGAAAAAATCTATAAAGGCACAGTTGTCACCGTCACCAGAACAGAGATTAGCATTCTCGCTCATCATCACGACAAAGTTCCTGAACACCGTTGACGGTAGATGTAGCGTCTTATTCAGAACAGCATGTGAGAACTCTTCCAGCACTACCTCGGGGTCTCTTCCCTTTTCTATATAACGCATCGCCCTCTTCTTTTCCTCTTCCCTCACACGGGAACCATGCTCGTAAATCATACTGATCAGTCGTTCAATCCGCTGCCGGTTCAATATCTTATTAAACCGTTCAACCTCTTCATCTATTATTAATTCTACTTTACCGACCTCAGAAATCCTCTTATTCAGATTCTCCTCACTTATCTCATATAAACAGTCCAGATCATACAATTCTATCCCTTCAATTCCTCCAACCTTCACCTCCACATCCTTCGGATTCGCTATGTCTATAATGAGCAGTGTGTTTTCGTTTCTTCGATGCGCCATCACTCGTTTCATCATATCATAGTCCAGGATATAATGAGGCGCCGAGGTAGTGCATATACAAACATCACAACATGATAGCCACTTCTCGATCTCATCCAGCTTAGCCGCCTTACCTCCGACCTCGCTTGCAAGTACCGTCGCTCTTTCGTAGGTACGATTGGCGATGAACATGGCACGCAACTTCTTCTCTGAGATTGCCCTTGCTACCAGTGTGCCCATCTCACCCGCACCAATTACCAGGATGCTCTTCCCTTCCAGACCCCAGGTAACATAGTCCGCGAGATCAACCGCGGCGGACCCGATAGAAACAGAGCCTTCGTTTATTCTTGTTTCCGTTCTCGCTCTCTTTGCCACTTTTATCGCTCTGTCGAATGTCAGGTCCAGGAGGACATCCACCGTACCTTCTCTTTTACTATCCATGTAGCACTTCTTTATCTGACCCAGAATCTGGTCCTCACCCACTATCATTGCTTCCAGGCCACAAGCGACTCGCATAATGTGCCACAAGGCATCTTCACCGGTGAATATCCCGCCTTTTTTAAAATCCCGGCTATCCACGAGTTCTTCTAAAATCAGGCGGGGATTCTCTGCACTGATGTACGCCTCCACCCGGTTACATGTCTTTATAATTAGATAACCTCTTACACCTGGGTCTTCTGAGAACAAATCGGGAGTCAGCTGCAGTGCTACCTCCTCCAGTTCTTTTATACTACACTTCTTATGCGAGAACCATAAAGTGCCAAGGTTATTCATTCACATCTATCTCCTACTATACCCCGGATAATTTTTTCCGCTATTTCCACAGGTGCATCCAGAGCAGCCCAGCATTCCGGGTCACGCAAAACGCGGTTCAGTATCTCGTGCCTTCTTTCCTCTTCTTTTATCGTCACTTTTAAATAGTCCCGGAGACTCGACTGGATCAGCAGCATCTTCTCTACCTTATCATCTATGAACTGCGAAATCTTCTCGCGCATATACTTTGCCATTGCCGGCCCTTTACCCTCTGTGGAGATAGAAATCAAGATTCCGTTCTTATTGATGACGGAAGACATAAAAACATCACCTTCGTGCCTGTAATTAACAAGAGCATCAAGTTTTAACGACTCGTTTAAAATACGGGTGTTTAACGACTCATCACTTGTGCATACGAGGACTAAAAAAGCACCTTTTATGCGTTCGCCCAGGTCTATGCTCCACAAATCACACTGGAAGCACTTGAGTTCGTCCTTTTCACGCAACTCTTCTATTCGGGGCGTAAAATCCAGGCTGTATACTTCCAGATACGGCTTACCCCGGGTTCCGCGGGTGTCTATAATCTGCTGGATTTTACGTTCCGCAACCTCGCCGCCACCAAATACAACTATTCTTTTAGCTGCTACATCCACATATAAGGGAAGCATAGTAGAGTTTCCTAGTTTGTACTTTATAAATATCCGCTCTCTTAATTTTTAATCTTTTCGGTTTTTGATAATAATGTTGAAAACAAATCCTTTTGATTCCCGTAGAGACACGATGGACAAGCCTTAATCTCTCCATGTGACTGCTACTGCATCGGGTCTGAAGTTTGGGTTGACCGTAGATTCTTCTATTGGCGTGGTGTTCCCGCTATTGAGCATTAGCAATCCGAGATAAGCAATCATCGTACCGTTATCGCCCAGATATTTCGGTTCGGGCACGTAAAACCTCGCACCGCGGTCCTGGCACATCGTGCGCAGCATCTGCTGTAATCGTCGGTTCGCACCCACACCACCTGCTAACAACAGCTCATCCTTACCACGGTGTGCCATTGCACGCTCTGATATCTCGGTGAGCATAGCAAAGGCAGTCTCCTGAAAAGAATAGCATACATCCTCTGTTTTATAGTTATGCACCGTTAGTGCGTCTTTAGCTGCGGTACTTATTCCTGAGAACGACATATCCATACCCTTCACTACATACGGCATATAGATATATTTAGTGCCTTTAGCCGCTAAATCTTCTATCTTCGGACCTCCGGGGTGGCTCAAACCCAAAAACCGCGCGAATTTGTCCAGAGCGTTTCCTATACCGATGTCGAGAGTCTCACCTAAGATTCGATACTTCCCGGAATGGTAAGTCAATACCTGTGAGTTTGCACCACTTACGTAGAGCACTACCGGGTCTTTCGCACCGCATCGCCAGCGCCCGATTTCTATATGCGCAATGCAATGGTTAACACCGATTAAAGGTATGTTTAAAGATAAAGAGAGTGCTCTTGCTGCTGTTGCTACTGCTCTCAGGCACGGACCCATGCCTGGACCCTGGGAGAATGCCACGGCGTCTATATCTTTTAATGAATACCCTTCTTCCTCTATCCCGCTCACCACTTGCGAGACTACACTTTTTAACGCGGATGCGTGATGCTGTGCCGCTTCTCTGGGATGGATACCACCATGCGGTGGTTTATATGTTGATTCTGCCTCATATATTGGCACATCTCCGCTGACCACAGCCGCGCTGAGGTTCCATGCCGTTCCTTCGAGTCCCAGGATAAGAGTCATCTGGTTCATCATATCATATCATATTATTTTTAATCCTAAAATTTAGATGGCACGTAAATCACGCAAAAAAAAATGGTTGACCTCGTAATAGCAGATGCTTTTGATTACCATCGGGTGTCATTATGGGATGAGAACGCAGCACTCGTGCTACGCGGTGACATAAAACCGGGTGACGTGCTGAGAATAGAGAACGCATCAGTCCCCCGTGAAGATAGTCATAACTCATACTCGCTGAGAAATATAATAAATTTATGAACCTTAACTTCGAATCATTTTAGGGAACATATACAATCCAAGTGCCTCATCCAGATCCATCACCATTTTT
>JBAQFZ010000038.1:0-15615 GCA_049287525.1 Halobacteriota archaeon | reverse complement strand
ACGATACCCTCGGGGCCTATTTTACTGCCGGTCTTCATTACAGCACCGAGATTGCTGGAGTTTAGTTTCTCTGGGGCGATGCCGGTGAGTTCTTCCAGTGCCGTGTCTCGATACCACCTGGAAAACTTGTTAAGCGTTTCTCTGTCGATTATATGGTTAATTGCCAGCGATGCAAACACTTCGCCCACGGGTAATCCTCTTCGCGGAAGCAACCCATTTAATAGCTCGATAAGCCCGTATTGCTCGAATAAATCGTAAAGAACTGTTATGTCACCGTATCTCACCGATTTCGTGATCTCAAACTCTTTCAAGCGTTTTTTTGGAGGGATTATCTGTTTTTCCCCATTTATTGTCACTTCTATACCTAAATAGCGGGTGTTACGGTGTTTTACTTTGCCTGTACTATCCCTGTAGTTCGCCCGCTCATACACATATACACGCGACCCTCGCCTTATTCTTGTTTTTGCCATGTAGCCTATATATGGGCTACAAGTATATAAAGCTTTTAACTGGTTATGACCGAGTAAAGTTCCTTATAATGTGTGTCATTATAGATACGTGATATTGTAGCCTATAAAACTCGTAATGTCAGGTTATAACTCGGAATAGTTAGGTTAGTCTGGGACTTAAACGATGTTGTCCGTTCCTTGTCAGTTCAGGTATCGTTATCTGTTAATATATCAAATCATTTTACATTCCCCTTCGCGTTTGCTGGCACGTATACCATCCCGCCACCTTTCGTTTTATATATCCTTCCCAGTTCACCCGCTATCTCCGTTTGCACCGTTTCGTTGAGCATATCCAGCCTCTCGATTCGTTCTCCGTGCTTCACGATTACTTCCATGTTCGGCTGCCCCGGGTTTTTTACGATTGTCAGATCTGCATGCGTTAGCACTTCCGGTATGCTGAGATACATCAACAGCATCACCATAAATCCGAGCGCGAACAGCATTGCCACGTCGAACAGATTGGCAACGGCAGCCATCGGGTCTTCTTCGTCTCTTCCTCTCCCTCTTCTACGGCTTCCACCTACTTCTTTCATATACTTCATTTTTCTATTGCTTCTTCTCCTCCTCCTCCTTCATCACCACCCACCAGTGGACTTCCCCGGCACCACACGAATTCTCGCACTTTACGCGTCATGTCTCCAGCACGCATAATGGAAGTGCCTGCAAGCAAAGCGTCTGCACCTGCTTTAAACATCCGTCTCGCTTCTTCTTCACCACTTATTCCACTCATCGCAACCAGCGGAACATCGGCTGGCAACGCAGGCTTTATCTCAGGTGCAATCTCCTCAAAAATCGCCACATTCACTTCAAGCGTATCCAGTTCGCGATTGTTTATGCCGATTAGCGTAGATGCCGAAATTTCCGTCAGGTCTGTATCGGGAATCAAGCCCTTTGATACCCTATCTATCTCTATGAGCGTCTCCAGCCCCAGCGAGGACGCTTCTTTTGCCAGCTCTTTCAACCTTCTCTCGCTTAGAAATCGTGCGATTAACAGTATAGCATCCGCGCCGTGCACATACGACTCCGCTATCTGGAATTCATCGAATATAAAGTCCTTTCTTAATACCGGCAGAGCGACATAAAGTTTAACCGCTTTTAAATCAGATAAACTACCGGCAAATGCCTCCTCCGTTAGAACCGATATTGCACACGCACCTCCGTCTTCCATTCGTTTCGCAGCTACCGCAGCTTCTATATCTAGCCCTTCTTCGCCTACTTTTAAGCCTCTTCTCTTTATTTCTGCGATTACCGGTCTTTTACCTTCCTTATTCGCCTTAGATATCGCTCTTTTTATACTCCTTCGTTCCTTTAGCCGCTCGATAATCGCCCGTTTTCGCCTTAGTATCTCTTCCACCATCTTTCATTCTACCTTCGCAAATATTCCCGCATTGCCTTTATAATAGAATGGTCTTTTATTGAATAAAATGCGGAAAGGAGGAGGAGGGCAAGAATGAGGGATGTAGCGATAATAGGAGTGGGACATACAAAGTTTGGAAGAACATCAAAGACGTTACTTGAGTTGTTCTCAGAGGCGGCACTGCAAGCGATGGATGATGCTGGCGTGGAGGGGAAAGAGATAGGAGCGTTATTTCAGGGTGCTGCGCTTCCGGGTTTTGAAGAGGGGCAGGTAATGCCAGCGGCATTCTCGGCTGCGGAACTCAACCTCGGTCCCATACCCGCGACACGGTACGAAGGTGCATGTGCATCTGCATCGCTTGCAATACGCGATGCGGTAATGTGGGTAAGTTCCGGGGAATACAACATAGTCTTAGCCGGAGGTGTGGAAAAAGCGTTAACAATGGGTACGTCATTTGCCACGAGAACATTTGCAATGAGCTGTCATACACCTACGGAGGGTCCTGTGGGACTCACGTTCCCGGGTGTATTCGCCATGGCTGCGAGACGCTATTCAAAAGAATATGACCTCTCTCTTGATAGCCTACGTGAAAAAATGGCGCAAGTATCGGTGAAGAATCACAAGCACGGTGCTATGAATCCCCTTGCTCAGTTCTATAAGAAATTAGGCAACCTGAAGGTAGAGGATGTAATAAATTCGAAGATGGTGGCAGACCCACTGACGCTTATGGATTGCTGTCCCTTTTCTGACGGTGCCGCAGCTCTTGTACTCTGTCCCGCAGAGGATGTGAGGAAATACACGGATGACCCGGTTTATGTCGTAGGTACGGGGCAGGCTTCAGGTAGTGCATTATCAAAGATGGAGTCCTTAACAAAGCCGCTTTCGAGAATACAGTCGGCGAAGAGTGCATTTAAACACGCGGGGCTTGAACCCCGGGATATTGATGTATTAGAACTGCATGACTGCTTTACCATTGCCGAATTAATCGCGCTTGAGAGTATGGGTTTCTTTGACTGGGGTGCCGCAGCGGATGCAACAGTTCAGGGCGAGACGGATTTAGGCGGTGAAATACCTACGAATATGTCCGGTGGGCTGATTGGTAAGGGGCATCCGATAGGTGCAACGGGTGCCTCCCAGGTCTACTGGATCGTTAAACAGATGCGTGGCGAAGCGGCGAAGGGTAATCAAATTGACCCTGTTCCTGAGTACGGGATGACCGACACGCTTGGCGGGGACTTCGGAACGCTATGCCATATTATACTTGGAAGGACAAAGAAATAGGGATTAGGTAATAGGGAGAGGAGGGATAATAGTGGGGGAAGCAATAAAATCAAAATCATATCATATCATGACCTGGAGGTGTAGGGGAAAAAAAAATGGTAGGAAAAGAGCAGGACGAGATAGAGAAAGAGTTATCAAAAGTGTATGTAGCTTTGACCTATGCGGAATATGAGGAAGGGTTGAAGGAAGGTAAATTATTAGGGCTGAAATGTGCAGCTTGCGGTGGGATAACATGCCACCCCATGCCCGTTTGCCAGTGGTGCAGTGACAGACGTCAGGAGAAGGTGGAATTGAGTGGTGAGGGCGAAGTGACGACGTTTACGGTTATTCGCGTGGCATCCGAGGGTTTTGAGGCGGAGGTTCCTTATATCCCATGTCTGGTGAGGACAAAAGAAGGACCAGCCATTATTGGACGGCTCGATTTTGATGCCGAACATATATCGCAGGATGTAATAGGTAAATCAGTGAAGATGAGCGGTGCACATACTTATAACGGAGATAAGTTCTTCAGTGGTGTACACGTGTGTCCTGTTTTTAAAATTGTGGAGTAGCAGGATGAGTGAAACGCTATGAACGGAAAGAAAGTTTGTGTCGTGGGTATGGGCGTGATGGGTAGCGGAATAGTGCAGGTATGCGTCCAGGCGGGCTACGACACGATGGTTGTGAATAAAAGTAGAGAATCGCAGGAGCGAGGACTGGCAATATTAAAGAAGGATATTTCAAGACTGGCAAAGAAAGGACGTATAACGCAGGAGGAGGCCGATAGAATTCTGGTTGCAACAAAGGCAAATGCGACCACAAGCATGGAAGAGGGAGCAAAGGATGCTGATATTGTGATAGAAGCGGTGTACGAAGACATGGAAGTAAAGCGGGGAGTATTCCGCGAATTGGATAGGATATGTCCGGAGCATAGTATTCTTGGCAGTAACACTTCTACCTTTCCTATTACGGCGTTAGGTGCAGTGACAAACAGGCCCGAGAAGGTAATAGGGATACACTTCATGAATCCCGTGCCTTTAATGCCTGGTGTGGAGATAATAAAATCGTTGATGACTTCGGAAGATACAGCAAGTAAAACACTGGAGTTCATAAAGTCGTTGGGTAAGGAGGCGGTTATCGTTAATGATTCGCCCGGATTTGTCACGAGCCGGATGATGTGTCTCATTTTGAATGAGGCGGTGAAGATGCACGAATGTGGGCTCGCAACTATAGAGGACATAGATAAGATACTAAAACTATCTTTTAACTGGCCTCAGGGGCCTTTCCAGCTTTTAGACCTGATAGGAATAGACATCGTGGTGGCGGTGCTCAATACGATATATGATGAGACCGGCTGGACGCGATTCAAACCCGCAGTTCTTATGACGCAGATGGTGAAGGCAGGTAGGACAGGGCAAAAAGTAGGGAAAGGGTTCTATAATTATCAGTGATGCGGTGACGGACGTTCTAAGCCGATTCCACCCCTTCTGCCTTCATAAAAATCGCCTCTATCGGTTTACGCCCGTACTCCGTAATCTTCACGTTTATCTGTGATAGCTCGGTTGAGATCTCATTACCTCTGATGGTCTTACGTCGTCTCTTACCGCGTTCTTTTGGCCGGTAACCCGGGGGAGAGGTAATTACGATTCTTTTCCTCGCCGCACCTGCGACATCCTTTCGCATCGGTACGCCCTCCTTATCCGAGCCACCGGTTATTTCCAGCGCATAGCCACTCAGACCGAGAATATCACCGTCTACAACGTCCCCTATCCGTTTACCCACGAATAATGCACTCACTTCCGTATCCTTTCCTTCTATCTTATATGCTTTTCCCTCTTTTGAATCGCTTATTACCACTTGCATTTTTATAATCTCTCTCTTACTTTATATCGCTTGATACCATCATTTCTTTCTATACATATAAAAGATACATTGCTTCAAAAACACGCTTACTTATCAATTAAGCATCTGCGATAGAAAAGATTGATTAGCTCTTTTCGGATGATTTTTTATATTGTGAACACATCATCAGTTTTTGGCTTTGTCATGCTCAAATACAATCTGCTCCACCATATAACGGTTAAGGGTTGAATAACAATAACAGATACAACCATATTTAGCAATTGTCCAGCATAGGGTATATTAGCCAGAATAAAACCAACAACTACTGCTATCGCGAGCGTGACAAGCCAGAGTAAAAAGACATCCATTTTATGCATCATGAAAAAGTTAAAACCTCTTTTTACGCCTTCTACCGCTCCAAGATCATCTATAACAACCGCAAACAGCGGGAGGGCGAATATTATACTTATTAATAGCATGTAGATGACCATGACCAATAGACCTACCACAATTATCGCTAATGCCGGGGAGACAACAGCAGGTGCCGGTTCTGAAGACGTTGATATCTTTGGAAGAGTGTACAATATACCGGGAATTATGAATACGAAACCTACAAGTGCAATTAAACTAACGATTACGTCAGCACCGAGTAAACTGCTAAATTTCCGCCTGCCATATTCTTTCATCTCGGACAGACTGGTTCTACCCTTTTCCGTCGCCTCTTTCGCCATGCCAATCGCACCGGCAGTGAAAAACGCATTTATTAGTAACGTCAAAATTACCGTAATGATGACCGCAGCAATAATTATGCCTATGTTTTGAATGAATTGATGCAGAAGCGGTAGAATAAGTTCTGGCGATATTTTTTCTGGTGCTGTTACGTATGGTATCAAAGAAGTGAGAGAGGGAACTGCTGCCAGTATAGCACCGCCTATGATTATAATTGCCACCATGGTAGTTAATATCATACTAAACACAAAAGGGAGACAAATACTCAAATTCTTCTTCCACGTCTCGAACCCTTTTCTTAGTACACTACCAAGGTCTTCTACCATGTTTCTACCGTTAACACCTGATAGTATAAATAACTTATCGTTTAATTTCCGTTAGTTAGATATAACCCCTTTTTATTTTTATTTTATTCGTACATAAGCGAGCAACTCGTGTGGGTTCCGGGAGTTTGTGCTTGTTGCAGATGCAACTTTTTATGAGCATCAACGAAGTTTCCAGCGATACTTTATGCCCCGGTGCTAAGATTATAGGTCGGCAGCCCTTCTTAGTCTTGAGATAATAAGCGAGTTCTCTGCCTCTGTATATTATCGGGCTCGCATCGCCTTCTTCAACTGGTGGTTCGCTGCCATTGCCACACAGACTGGTCTTTGTCACGCCTATGGTTGCCACGTCTAAGATAACACCCACATACGTGGCTAAACCCGCAAACCTCGGGTGGTTTATCCCACATCTATCTATTACTAACAGGTCTGGCTTCTTCTTCAATGCGCGAAAAGCCGTTATTATAGCTGGCGCTTCTCTGAATGAAAGGAGACCGGGAATGTACGGGAAATCCACGGGCATCACGGAGTATGAATAGGCGATAAATTCCATGGTCGGGTATTCAAGTACTACCACCGCGGCTATTATATTCTCTTCTTTTCGCGCGCTTCCGGCTCTGGATTCGTAGAAGAAAGCCTGGTCTGTACCTGCAATTAGTTTTAGCTCTTTCTGGTTTAGTTCATCTGCTATTACCGCTTTTGATGCTATTTCGTCCTGTATGCGATACAGTTCTTCAGTGTTTCTCATAACTTATTCGCACAACCTCAGACCTTGTCACTTCAATGTCTTTTCCTTTTTATACTTCATGCAAGTAACCTTAAAGTGTGATTAGAGATGGAAGTAGTAAAAGTAGGATTTGTGAAATTGGGGAATATAGGTGCTTCAAGAATAGTAGATTTGCTGCTGGACGAGAGAGCAGATAGAGAGGATATAAACGTTCGTGTGTTGGGTACGGGCGCGAAGATGACGCCGGAAAATGCGGCTGACACGCCCCGGTTACTGGACTGGGACCCCGACCTGGTGGTGGTAATCAGTCCAAATGCCGCTCTGCCGGGTCCTAAGAGCGCACGTGAGATGGCAAAAGAGAAGGGCAAACCATGCATTGTTATCTCTGATGGACCCGCGAAGAAAATCGTGGATAAGTTAAAGGAAGGCGGGTTTGGCTACATTATAATACCCGGTGACCCGATGATCGGGGCGAGACGTGAGTTCTTAGACCCCGTGGAGATGAGTCTATTCAATGCAGACGTCCTCTCCGTTCTCTCAATAACAGGCGTAGCACGGTTACTGCAGGAGGAAATGGACGCTGCGATAGAAGCGATAAGGAAAGGCGGCGAGGTAAAATTACCGCAGATAATAGCAACGGCAGAGAAAGCAGTAGAACGGGCAGAATTCTCTAATCCATACGCAAAAGCGAAAGCAATTGCCGCTTATAACATGCTGGAGAAAGTAGCAGACATGGATGCGCAGGGCTGTTTCATGATGAAAGACCCCGCGGACTACGTGCCAATGGTAGCAGCAGCACACGAACTCCTACGAGCTGCGGCAAAACTCGCCTTTGAAGCGCGGGAGATGGAGAAGGAGGCGGACTCTCTGGTTCGTGTGCCTCATGCCAGAACCGGAGTACTAATGAAGAAGGAGAAGTTGTTGGATAAGCCGGCTGCTTAAACAACTCTCTATCCCCTTCCCTCCCTCTTCTTTTTTTATTATTTATCCTTTCTACACGGAAGAAATTTCATAAAGCGAAGGGGGAGAAGATAGATAAGTTTGTCAAATAAAAACTGTGGAGAGCGGAGATATCCTCACATCGCTGTTGGATCTGTTATCCGACCTTTAATAGCCGAAGCGGCAACCACCGCTGGATTCGCTAAGTAAACTTCCGAATCCTTGTGTCCCATTCGCCCGATGAAGTTACGGTTCGTGGTGCTTATGCACCGTTCACCACTTGCAAGAACGCCCATATATCCGCCCAGGCAGGCGCCGCAGGTGGAACCACAGACAAAAGCATTAGAATCGATAAATATCTGGATTAGACCTTCCTCTATCGCTTGTTTAAATGTCTTCTCACTCGCGGGAGTTACAATCATACGCACATTGGGATTCACCTTTTTGCCTTTCAATATCGCCGCAGCCACCCGTAAATCTTCTATTCGCCCATTTGTGCAGGACCCTAAATATGCCTGGTCAATAGCCACGTCCAGTTCGCTTGCAGGCACGGTATTGTCAGGTGAGAACGGTTTTGCAACCGTTGGTACGAGTTCCACGGCGTCATACTCAAATACGTCCTCGTAGTCGCTATCGGGGTCAGCATAAACCGCTTTATACTCGCCGCGTACTCTGCCTTGTAGGAACTCGAAGACCTTATCGTCTGGTGGAATAATACCTGCTTTGGCTCCTGCTTCTACTGCCATGTTCGCGATGGTGATCCTATCCGCGAGCTTTAAATCTCTTATCGCTGTGCCGTAGAACTCCTGGGACTTGTATAGCGAGCCGGAAACGCCTAGGTCACCGATGATATGCAAGATTATGTCCTTCCCCATCACGTATCGCTTCAACTCGCCGTCAATCACAAACTTCTGTGTCACAGGAACCTTGAACCACAATCTCCCGGTAGCCATTGCTGCTGCTGCCTCCGTAGAGCCGACACCCGTCGCGAATACACCCAGAGCGCCATAAGAGCATGTATGCGAATCAGCACCTATTATCAACCTTCCTGGTGCCGCAAATCCTTCTTCGATCATTACCTGATGACAGACTCCCCCCCTTCCCGTCTCGTAATAGTTCGTAATTCCGTATCTCCGAGCATAGTTACGCAATGCTTTCGCCTGTTCGGCAGAAGGTATATCCTTGTTCGGTACGTAATGGTCCTGTACCACTACCACTTTCTCCTTAAACATCTCACGCTCAAGTTCCTCGAATACTTCAAACGCGGGCACGCCCGTTATGTCATTCACCATTACGTAGTCTACTTCGCGTTCTACGAACTCTCCTGCTTTTCCATTCAGTATCTTCTCCGAGATCGTTGGCATTTTTTTCCAAACCTTTTTATCTAGAATAGTTCTTAGAATGAAATTCTCTGCTGCGCGTACGTCACTATAATATCTTCTCCATTAATCCGTTCACAACTTCCAGTGGTATCTCTACTGCACCCCTATGCGGGGTATTCATTGCAACCCATGTGTTCAATGCCGTACAAATTGTCAATATCGTATCCGCATCGAGTGTTTTTTCGATTATCGTTTCGATAACCTCTTCTAAGTTGGTAATCCGTATATTATACACTCTTTCGATTACGTTTATTTGTGATTTTGCCTGTGCTTTGGCTTGTTCCGGGTTCTTCATATATCATATATAATAGTTGTAAATCGCATCAGAACTATAAACCTTTTTTCTTTTCGTTTTGCCACTAACTTTTTTTTTGGGGGGAGGGGAGGTTTGGTTTACCCCTTGCGGATTCGCGGAAGGTGCCGGAGTCACTGCTATTGCGGATGCTTGCGCTATCCCCAGCACCTATTTATAAAAGTGAGGTCAATATTAAACCGGTGTTCCTGATGATTTCACAAGAAGAGGTAAAAGCAGTTTTAGGTGAATACAACCTGAATGAAGTGACCATAGGCGTTCTGGGCTCGCATTCCGCATTGGATATATGCCGAGGTGCGAAGGACCTGGGATTTAGAACATTGGTAGTCTGCCAGAAGGGCAGGGAGCGAACCTATGCCCACTATTACAGGACGGAAGAATCGCTTGGTGTAGTGGACCGGACAATTATCCTGGACAAATTCACGGATATAACACATGAAGAAGTGCAAAGGGAGCTGCGAGAAGAGAATGTGGTCTTCATCCCGCACCGCTCCTTTGAGGTATATATAGGCTTTGACCAGATAGAAGATGAATTCCTCCTGCCTATCTTCGGCACCAGAAGCATGCTCCGGGCAGAGGAGCGAGATGCCGATAGGAACCAGTATTATCTGATGGAGAAGGGCGGGATTCCATATCCCAGGGCATATAAAAGCCCGGCTGAAATAGACCGGCTGGTGCTGGTAAAAGCACCGGAAGCAGAGCGTACATACGAACGTGCATTCTTCTTCGCTTCTTCACCTGATGAGTTCTACAATAAATCAGAGCAGATGATTCGCAATGGCAGGATAACGAAGGAAGGACTGAGGAAAGCGGTAATCGAAGAGTTCGTTATGGGCACGCAGTCCAACTTCAACTACTTCTATTCGCTATTAGACCAGCGACTGGAACTGCTGGGAACGGACACCCGGCGACAGACCAATCTGGACGGCATACTCCGCCTGCCGGCAGCACAGCAGTTAGAAGCTTTGAAGTATATAGGTGTGCAGGCAATAGAAGCCGGGCATATCGCATGCACGGTAAAGGAATCGCTTTTAGAGCAGATCTTCACGCTGGGTGAGAAGTTCGTGCGTGTTGCAAGGGCGGAGTATCCACCCGGGATAATAGGTCCTTTTGCTTTGCAGTCCGCGTTCATTCCCGGTCCTCCGTCAGAAAAAGCGATTGTGTTTGACATCTCCATGCGCATGCCGGGCTCGCCGGGAACCATGTTCACGCCGTATTCGGGCTACTACTACGGTGAGTCGCTTTCAGTCGGTAAGCGGGTGGCAATGGAACTCCGGAAAGCCATTCAACAGAACAGGTTGGACGAGACGGTCACGTGAAATGATAAGCCGGGAAGAGGTTCAGCAGATTCTGGATGGTTATGATCCGGAGCGGATAACCATAGCCACGATAGGGAGTCATACCGCACTTCAGATACTTAAAGGCGCGAGGGATGAGAGCTTCCGGAACCTGGTAATCTGTAAAGAAGGCACTGAAACGGTCTATCGTGAGTTTGGGCTGGCGGATGAAGTTCTAATAGTTGCGAATTTCAAGCAAGTGCTGGAAACGGAGTTTCAGGAGAGACTGATAGAAAGAAACGCCATTCTTATACCACATGGCTCATTTGTGGAGTATCTTTCGCCCGCCAGGATAGAGAACGAACTCGTTGTGCCTATGTTCGGGAATAGGAAGGTTCTGGCGTGGGAATCAGACCGTGAAAAGGAGCGTGAATGGCTGCTGCGTGCCGGGCTGAGACTGCCCCGAGTATTCAAAACCCATGCAGATATAGATAGATTAGTACTGGTAAAATTCCCGGGTGCTAAAGGCGGGAAGGGCTATATCCTTGCAAGCAATCCTGATGAATTTGAAGAAAAGCAGAGGGAACTGATAGATAAGGAGAAGGTTACCATACAGGAATATGTAATAGGCACCCGGTTCTATCCACACTATTTCTACTCACCGTTAAAGGATCGGGTGGAGCTACTCAGTATGGACATTCGTTATGAATCCAACATAGATGGCATCGCACGGCTATCTCATATACCCCGGAATAGACTACCCGAACCTTCATTCGTAGTTACGGGCAATCTGCCTGTTGTGATTCGAGAGTCGCTCCTGCCACGTGTACTGGAAATGGGTCAGCGAGTAATCACCGCATCTCAGGAGATGTTCAGCCCGGGCTTGACCGGTCCGTTCTGCATAGAAACGGTATGCACCGAAGACCTGGAATTTGTCGCATTCGAGATTTCTGCCAGAATTGTGGCAGGCACCAATCTATACATTAATGGTTCGCCATACTCGCAACTGCTCTTCGATGTGCCTATGAGTACGGGAAGGAGAATATCGAGGGAGATAAAAGAAGCAATCAAGGAAGAATCGCTGCATGAAGTGGTATATTGAGTAGAATTTCTTTATGATGATGCCGCTTGCTGCTATTCCTCCATCTCTTCGACCATCTCTATTACATCGCGGGGGCATTCATGCGCACAGATTCCACAACCTTTGCAATAGTACAAATCCGACTCGAAGAACCCCTCTTCGGTCTCTTTAATGCACGCTTCAGGACAGTAAATATAGCAGATCCCGCACTTTATGCACCGTTCGTTATCACGAACTGGTCTGTCCGACCGCCAATCACCCGTTTTATACGCTGATGCACTTCCCGGTTCCGTAGCTACAAACCCAATCTCCAGGTCTTTCCACCCTAATTTTTCGCTGCTCATTTTCTCTCTCTTTTCACCTCAGAACAGTCGCGTCATACGCTCTTCGCATCGTTTCTATATTCTTCACGGCAACCTTACCAAACCGCTCTTCCATCGGTTCTACCAATGATTCCAGCTTAACTAACCCCGTTGCCTTTAACAGCGCTCCAATCATTGTCGTATTGACAATAGGCAAGCCTAAAACTTCCCGTGCTATACCCATTGCATCCACGGTTGCTAAATTATTCACTCCCATTTCTGATTTCAGCACGTCATGCGGCTTCTTCGTATTGACCACTGCTATTCCATCCTTTTTAAGCCAGGAAACTACTTTGCCTACGTTTAACAAACCCGGATCGAGCACGACCAGCACGTCCGGCTCGGTAACTTCCGTCCTTATCTTTATCCGCTCTGTCTCATTCACCCTTAAGAACGCAAGAACTGGTGCTCCTCGTCTCTCCGGACCAAAAGAGGGCATTGATTGCGCATGTTTACCTTCTGCAATGGCAGCATGTGCGACTAACTCAGCCAGCGTGACTCCGCCTTGACCACCTCGTCCATATATACATATTTCGATCATTTCTACCCTTCGTTTCTACTACCAAAGAACCTTTTTCATTGTATATCTATATATTTATTCCCATTAGTTTTGACTACATAATATTAATAAATACCTTTTACCTTTACTACTCCGCATCAATCATACTGCTCCAAAAGGAGAACTTTGTTCCCGTCATTCATGATTCGTCACCACCTTTAAAGTTGCCCCGTCTTCTCCTCAATAGCAATAACAGATATGCAATCGCAAGCAATCCTGTAAGTACCAGTACTGCTTTGAATCCCGGTGTGGACGGAGAAGGTGTTGCCGCGGTGCCGGGTGTAGGCTTTGGTGTTCCCGCAATCCGCACAGAAACTTCTGTTTGCTTAATATCCCCTGTTGTTCCATTCAACGCATCGTACCATATCCCATTGAAAGTGCCACTCCCTTCCGTCGGCGCACGCACGACATAATTTATCGAAGTTTCGTTTATCATAGCAAAGACCACCTTTTGACCAGACTTGTAGGTTTGATTAGACGGATGCGTGGTGCTGACAAATACGAAACCCTCCGGGATTGTCTCCACGAGACCACCAATCAGGAACCCTTTTATTTCTAGCATAACGTTGAATGTTGAATCCGGGGTGGGGTTTGCTGTGGATAATGTGCGTACTGCATCGGCTGCTGGTGCGACTGCGAGCATCGAAATACCAGGTATCGTGATGCCCAGCATTAACACCATCCACACGATTATCTTATTATCCTTGCCCATAATCTTAGCTACTATACCTTATCCATATAAATATCTATAATTAGAATCTAAGAAGTTATACTAAAAAATTGGGTGTCTTATATATAAGAGTAAATTCTATTATTATTATACAGTGCATAGTCGCCGATAAGAGAAGGAAGGGGGGGGGAGGTATCAGATAGATGCAAAAGGCATGTAAAGGCGGGGGTGTTGGGTATAGATGGATATAGCTACGGCGTTGAAGTTGTTTGATTCCGGAGCGCAATCCGGGATATACCTTATTTCCACGAGTCTATTGTATCCCGTGATAATCGTTCTATTTATCTTAATTGCGTGGAGTTTAATAGCACTCGGGGGGTTTCTGTACGAATGGCACAGGCGGAATCGCGATTTCGTGTCGCTTGAGCGAGGTGCGTTCAAAGCGAGGGCGCTACTGGATGCGAATGAATTGGATGGCGCATTTGGCATCCTGAGTGAGTCGTGCTCATCCAAATTCGTGCATATCTTCCTCAGCCGGATTTCTGAGTTCAAGGGGGTGTTCCAGAGTAAGAAACTTACGGAAGTTAAGGTAGAGAAGTTATTACAGGATTTAGAGAGTTCGATGGCGAAACGGCTGGAGAAGTCGCGGTTTGCAACCAGGGCAGGTCCTATGCTTGGTCTGATGGGCACGTTGATACCGATGGGTCCTGCACTGCTCGCGCTTGCTGGTGGCGACATTGAGATGCTGGCTAAGAACCTGATTATCGCATTTGGGACTACGGTTCTCGGATTAGCGGCTGGACTGGTTGGAAATGTTACTTTAATGGTTAGAGGCAGATGGTATGAACAGGACATGAGCGATATGGAGTACCTATCGGAGATTTTATTCGGCGATCGGGAGAGCGAAGAAGGCTTCGAGCTGGCGCTAATAGAAGAATGCGGAGTTGATACGCGCGAATCGCGTAGCCAGCGACTTCGGCACTGCCTGAGTAAGGTGAAGAGAGGGGAACGAGGGAAGCGACGAGAAGTATTAAAAACGGAAGGAGGTGATAATGAGATATGAGTTATATGAAGCGAAGGAGTAGAAGAAGCGGTAGAAGAGTAAGAAACAGTCTAAAAACAGATGAGGACCCTTTAAGTGGAGCTGCGAATCTGTTCGATGTGGCAATGATATTTGCACTCGGGTTGATTGTCGCTCTAGTGATACAGATGCAAGCGCAAGAGGCACTCACGAATCCGACGAAGATGAAAGAGATAATCGAGCATGGTAAGGTGATGAATATGAATCCGACGGAAAAGACGGTTACCGTTTCTGGTGATATAAAGGAATCAGGCACGCTTTACGAGATCAAACAGGGCGATAATTCGGTATTTGTACTGGTGAATGAATCCCGGGAAGGACAGGGTTAAGATGGGAAATCCTCTAACCTCTCAATGCGGGCAGAACGATCTTAATGAAATTTGTTGCTATTATCAGAATCATCGGTCCCAGGAATAAACCCACAAAACCAAAACCAAAGGCAAATAATCCAAAGATGTATGCAAGGAGCATTAAACCACCATGTACGTGAAGAGATTTTTATTTAGATATGCTTGAATTCCGAGATAGATTGCCAATGGAATTCAGATTAATTTCACCCCTATCCCCGGAATGAAGATTCCGATTCCGCAGAGTATTCCAAGCAAGATAGCATATGGTATCATCAACTGAGGAGGTGCAACAAGATTAAGAAGGCGGAAGGTTACCGCGCCGATTAAAGCGGTTAAAACTGCCGTCAGAATATTCCCAAAGAATATATTATTTGCAATCTCATTTAAAAAAATTAAAGAATTCATTGACATAATCCCTCTATGTATCCCAATTCTATCAGAGTAAGAAATGTATTTAGTTCGATAGATGCAATACAATGTATAAAATGCTTATAAGGACTATTGGCAGAATAACAACGAATAAAGAAATGAATGCACTCACAGTCTTGTGTTTGAATCTTCTGTAAAATTTATTGTACATCGGTCTTGCAACATAGTATAACTGAATATTCCATAAATGATTACATCAAGGAAAGGGAATAACATATACGCTAAAAGAGCAATGGAAATCAGACCCATGACCAGCAAGTATAAATTACTGCTTATTTCTTTTCCCGGGGTCATTTCATTATTACCTAAGTTTCAGACTTTATATACTCCACCCCTAACACATCCATAATTTGCCTTTGTTCCATTGAGGGAATGGACAATTTCGATGCTGTGACGTCCCCCTCGGGATTAGTGACTACAACATA
>JBAQFZ010000037.1:0-2323 GCA_049287525.1 Halobacteriota archaeon | reverse complement strand
GTGTCGTATAAAGACGTATATACATTAGAACCATCGCGACTCGAACGACAAGAGGGGTATCACATTTTCTCCCCCCGCCAACAGCCCTTTTTCTATTTGGCTTCGAATGTCGCACCCTCTCATACTCCTCGTAAACCGCCTCTATTTGCGAAAACAACTCTAAAAACTGCTCCACGGGTAGACCGGTAAGTAATTGAATTAGCGTCAGGTTTTCCCATATTTCTTTTTCTCCTATCACCCGTCATCACCTTATTTTTCCATCGGTGATGCACCTTATTAAAGTTTATTCTGCAACAACTTTATCTCATATGGACGTTTGCTGTGCGACGTTTACTATAAAGGGAAGAACTTAGCTGACTACTTCCCAGAATATAAGTGACCCTATCCTATGTTGCCACTTTATTTAGTGTGCATGAAGTAAGAAATAGTATAAATTAAAAAGAGGTATAAAAATATGAAAAAGAAAAACATTGCAGGCTTAATAGTCATAGTTGCAATTGTAGTGGTAGCGATTTTTTCAGGATGTGTTGAGAAAAGAAAAGCGGAAATAAACGATTTTCAAATCAAAGATAGCGATGGGACCCCTGTTGTCGAAGTGAATATTTCAGGAAACACAGATGTAGATATAGCTCTTTTAAAAGAGATGAGTGAGATAACATGCGAACATGTTGCCGCACGCCAACTTGTGGATGGGATAGAGATCGTTCAACTTAAAATGGCTGACGCTTATGAGACACCTAAAGGAGGTAATTATTCAATTAAGGTTTATCATAATGATAACCTGTTTAGAATAAATGTGCCACCTACATTTTCAGGCAATCTGCGAGTCGTGTTTCCTCTTTAAGTAAATCATTCATGCCGATTTCCTTCAAACTATCCATTACCGCCTTTGTCACATTGAGGTATAACGTCTTTATTTCATTACCAAACGTGACCTCCGCCCGTTCTACCCTGCCAAGGGCTTGCAAAAGCGTATCTGCACGTTCCCATGAATCCTCCCTGCCCGAAGCTTCTTTCAGCTTCCACTGAAGCGCCGATAATAACCGATACGCCAGCATGCACACGAACAGATACGCTCTCACCCGGTGCTCAAGCCGATGGCGCACTGGCTCAACCTCCTCCTGCGTCTTCAAAACGCGAAACACCTTCTCGATGAAATCCTTCTCCAAGTACACATTCACTGCTTCGCTGGCATTCAGCGTTTCATCTGTTGAAAGGATAAGCCATTTCCCATCGATGCACTCTGCCAACCTCAATTCTTGCTTTTTATAGCTCCACACGATACGCGGCCCCTCCTTTTTTCTGCTCACTCGTGCGTCAATAAAAGTTGACCACGAGTTCAGGATAGACTTTATCTGGCTGTGAAGGCGCTTCTCTGACCAATCCTGCCCTTTCTCACTCAATTCATCGAGTTCCCTGCCGACGATAGTCAAAGCCTCGTTTCTTGAGTCGGCTTCCTTAACGCCCCTTTCCCGGTTAGTATAAACGACTAACGAACGCTCTCGCCAGTATAATTTACTCTGCGTTTTTATCGCATATATGTGCCCGGCTCGACTGCTGCGGGCAAGTGTATCCGGACCTATGGGGACATCGGTCGTACTGATGATTTTTTTCGCCTCTTTGGACGTTTTTGGTATGCCACATATCAATTTCCACTCCATATCTTCTACCATTTTCACATAACTTTTAGATGCGTTGCCGCGGTCCCAAATCAGCGTGCCTGATTCGATGGACATACCGTTTAAGCGAGCGAGGAGATTCTTCACGGTTGATGCGCTGTGACGGCTTCCATTGTAGACAAAATGCGCAATGGGATGTTTATCATGCTTCGATACCAGTACTGCGAGGTTCACCTGGTGACGGCGGATCCTCTCAGGATTATATCCCAATTCCGCCAGAGGACAGCTAACCCCGAAGAATAGGACGGTTGTAAGGTCGTAAGCCAAGGTTTCCTTCTCTCCCGGTGGTAAGGGATGGTCAGAGCGCCATTTTTGGTAGAGGGCATCGTCCAGTTCGGCGCTCAAATCTGCGACACGCCCGCTGGCACGGTCATCCATGCATACAAAGTCGAGTGCTGAGAGAAACGCAGCCTTTGTGAATTCCATCGCCGGAATGCCCGCCAGATAAGGAAGATCCGTAGTAGGTACCCAGCGTTCCAGTTGGGTGGCACTCTCGGGGTCGATAACCCGATTTATCGCCCAGACGGTCAGCAATTTCCCGGGAGACAGCCCTTCAATCTGTGATTTTCCGCAGCATATTCTGTCTATTATGGGGATAAAATCAAGATCCTGCGCAATTGCCCACAATAAGCGGACATCTCCCG
>JBAQFZ010000036.1:0-12525 GCA_049287525.1 Halobacteriota archaeon | reverse complement strand
GTTCCAGTATTCCCAGTATGCGTCACCCTGATTCACTGGCCATGGGTCATTGATGCGTAACTGGTCTGGATATGTTCGATATCCTATACATACTCTGCAGTGGTCAGGAATACCGCTTCTAAATGGTATCGGGATACAGCACTGGAAGAACTCACCGGCATCACCCCAGAGAAACTAAAATCCAGCAATCTCGGTGCTGTAATGAAGACCGGCAGTAAAATAGCCCTGAGGGTATCGTTGACGTGTGGATTGAACTGTTCAACCAAATAAAGCATCTCGAGAGAGAGAAACGTCTACACTGATCTATGACCTCACCTCCATTTATTTTTACTCGACAAAATTGCCTGAAGCGCGACCCGGGTACAATCGGGATGATCACAGCTTACCTCAAATAAACATTGGATTGGTCGTAACAAAGAACAAAGGTTTGCCCGTCCTTTTCAGGACGTATGAGGGAAATATAACAGATGTAATGACGATAGAACAACTTATTGCAGATGCGCTCTTTTAGAGGTGTAGCCTATACAACTCAGAAACTCAGGTTATATCTTAGGTGCCGGTACCACCATCCATAAAATTGCGGAATTGTTGGGTCTGGGCGAAGAGAAGACACTGCTCGGCGTGGATGCCGTTAAAGATGGGAAATTGGTGGGGAGAAATCTGAACGAGCAGGAATTGCTCCATTTGCTTAAAAACACGAGGGGTAAGAAAGCGAAGATACTTGTGAGTCCGATTGGTGCGCAAGGCTTTATCTTCGGGAGGGGCAATCAGCAGCTCAGTGCAAAGGTGATCGAAAAGGTTGGGGTTGAGAATATGATTGTGCTTGCGACGCCGCACAAGTTGAGTGAAACGCCGTTTCTGCTGGTAGATACCGGAAGTGAGGAGAGGATGATTCGAGAAGCTTTGAACACTGATAAATTGTTTTAAAGATCACACTTATTAATTATAGAGAGGAATTAGCGTTGCACCAAGATAAGAGCTGGTACCAACTGTCTGTGGAGCAGGTTTTTGACACTTTAAAAACAAGCAGTGAGGGACTCACCTCCAACGAGTCGAAAGCACGGCTTGAGCAATATGGCTATAACGAGTTGAAGTTCAAGAAACGCGGCCCGCTCATTCGGTTTCTGATGCAATTTCACAGCTCGTTGATCTATGTCTTGCTCTTCGCCGCTCTCGTTACCATTATTCTGGATCTCTGGATGGATGCCACGGTTATTCTGGCGGTGGTCTTAGCCAATACCATAATTGGGTTCATTCAAGAGGGGAAAGCTGAAACTGCGGCCGAAGCGCTGAAGAAATTGATGACGCCGAAGTGCACCGTGCTCAGAGATGGTAACCAGACAGATATACCTGCACGGGAGGCGGTTCCTGGTGATGTGGTTCTCTTGGATGAGGGGGACAAAGTGCCTGCGGATCTGCGGCTCTTCTATACAAAAAACATGAGTGCTGATGAAGCGGCACTCACCGGAGAATCAGTACCGGTAAGGAAGATTATCGAGCCTATCCCGAAGCCTGACATAGTACCCGCTGATCAGTACTGCATGGCATTCAGTGGCACGTTTATCACCAGTGGTTCAGGCAAGGGGGTGGTCGTAGGGACCGGCGAGCATACAGAGCTTGGCAGAATCGCAGAACTGATGAAAGAGACTCGAGAAACCACTACACCACTTACGAGGAAGATGGCGGACTTCACCCGATTCTTAGTCATCGCAATTCTCGCAGTTGCAGCACTCAATTTTATACTCGCAGTACTATTTGGATTTCCATGGGTGTATTCATTCCTTGCCTCGGTGTCTTTAGCGGTTGCGGCAATACCTGAGGGGCTGCCCGCGATACTGACCATAACCTTAGCGTTTGGTGCAATCACCATGGCACGGCGAAATGCGCTCATAAAGAATTTGCCAGCAGCCGAAACGCTTGGAGTCACGACGGTTATATGCACCGATAAAACAGGGACACTCACCAAAAATCAAATGACGGTATCGAGGATCTACGCCGGCGGGAAGGAATACAAGGTTAGTGGTGTTGGTTATGAACCAAAGGGAAAGTTCTTTCTCGAGAATAGCGCAATTAATCCAGAACAAGAGAGTAAAGAGCTGATTGAAACTTTGAGAGCAGGTTACCTGTGCAACAACGCCACACTCGTCGAGGATGAAGAAAAAGAAGGGGGGTATGGCATTGTTGGAGATCCCACAGAAGGCGCTTTGGTCGTCTCTGCACTGAAAGCTGGTCTTACCCCGCAGCTTCATCGACTCGACGAGATACCGTTTGTAGCTGAGCTGCAGTACATGGCTACGCTACATGAACGCGCCGATTGGAATGTAATCTATGTGAAAGGCTCGCCGGAGAGGGTTTTAGGATTGTGCCAAAACCAGTTGGTCAACGGAAGTACTGTGCCTCTTCGCAGCAATGAGATAGTGGTAGAGGCGGATGCGATGGCTGGAGCTGCTCTGAGGATTCTGGGTATGGCATATAAGCTGGTGCCCAGAGCTAAAAAGCAACTTAATGCTGAGGATTTGGAAGGGCTGACGTTCCTCGGATTCCAGGGGATGATTGACCCACCCCGGGAAGAAGCGATGGAAGCCGTCCAGAAATGCAAACGTGCAGGAATCCGAGTACTGATGATCACCGGTGACCATGCGAAGACTGCAAAAGCGATTGCACAGCAGTTAGGAATTGGCAGCGATGCAGATCGAGTGTTGATAGGGGAAGAGCTCTCACGAATGAGCGACGATGAATTGTATGACGTTGTGGATGCCGTTTCGGTGTACGCCCGGGCTGCACCGGAGCATAAGTTCAGGATAACCACCCAGTTGCGGAGAAAGGGGCATATTATCGCTGTCACCGGCGATGGCGTAAACGATGCGCCTGCGCTCAAGGCTGCAGACATAGGGATAGCCATGGGAATAACCGGAACAGAAGTGAGCAAGGAAGCCTCTGATATGATTCTAACCGATGATAACTTCGCGAGCATAGTGGCGGCCGTAGAGGAGGGCAGATATCTCTACGAGAACATCCGAAAGGTCATTCTGTACACGCTTCCTACAAACGGCGGACAAACCCTGCTGGTATTAGGAGCGATTTTACTGGCACCATTTGTCGGCATTTTTAATCCTCACCTTGGGGGGCGCCTTCCTATCGAGCCGGTGCAAATCCTCTGGATAAATTTGCTTGATGCCGTAGCCCTCGCATTACCGCTCATCAGAGAGCCGAAGGAAAGGGGATTGCTCGATAGACCGCCTCGCAATCCTAAAGAACGGATAACCGATAGCCCGTTCTTCAAGAAGGTGGGAATGGTGTCGTTGGTAATGGCACTCGCAGGTTTCCTGATGTATTACTACTACGGGATGCTTGTCATTTCCGGGTCAGTAGTGGACGAGGAACTACTCAAGGAACTACTGAGACCTGCGCAAACAGCAGCGTTCACCACGGTAATGCTTGTTCACCTCTGCTATCTCTTTACCGCCAGGTCAATCACCGAGTCGGCGTTTACCTTCAGTCCTTTCTCAAACAAATGGGTGCTTATCGGCGCTGCAATAACGCTCGGGCTCCAGCTTACCATCATCTATGCGCCTCTGTATATCGGCATTAATCCGTTTAGAACGGCACCCTTATCAGCCGAGTGCTGGCTCGCTATGATCTTAGTCGCGCTCCCGATGTTCATCATCATCGAGTTTGAGAAGTTTCTGACCAAGCGATTGGAAAAGAGAAGACAAAAAACCTAAAGCGAAGGATGATAATAAGTGCGCCGAGCAAAATTCATAATATCCAGTTGGTGCAAATCCAACCTGAGGAAAGGTTAAGCCGCCACCTCAGAACTGAACCTCAACGAGCCAGAGAAGAGCAGGATCATTGCGTTTGGGCGCTATGCCTGTCAGGAAGCGAAGAAACAGGGCAGGAAGTGTGCTACCTTTGACTTCCCCGGGTTTACGCATTTCTATATCATTACTTATTCTTCTTGCATACTCATAATTTTTCATCGCTCGATCGTGGGGTTATAATGCTCTTTGTACGGATATTTAAACCCGTGCGTAAAGCATCCCTAACCGCCTTCTCCATCACCTCTACTGGCGGCTCCCTCTTCGTCCATATCCTGAACGAAGCAGCTCCTTGATAGACGAGCATCTTCACACCATCTACTATCTTTTTTACACCCGCACGCTTCGCTTCTTTCAACAACTTCGTCTCCATTGGATTATACACAATATCGAAGACCACGAGTTCCGGGTGCATCAAATCTGCTGTTACAAGAGTAGCATCTTCGTTCGGGTGCATACCCACAGAAGTAGTATTTATCAATATATCCGAATCTTTGATCTGCTTTTTGAACTCTACACCCAGACTAATAGAATTCGCATTACGAAGATTAGAAGCCAGACGAGTTCCTCTTTCCCTCGTCCGGTTTGCTATCTTTATCTTTGCACCTTCTGCATCGAGATAATAAGAGATTGCCTTTGCAGCACCGCCAGCTCCGAGAATTAACACGCTTTTATCTGCTATTTCGCCCACGACTCCCTTAAGTGCCTTCAGCGAGCCAATCCCATCGGTATTATAGCCAGCAGGCATGCCACGACTGAAATCAATGGTATTTATTGCACCTATTTTCTTCGCCACTTCTTCTGCATCCACAAACGAAAGCGCTCTTTCTTTTAGCGGTATCGTGACATTAAGACCCTGAATGCCGAGGCTTTTCGCTCCTTTTATCGCCACCTCTACTTCGTCCAGCGGCACGCGAAATGCGAGATAAACGGCATCCAGACCGAGTTTATCAAAGGCGGCATTATGCATAACCGGAGAGAGGCTGTGCTCTACCGGGTCGCCGATAATCCCGTATATCTTCGTCGCCATGCTATTATATATATATCGAAAACAAATCCGAAAGGTTTAAATGTTTATAAATATAACCTAAAAGTGGATAAAAATGGGGACAAAAGTGATTTTGATAAGTGGGAGAACGATTGTGCAGGGTCAGAATCTGGATAACAAGCTCTCGGAGGAGTATTTTGATGAAGTGGCGACCTGTGAGATGAACAAAGAGGATATGGAAAAACTGAGTGTGGCGGCAGACGAGTCAGTGAAGGTGAAAACACGTTTCGGAGAAGTGGTAGTGAAAGCGAAGGAAGATGGTGGAACTCCGGAGGGTATTGTATTTATTCCTATGGGTCCCTGGGCAAATGCTGTCGTCAGCGGAGATACACATGGGGGGGGTATGCCCACGTATAAGGGGATAGATGCGGAGATAGAGAAGACGAGCGATAAAGTTCTGCCAGTAAAAGAACTGATGCAGACATATATGGGCTAATAAGGGGGAAGAAGGAGAAATGGTAGAAATTACGGATGTTGTATGCTCCCTGTGTGGATGTGTATGCGATGATATAGTGGTAGAAGTAGAGGATAATGAAGTGAAGAAGGTGAAGAAGGGAGCATGTGCAGTAGGGAAGAGCAAGTTGATGGGTCACAACAGGATAGAGAGCCCGGCGATAAGAGAAAAAGGTGCTTTAAAGGAGTGCTCTTACGATGATGCGATAAGGAAGGCAGCGGAGATACTGGCGGCATCACGGAGACCGCTTTTGTATGGCTGGAGTTCGACGGTCTGTGAGGCGGATAAGGTTGGGATAGAGCTTGCGGAGGAGATAGGTGCCGTTATAGACAATACGGCTTCGGTATGTCACGGACCTTCAGTGCTGGCGATTCAGGACGTTGGTCTGCCTTCTTGCACGTTAGGGGAAGTGAAAAACCGTGCGGACCTCATTGTATATTGGGGTGCGAATCCAACTGCTGCACATGCCAACCACATGAAGCGGTATTCATATATCTCGAAGGGGTACTGGACGGAAGAGGGCAAGAAGAACAAGAAACTTGTCGTTGTGGACGTAAGAGCGACGAAGACGGCGCAGATGGCGGATGTATTCCTGCAACTGGAGCAAGGCAAAGATTATCTGGTCTTCTCTGCGTTACGGGCTATTCTATATGGGCATGAGGATGTGGTACCGGACGAAGTAGGGGGCGTGTCAAAGAAAGACCTGTTAGAGACCGTAGAGATGATGAAAGCCTCCAAGTTCGGGATGATATTCTTCGGTATGGGCGTGACGCACACGGGAGCAAGGCACAACAATATCGTTAATGCGATACAGGCAACAAGAGCAGCGCATACGCACACCAAGTTTAATATAATGCCGATGCGTGGGCATTACAACGTAAATGGGTTCAATCAGGTATGCACGTGGGAGACCGGGTATCCATTTGCTGTTGACTTATCACACGGCTATGCGTGGTATAACCCGGGAGAGACATCAGCTACTGATCTTTTGGTGAGATGTGAGTGTGACGCAGCATTATTTATTGCTACAGACCCCGGAGCGCATTTCCCGGGTGAGTCAATAAGGCACCTGGCTAAGATTCCGGTTATTCAGGTAGACCCGTTTGCCAATCCGACGACTGAGTTTGCAGACGTTGTCATTCCGGCGGCGATAAGTGGAATAGAGGCGGAAGGGAACGTCTACCGGATGGATAACATTCCTATAAGACTGCGTAAGCTGGTGGATACAGAATACATGGCGGATGAGGAGATAATGAAGAGGATACTGGACGAAGTAAGAGCGATAAGAGAGAAGGAGGGCAAGTAAGATGGTTGAAACGGCAATAATCGCCTTAATAACACCTATTTATGCTTTTTTAATTACCATAATCGTTGAACTGTTCAGGATAGAGAGAATTCTGGGTGCCCACACGGAGGCGATTAGAAAATGGGGAGAAGTGCGGAAAAAGAGCCATATAACAGGAGATATATAAAGGGGGTAAAGATATGGTTGAAGAATTACTAATAAAGAATGGGGTGGTTTACGACCCGATAAATGGAGTGAACGGCGAGAAGAAGGATATTTGCATTCGAGATGGGAAAGTAGTAGAAGAAGTAAAGAATCCGAAGGTGATAGATGCCGGGGGACGGGTGGTAATGCCCGGTGGTGTGGACATCCATGCGCACATTGCCGGTGGCAAAGTAAATGCTGGACGGTTATTCAGACCAGAAGACGGAAGGAAAGGAAGAGAACCGAAGACGAAAGTTTGCAGAGCGCAGTCTGGCTATTCTGTCCCAAATACGTTTGCTACTGGCTATCGGTATGCGAAGATGGGCTACACGTTCGTGATGGAAGCGGCAATGCCTCCGCTTGCGGCAAGGCACACGCACGAGGAGATGGTAGACATCCCGATACTGGATAATGCGGCAATGCCGCTCATTGATAACAACTGGATGACGCTGGATTATGTAAAGAGCGGGGATATGGACCTGCTTGCGGCGTATATTGCGTGGATAATAAAGGCAACAAAGGGATACGGTGTGAAGATAGTGAATCCCGGCGGAACAGAGGCGTGGGGATGGGCAAAGAACTGCGATTTGAACGATGCGGTGCCGTATTTCGACGTTACGCCCGCGGAGATAATAAAGAGCCTGGCGGTGGCGAATGAGAAGTTTGATATGCCGCACAGCATCCATGTGCATGGGAATATGCTCGGTCATCCGGGTAACTACGAAGTAACAATGGCAACTTACGATTTAGTAAAAGGGATAAAACCATCTAAAGACCGTCAGGTCATGCACGCGACACACACACAGTTTCATTCTTATGGTGGCACGACATGGGGAGATTTCGAGTCACGGGCAAAGGATATTGCGGATTACGTGAACAAGAACGAGCACGTTACCATTGACATCGGGTCGGTGATTTTGGGGGATACAACGACGATGACCGCAGATGGACCGATGGAATACAGTTTGTATCAGATAACGGGTCGCAAGTGGACGAATCACGATGTAGAGCTTGAAACGGGCTCAGGAATAACACCGTTCCTGTATTCCGGGAAAGTGAGTGTGCATACCATTCAATGGGCGATAGGTCAGGAACTAGCACTGCTGATTAAAGACCCCTGGAAAGTTGCGCTCACGACTGACCACCCGAACGCCGGTCCGTTCATCGGGTATCCAATTATCATTTCGATGCTGATGAGCAAGAAGAGGCGGGAGGAGTCAGCGGCAGATATGCACTCTGCGATATACAAAAGAGCCGAACTGCCTTCAATAGACCGGGAATATGATTTAAACGAGATAGCGATAATAACGAGAGGAATGACTGCGAAGGCTCTGGGGTTGCACGAACATGGAAAAGGGCATCTTGGCGTTGGTGCTGACGGTGACGTTGCGATTTACGATATGTCACCGGAGGAGAAGGATGCCGGTAAGATACAAAGAGCGTTCTTGAATACGAAATACACAATAAAAGGCGGTGAAGTGGTGGTGAAAGATGGAGAAGTGGTAGCGACACCTGCGGGAAGGACGTTCTTTGTAACGCCGGAATGCGACCCAAAACTTATGGATGAGATGATGACTAACCTGAAGGACAAATTCGAGCATTACTACTCGGTGACATTCAACAATTATCCGGTTCAGGACGCTTACGTGCCGAATCCATACGAGATAAAAGCGCCAATGCGTAGCTAAAGAGCGGGAGGAGGAGAGAAAAATGCAGACGATAAAATTGAGGTTGAAAGAAGAAGTTACGAATGGAATTGCGAAAATACCGGTTGAAGCGGACCCATTGAATCCGGATAAACTGTTTGGTAAGAATGAAGCGGAGATAAAAGCAGTGAAGGTCTGGTGGGGGAACCGGGAAGAGAATACGGGCAATCTGTTCGATGTGAGCGTAGAAGGAGATGCCGGTAGTGCAGAAGAGGTGAAGCTCGTGCTGGAGGGTGATTTGTCGCGTGTAAAGCATATAGGTGATGGTATGAAAGCCGGCGAGATAGAGGCAAAGAGTGACGTGGACATGCACTGCGGTGCGATGATGAGCGGAGGTAAAATAACGGTAAAGGGTAATGCTGATTGCTGGGCCGGTCGAGAAATGCACGGTGGAGAACTGATTATAGAAGGAGATGCCGGAGCTAACCTCTGCGCAATGTACCGCGGCGAGATGACAGGTATGACAGGCGGCAAAGTGACTGTGGGCGGCAATGCAGATGAGTGTGTCGGGCAGTACATGGGTGGTGGCGAGATAGTAATAAAAGGGAATGCGGCAATGCTCGCAGGATTGAACATGCACGGTGGTAAAATAGTGATAGAAGGCGATGCGGTGATGCCCGGTGCTGATATGACGAGTGGTGAGATAATGGTGAATGGTACTGTACGGGATATGATACCTTCGTTTAAGTTGGAGGGTACGGAATCAATAGACGGTGTGGCATACAAGAAATACAGTGGCGATCTCGCAATGACGGCGAAGAAGGCTAAAGGAACACTGTATGTGAAATGAGTAAAGGGGGCATCCCCTTTTTATTTTTAACCACGAGATTACACAGATTTTTATGAGATATTACAGTTGCCCTTAAGGTATATATAAGGTTAATAACATAATTATTTTATGGAAATAAATGCAAATCAACCCATATTAAATAAGCATCCGAGTGCAAAGGCACTAATTTCTCTATTAAAAGAGAACAGCGATGAGCTGGCTTTAACGGAAGCAATAGTTTATCATAATTTCCCTTTATATGTAGATAGTGATTCCTCTAAAAAAAATCCTGATGTGATGATAGTAAGTAAAAATCACGGGATTATAATATTTAAATGCTTAGATCAATCAAAGCGGACATTAAATCCAGAATTGATTGAAGAAATAATAGCGGATTTTGAACAGGTGTATAGTTTACTATTTTCCAAGTTAATAAAAAGTAGACTTCTGAGGAAGAGCCCTATTAGTTTAATAGATAGTGTAAGGATAAAACCTGCTCTATACATTCATGAATATAATGAACAAATTAAAACAGAATGGGATGAACTGGCAATTGTAAGTGAATCTGCGGATTTAAGAAATTTGATTGGAGATTTTAAGCTTGATAGTCCATTAAGGGAAAATGTCGTTAAAGAAATTTTGTCTATCATAGAAGGTTCTCATGCTATAATAAAAGCAAAAAAAAGGTCATTAGTTTCAGGAGAGGATACTAAAGGAAGAATACTCGAAAAAATAGAATCAGAAATAGCAACTTTCGATTTGGAGCAGAAAAGAGCTGCGATACGCATTATTGATGGTCCACAAAGAATACGGGGGTTAGCAGGATCCGGTAAAACAATTGTGCTAGCCATGAAGGCTGCTCGAATTCATTCAGAGGACTCGGATGCACGTATTCTTTACACATACTGGACAAAACAATTACATGATTATGTGAAGAGGTTAATAACCAGGTTTTACAGGGAATTCGCTGACATAGATCCAGATTGGACTAAAATAGACATTATGCACGCATGGGGTGGAAAGAACCTAAGCGGAGTATATTATAACACTTGTATTGATAACGAAATTCCACCAATTACGTTTGGTGATGTTAGACAGTATTATGGAGGGCAAGCATTTAACAGGGTCTGCGAAGATTTGGAAAAACATAATCTGAAGAGATCATATGACTATAGCATTTTAGACGAGGGTCAAGATTTCCCACCCTACTTTTATCGTCTTTGTCGCAAGATAACACAAAATGACAGGGTAATCTGGGGATATGATGAATGTCAAAATATTTTGAATATGGAGATTCAAGATACAATAAAAACGTTTGGTAAGAAACCTTCAGGTGAGCCATACATAGATTTTTCAAAACCCTCTACGGAGGAGGGGCAAGATATGGTCTTACATAAATGTTACAGAAATCCACGTACCATTTTGGTTGCCGGAATGGCTTTAGGATTAGGTATTTACAGTGATAAGATAATTCAAATGCCTGAGAGTAAAGAACATTGGGAAGACTTGGGTTTTAAGATATTGGAAGGGGGCTACAATACAGGTGACCACATGGTAATTAGCCGACCAGAAGAAAATAGCCCATTAATAAAAGATCAATTACTGGATAAGGATAACAGCGCTATTGAATGGAAGGTATTTGATAAACTTGATGAAGAATGTCAGTTCATTGTGGACAACATTAAAAAGGATTTAGATGAAGAGCTTCTACCACAAGATATTATAGTCATATCTTTAGACGATTTTGAAGCACGAAATTATTTTCGCATAATATCTAAGAAACTAAATGATGTGGGCATTAAAACATTTAATTTGTTAGATGCGCCTTCAAATACTACCGATTTTATGGTTGAGGATTATATCACGCTAACAACGGTATATCGAGCAAAAGGAAATGAAGCGGGTAGTGTTTATATAGTTGGTGTTGATAAGATCTTCAACAATAAACATTCAATAGTTGCGAGGAATAAGTTATTTACAGCGATTACGAGAGCCAATGCTTGGGCAACTATTACTGGCATGGGTAAGGGTGCATCAGAATTTGAAAAAGAGATTAAAAAAGTTATTGATACTGACTATCAATTGGTTTTTGAGATGCCTGATTTAGATGATTTAAAGCTTTTCAGGCGAGATTTGGCACAAAAGCAGGCTCAGTATAACGAAATGAGGAGATATATAGAGAGTAAGGCTAATGAATTGGGTATGGATAAAGATGTCCTCTTGCAGGAATTATTAGAAAAGAAAAAAGCTTAAATGAACTATAAGGATTTTAATATGTCCAGAGAACATGCAAAACGTTTACTAAGTAAGTCTGACTTACTTAAAAGTGCTGATTTTTATAAGAAGCCAATATCCGGTGAATTTATTAGAGTAGATAGAGTAAAAGATTTTTTTAACGCATATTTGATTGCGCTGAACAAACATGATTATCACTTTTTACTTTTTGATGAATCTTTCCTTCAATTTGAATATAACCAAAATTCTACCGATAATGTTACATTAAGATATGCATACTATCAATTTCCATATGATTTTCCTACATATAAAGAGTATTTAATGGAGAGAGGTTTGTCATTTAATGAAGTGGGTTACGAATACAAATATGAGTATGAACAAGCTTTAAGTGAAGCTCCCCAAAAAGATACTTTTGTATTGATTAGATACGACTACTCAGAGAGAGAGTATTCACCAGGTGTACATAGTGTGTCACATTTTCATTTTGGTCATTCTAACTCAATAAGAATCCCTTCTTCAGTAATCATTACCCCCTTATTATTTACATTATTTGTCCTAAAACAAGTTTATTCTGATCGATGGAAATCATTAAATGAAAAATCTAATTTTCATCGAATTTATAAATCCTCAAAGTCTAAATGTCCGAATATCAGGATGTGTTTCTTTGACGACCTTGACAAAAAAGAATTATACCTAAAATAAGATTGCCAATTATAACTGAGGATCAGATTAAGGATATGAACCTGAAAAAAATCTCAAGGCAGAAGGAATTAACAGGCAATAACCCCCAACAGATGCTGTTTGCTGAAGAACTAACAACGCTAAGGCCGCTTTATCCCATTAACTCAACCCGACAAGAAATAGAGCATAAATTCAAAAATCATATACACGACGAGTTAAAATTAGGCTCTGTGGTTTCATACGTAGGAAACAAAACCGTCCCATTCCTGAGAATTTATAGATACAAAGAAGCATTTGCATACGATTTTGTATTGGACTTCTTGAG